>DATJUS010000086.1:0-24849 GCA_035502175.1 Rhizomicrobium sp.
CGCTGTCCAGAGAAGAAGTGTGGCAGCGCATGATGACCGAGCCACAGGAACCGAAGCTGGGAGAATGGCCAAAATCCGTGGAAGCGTCCCGGGACGTGTCTTCGGGTCTTACCGTGGTGACGAACTATAAAGGCGGCGTTCTTCCGAAGGTGCACATCGCGATCTTCCCGACGGATGACTGGACGACGATCCCGGCCTATCTGCGCTTCGGTGGATGGAATGCCTGCCCGGCCGCCGAATATCATGTCGCGGCGATGCGGACCTGGCGCGATCGTTATGGCGTCGAACTGGTCGGCGTCGCTTCCGACACCCTCAATCTGACAGTTCAGCGCCGTCCCGAGAGCCGCGACGAGGCGCTCGCGCTTGCACGCGAACAATATGTCTACTGTAACGATATTATTGACCAAGGCGTGGAAACCTACAGCGCACTTGCGGCCACGCTTATGGCTTCTGACTGGTGGTATTTCTGGTGGGACTAGCTGTTGGCCGGCCTGCTGGCTCGAAACTCCTGTAGTCTTGAAACGGGGCGTCTGTCGTCCGACATAAGCTCCATCGCCATGCAGCGACAGGATTTGTGATGCCCGCGCCTTGCGTAGACAGAATTGTGCGTGCGCCGGGCACTCTCGACCGCATCGACGCACGGCTTGCGGGGGCGGCCTATACGCCGCATCGGCACGACACCTACGCCATCGGCATGACGCTCGAAGGCGTTCAGGCGTTCGACTATCGCGGCAGCACGCGGGCGTCGCTGCCCGGACAGGTCGTGGTTCTTCATCCCGACGAACTGCATGACGGACGTTCGGGAGACGGAACGGTGTTTCGCTATCGCACGGCGTATCTCGCGCCGGTGCGCATCCAGGATGCGTTGGGCGGAAGGCCGCTGCCGTTCATCAAGGACGGCGTGAGCAGCGACGCGCGTTTGCGGCGGGCGGTGTCCGCGCTGCTCGACGATCTTGAACGTCCCTTGACCGAGATCGAAGAACACGACGCGTTGTCCGATCTCGCCCACGCGCTCGAAGCCGCCGGCAGCTGCGAGAAAGCGGGCCGTCCGATGGACCGGCGCGCGGCACTCATCGCGCGGGATCACATCGAGGCGCATATCGTACGGGACATCTCGCTTGGCGATCTGGAGCACGTCACGCGCCGCGACCGCTGGCAGTTGTCGCGCGATTTCCGTGCGACGTTCGGGACGAGCCCGTATCGCTATCTCACGGCACGCCGGCTCGACCGCGCGCGGCGCATGATGCTGGAGGGTGGCAGCACCGCCGGCATCGCGATCGCCTGCGGCTTTTCGGATCAGAGCCATTTCGGCCGGCTGTTCAAGAAGACGTTCGGGCTGACGCCCAAGGCCTGGCTCCGCGCCGCACGCGCGCACGATCGTTCTATAAACGCGTGACAGGCCGCGCCCATATCGGGCGATGACACAGCGAATTCTCTATACGCCCGACACCGCGAAGGGCTGGATGCCGTGGGGCCTCCTCGTGCCGTTTCTCATCATCTTCTTCGTCGTCCTGACGGGGATTGGGCCGGAGATCGCGATGGGGAAGGCGGGGTTGCTCGGCGCCGACGACAATCCGAACGGGCTGCTCAGCTTCATTCTGTTTCTCACCATACCGTTCGGGCTGCTTGCGCTCGCAGTGCTGGGCTGGATCCGGTTTGTCGAACGGCGCAGTTTTGCCTCGGCCGGAATGGTCGCGGATCGTTCGCTGGGCAGGTTTCTCGCCGGGCATCTCACCGGAGTCGGCATGGCATCGGCGATTGTTGCGGGCATCTGGCTTGCGGGTGGCTTTCAGGCCGGCGCAATTGCGCCGGCGTTCCAATCGCCGATGGCGCTCGCGAGCATCGCTGCGCTGTGCGTGAGCTTTGCACTGCAATCGAGCGCCGAAGAACTTGTGTTCCGCGGCTGGGCGCTTTCGGCGATCGCGCCGAAGCTCGGCATCGTGCTTGCCGTCATTCTGTCCAGCGCCGTGTTCCTGCTTCTGCATTCCGGGCGCGGCGCCGCGCCGCTTGTCTATCTGAACACGGGACTGTTCGCGCTGTTCGCCTGTGCGTGGGCGATCCGCAGAGGTCATATCTGGGGCGTGATGGGCTGGCATTCGGGCTGGAACTGGATTCTCGCCGTCGGATTTGAATCCCGCGTCACCGGATTGGACACGCACCTGCCTGCCCTGTTTGTGCAGATGCACAGCACCGGCCCCGGCTATCTGACCGGCGGAGCGGACGGGCCGGAGGGAAGCATTGTCTGCACCGCCGTGCTTTTGGCCGGGATCGCGTGGTTCGCGCTCCGCCGCACTCGCTCAAATTCCCGGTAGTCCTGAAACGGGTCGTTCACCTCCCGAGATAAGCGTTGGCCGTTGTGTCCCCGGCGGCGCTATCATCGCGCGTTTTGCGAACGATCGGATGCCCGATGAAGCTCAGCCGTCTTTCGATTGCGTTCGGCGCGGTCATGATTTCGACGGGCGCGTTTGCGACCAATCCCGCAGTCACTGTCGCCATCGATGCGACGGCGAACCGGCATGCGATCAATCCAAACATTTACGGCGTGGCATTCGCGTCGAAGTCCGATCTCGCGCTGTTGAACGCGCCGCTCAATCGCATGGGCGGCAACAACATGACGGACTACAACTGGGCGCAGGATGCCGAGAACCTCGACGCCGACTGGTATTTCGAATCCTATCCGCAGGGCGACGGCACACCGGGCAAGTCCGCCGACGATTTCGTCTCCGATACCAAATCGCAGAACGCGCAGCCGATGCTCACCATCCCGCTGGCGGGCTGGGTGGCGAAACTCGGCAACAAGCGCTCGATCCTGCCGAGCTTTCCGGCGAGCACCTATCCCAGCCAGTGCGGCTTCGATCCCTATGACAGCGATGCGGGCGACGGGTTGATGCCGGATTGCGCGACGCCGATCACCGGCAACGATCCCTCCATCGCCTATATCAAGGACAGCACGAAGCTGGAGCAGAAATGGCTGCAGCACCTGACGTCGACCTGGGGCAAGTCGAAGGACGGCGGCGTCGGCTATTACCTGATGGACAATGAGTCGAGCATCTGGTTCTCGACCCATCGCGACATCCATCCGATCGGTCCGCATGCGGACGAATATCGCGACAAGGTCATCGCCGAATCCGCCGCGATCAAGAAGCTCGATCCCCACGCCAAGGTCGTGGCGCCGGAGGAATGGGGCTGGGAAGCCTATTTCTATTCCGGCTACGACCAGCAATACGCAGCGGCGCACGGCTATTGCTGCTGGCCCGATCATGACGGCGAGCAGGGCGGAATGGATTACATCCCGTGGCTGCTGAGCCAATGGAAGGCGGCCGGTCATCCCGTCGATGTGCTGAGCGTCCACTATTATCCGCAGAGCGGCGAGTACGGCGACGACAACTCGACCAGCATGCAGCTGCTGCGCAACCAGTCGACGCGCGAACTGTGGGATCCGAACTACACATCCAAAAGCTGGATCAACGACAAGGTCAATCTGATCCCGCGCCTGAAAGGCTGGATCAGCGATCAGTATTACGCGGGCACGCCGGTTGCGATCACCGAATACAATTGGGGCGACGAAAGCCACATCAACGGCGCGACCACGCAGGCCGATATCTACGGCATCTTCGGCCGCGAGGGCCTCGACATGGCGACGCGCTGGACGGTGCCGGACCAGTCGACGCCGACCTTCAAGGCGATGCAGATGTATCGCAATTACGACGGTGCGAATTCGGGCTTCGGCGACACGTCGGTCTCGGCGAGCGCGCCCTCGCCCGACGATCTCTCGGCGTTCGCGGCACTGCGCAAGGACAAGACCATGACGGTGATGGTGGTGGCGAAAGATTTGAGCGGCAACACGCCGGTGACGCTGCAGCTCGCGCACTTCAAGAAGAGCGGCACGGCGCAGGTGTGGCGCCTGACCGCGAGCAACACGATCCAGCGCGTGTCCGATATCGCGTGGAAGAAGAGCAAGCTCAACGACACCGTGCCGTCGCCCAGCGTCACGCTCTACGTGCTGCCGAATTAGGAGCTCTGCCACGAGGCCGCGACGCGGCGCAGGGGTCTGGGGGTAAAGGGGCGCCGACAGCGACACCCGCCGGCGCCCCTCTCGCCTGCCAGACACGCGAAGATTGTGATAGGCTGGCGCCATGAGAAGATTGGCCTGCCTTATCGCGCTTTGCTGGCTGTGGCTGATAACCGGCGCGGCGTACGCAGGAGACAACGCGCTGCCTGCCGAATTCGCGCAAGCGCTGTCCGCGCCGGAGCGCATGGAGATCTATTCGCTCGAGCCAACCGTGATCGAGACGAATGCGGCGGCGAGTTTCTATGGCCACAAGGTGCTCGGTCATGCTCCGGTCGCGGGCGATGACATGCGAACCGCAGCCGCCGAATTCAGCAACGCCGTCAAGCAATGGAACGGTGCTCTCGGCGGTTGCTTCGAGCCGCGCCAGGCCCTGTCCATTCAATACAAGACCCATCGATATGATTTCGTGATCTGCTTCACGTGTCAGGTCATGCTGCTCTATCGCGATCAGAAGCCCGGCGACGAGATCGGCGTGACAGGTTCGCCGGACACGCTCAAAGCCCTGCTCATCAAACTCGGCGTGAAGCCGTCGAATTCCGATGTCGAGGAAGAGCGCGCCAGGGAGGAGCGTTGGAAGAAAATCGAGGCGGCGCAAACGCGCTGGCTCGCCGTGATGCCGCCCGCGCTTCGCAGCACCTGGGACGCGCAGGATCCGTACGAGCCGATCCCCGATGCCGCGCCGTTCCGCGCACCGCTCGCGAAAGCAATCCCGGACGAACGTGAGCGCATTCTCACGCTTCTGAAATGGTACGGCACGGACACCGATCTGTGGTCCGGCTATTCGGCATACGAAGATATTCCCGGCGATCTTCTGTTGGATTATCCGACAGCCAGAATTCTCGAGGTTGCGCAGTCGTCGGCGCTGGACAATGCGCAGACCGAAGGCCTTGCGCGTTTCCTGGCAGGCTGGGATTTCCGCAAGAAGCGCCCGAACGATCTCGCACTCGTACCGCCGGCGCTGAAGCAGACCCTGCTCGCCCATTCGCTCAAGAGCGGCGACGACGACAAGAAAGAGCGCGCCAGAAGAGCATTCTCGGGCGACTGAACCGCGCCTATCGAACAAGGCTGGAAAAAATTATTTTCTCCGCGGAAACGCTCATGTTTTGAATTTTCTTGGCCATTCCTTATCGAACACCTCCAAAGCGGGCGTAAAATGCGCGCATGAAGGAAGAAAACGCCGCCGGGCGAAAAACGGACCGCTTCGAATCCGCCGCGCGGCGCCTCGAAGAAAGAATGGAAACCCAGCTCGAATTGCTGACCGACGCCATGCGCGGATCGGTTGCGCGTGCCGACAATGTGGACGGCGACGACGAATACGGTCATCGCCGCAACAACCATATCGGCGAGGCGGTGAAGATCGGCGCGGTCAGTGCGCAGATCGTCGTGGCGCTCGGCAAATATGCGGGCGAGTTCAACCACAACATTCATGTAAAGCGGTCGGACGCGAAGGCAGAATCCAAAGCGGATATGGCGGCCAAAATCCGCAACCGGCGGCGGCTGACGGACGAGGAGTGGGAGAGCCGCCGAACAGAGTATGAACTTCCGCGCTCGTCGTCCCACCCGCCGCTCGACCGTTGGCTCAAGGAAGAGTGGGCGGAGCGCGATGCCGAGGCGGCGGCGGAGGCCGCGGCCGCCGCGAAAAGCGCCGAGGGGGTACCCCCCGACGAAAATCCGGGTTCGAATGGCTGAGCCCAGTCTTCGCCGAAAACGTGGCGGACAGCCCGGAAACAGCAATCGCCGCAGGCACGGCCTTTACAGCCGCGCCCATTGCGACGCGCATTGCGCCGTCGCGGCTTTGATCCGCGAAAGCCGCGCGCTTGTGGTGCGCGCGAACTGGTTTCGGCGCGCCTGGAAGCACTGGAAACGGGTTGAACAAATCCGCGCTACAAGTCCACGTAGCAATTGCAACCCATTGTTGTTATTCGATTTTCTTGGCTCCTTTACCGAATCAGGGATAGAGTTCTGCCGGGCAGAACGCGGTGTTCGGCACGGGGGAGTGGATGGGTCCGATCATCGGCGATGCCGCCGAATACAACCGTGCTGCCAAAGCGGGAGAATGGCATTCGCTCTGCGATGTCACGCTCCGCTTCAGCCACCCCGACCTGATCAAGCTTCTGGACGTCTGGCGGGCCGAGGCCGGTGCGGGCGGCATTCCATTCCGTCGTGCGATGTCGCCGCGGGTCCTCAAATCCTTCCTGCGCGATATCGCGATCTACGAGCGCATCGGCGAAGATTCGGGGCGGCGCTACCGCGTGCGCCTGATGGGCACATCCTTCGCGCAGATCCTGGGCGATCTCACCGGCAAATTCGTCGACGAGGCGGTCCCGCCCGCGATCCTGCCGCGCTGGTATGGAGCGCTGGATGCAACCCTGGGCATGAAAGTGCCGCTCCGGTTCCTTGGCCGCGAGGACACCAACAATATGAGTTTCCTCACCGGCGAGTTCTTCTCCGCACCGCTGCTGTCGGACGACGGGCAGATGAACCTTGTCATCGGCTCCGCGCGCTACAGCGGCAAGCGCCCCTGGCAAGAGGTCGACGCCGAAGTGCGCAAGATGCTGGGACTGGATTAGATATTCTCACAACACTCTCTCGTCCGTCATGGCCGGACTTGTCCCGGCCATCCATGAACTCAAGCTACGGGCATCGGGCATCTGGAAAATGGATGGCCGCCACGAGGGCGGCCATGACGAAGATGAGAGGGCCAATGGCCCGGCATTTTTCTACAAGACGTCCCGCTCCGTTGGCTTTAGGTTCGCGGCGCTGATCGAGGGGCCGTCCGTGACCGAAGCAACATCGCAGACCTATGGGAGCCGCACGGCACTCATCTTCATCTTCGTGACGATGCTGGTCGACTCGATCGGGCTCGGCGTCATCATCCCGGTCGCGCCGAAGATCATTTCGCAATTGACCGGCGAAGACATGAGCGGGGCGGCGCGCTGGGGCGGCTGGCTGTTCTTCGTGTTCGCGCTGATGCAGTTCCTGTGCGCGCCGCTGATCGGAAACTTAAGCGACCGCTTCGGGCGCCGACCGATTCTGATCGCCTCGATCCTGATGCTGGGCTTCGATTATTTCATCACCGGCATCGCGCCGACGATCTTCTGGCTGTTCGTCAGCCGCTTCCTCTCCGGCATCGCGGGCGCGAGTTACACGACGGCCTATGCCTATATCGCCGACATCACGCCGCCGGAAAAACGCGCGGCGAATTTCGGCATCACCGGCGCGGCGTTCAGTGTCGGGTTCATCCTTGGGCCGGTGATCGGCGGATTGCTGGGCGCAACCGATCCGCGCCTGCCCTTCTTCGTCGCAGCGGGCCTGTCCGTGCTCAACGGCCTGTTCGGGTTCTTCATCCTCAAGGAGTCGCTGGCGCCGGAGAACCGCCGCAAATTCGAGTTCTGGCGCGCCAATCCCGTCGGTGCGCTGGTGGCACTCAAGCGCTTTCCCGGCATCTATCTGTTCTGTATCGTGCTGATTCTGATGCGGCTTGCGCACGACGCGAACCCGGCCGTGTTCTCCTACTATGTGATGTTCAAATTCCACTGGACGCCGCAGCTTGTCGGCTATGCGTTGATGACCGTCGGCGCTTTGATGGGCGTCGTTTACGGCATCCTCGTCCGCATCGTGATCCCGAAGATCGGTGAAGCCGCGTCGGTCTATGTCGGCCTCTCCGGCGCGGCGATCGGCTTTGCCGGCTACGCGTTTGCCACGGAGAGTTGGGAGATGTTCGCCTGCATGGTGCCGTTCGCGCTGATCGGATTTTTCCAGCCGGCGCTGAACGCAATCATGTCGAAGATGGTCGGGCCGAAAGAACAGGGCGAATTGCAAGGCGCGCTCGCCTGCGTCGGCAGCCTGACGTCGATCGTCGCACCGCCGCTGCTCACCAATCTGTTTGCGTATTTCTCAAGTGGCAACGCGCCGGTCTATTTTCCGGGCGCGGCGTTTCTGGCGGGGAGCCTGTGCCTCGTGCTGGCGGCGCTGGTGTTCTCACGCATACGCGCGGAATCGCCAGCGCTGCAGCCAGCCGAGTGAGTTTTGCGGTTTAGTGGAGACTGCTTCGCAGTCGTTCAAGTTCGTCTTTGATCCGGAGCTTTTCTTTTTTCAGCGCCGAGACCCTGATCTCATCCCATTCGGGATTCGCCATCTCGGCGTTGATCGTATCTTCGAGTTTTTGATGTTTTTCGGAGAGTTCCTGGATATGCCCCTGTTGAAGTGCCATGCGATACCTCTTCATTTAGGCCTTGGAAGTAGATCACCATCACTCCCCTCTGTCACGCTCCTCTTTCCGTCGTGCTTGCGGAGGGGTAAAGGGAACAAATGACACGGGAACCGGCGGAAAACGGGCAAAAAAAGCGGCTTGTGGTGGGGATCAGCGGCGCGTCGGGCGTCGCCTATGGAATCCGGCTACTCGAGGCTTTGAAGGAGCTGCGAATCGAGTCGCATCTTGTGATGAGCAAGGCGGCGGAGATGACGATCGCCTATGAAACGACACTGAAGCCAAAGCAGGTCGCGGCGAAAGCGGACAAGATTTATGCGATCGGCGACATCGGCGCGGCGATTGCGTCAGGGACATTCAAGACCGCCGGCATGATCGTCGCGCCCTGCTCCGTGCGCACGATGTCGGAGATCGTGACCGGCGTGACGACGACATTGTTGAGCCGCGCCGCCGACGTGACCTTGAAGGAGCGCCGCCCGCTGATCCTGATGGTGCGGGAGACGCCGCTGCATCTGGGACATTTGCGCACGATGACGGCGCTCGCCGAAATGGGCGCGATCATTCTTCCGCCGGTGCCCGCGTTCTACGCGGAGCCCAAGACGCTGTCCGATCTCGTCGACCAGATGGTCGCGCGTGCGCTCGACTTTGTCGGCTGCGAATGGCCGAATGCGAAGCGCTGGGGCGAAGATCTGACCAAGGGCAAGCGCAAGCCGAGATGAACGAGAACGAAGAAAATCCCGCGCATCCGGAACTGCGCACCAAGCTTGCCGAACTGACGCAGGAGCATCGCGATCTCGATGCCGCGATCACCGCGCTGATCTCTTCGGGCGCGAACGACCAGATTCAGCTGACGCGGCTGAAGAAGCGGAAGCTTCAGTTGAAGGATCTGATCACGCGGATCGAAGACGAGCTTCTGCCCGATATCATCGCGTAGCGGCGGCGCGCTTGTGCGCGTACATCGCTTCATCCGCCCGTGCAATCGCGCCAGCGGCATCGTCCCCGGCACGAAGTTCGAAAGCGCCGTAGGAAAAGCTGATCGGGATCGAACGCCCCTGCCAGACGGTCGGCGAGGCGTTGAGCGCCTCGGCCAACTGATCGGCCTTCTTGTGCGCCTGGTCCTGGTTCGCGTGGCTGAGCAGGATGCCGAACTCGTCACCACCAAGTCGGCCGACGGAGTCACTGTCGCGCACGCTCTGCTGAAGAATATCGGCGAAGTGCTCGAGCACCGCGTCGCCGGCCGCATGGCTGTGCGTGTCGTTGACGAGCTTGAAGCCGTCGAGATCGAAATAGATGAGGCTCGCCGGTGTGCCGTAACGGCTGGCGAGCGAGATGTAGCGCGTCAGCTCCCGCACGAAGGCGCGGCGGTTGAGCAGCGGCAGAAGCTGATCCTGATCCGCGTTCTTCTCCGCCTCGTCGAGACGGTTGCGCGTCTGCTGCAATTCCTGGCGCAGCGAGTCGACCTCGCCCATCAACTGCATGATCGCGTCGCGCACCCGCGGCGTGAATTCATTCTCCGGAATGCCAAGGACGCTGGTGTTGGCGACCGGATCGAGCACCGACGCAGCGCTCACCGCCTCGACCTGCCGCGCATACGCCGCGGCGCCCACCGCGCGCGTGCTGCGGGCCGTGTTTACCCTGTCGACCTTCATCGCCCCTTCGCGTCCCCTTCTGGCGCCCGACAACCCTAGAGAGTGGGGATTAACAATCCGTTTACGATGCCTAAGGTTGGTTAAACATTGGTCAAATAGGACTTTTCTCCGACGGGACCGGCGTTATACTGCGGCGCTTCCTTAGGTCCCCGACGAAGCAGGAAGCATGACCGCCCCAAAAGTAGGCCTCATCATGGGCAGCCAGTCCGACTGGCCGACCCTGCGCCCGGCGTCCGAAATCCTCGACAAGCTGGGCGTGGCACACGAAGCCAAGATCGTCTCCGCCCATCGCACACCCGACCGCATGGCCGACTATGCCAAGACCGCCGCAAGCCGCGGGCTGAAGGTGATCATCGCCGCTGCCGGCGGTGCCGCACACCTGCCCGGCATGACGGCGTCAATGACGACCTTGCCGGTGCTCGGCGTGCCGGTGGAAAGCAAGGCGCTCAAAGGCATGGATAGCCTGCTCTCTATCGTGCAGATGCCCGGCGGTATTCCTGTTGCGACCTTCGCCATCGGCGAAGCTGGTGCGAAGAATGCGGCACTGCATGCTGCAGCGATCCTCGCGTTGTCCGACGACGCGCTCGCCAAACGCCTCAGCGATTGGCGCAAAGCGCTCACCGACTCTGTTGCAGAGACGCCGATCAACACATGAGCGACGTGAAGCGGCTCACAGCTCCCGTAGCGCCGGGAGGAACGATCGGGATTCTCGGCGGCGGACAGCTCGGTCGCATGCTGGCGCTCGCTGCCGCACGGTTGGGATTGAAGACACACATCTATTCGCCGCCGAACGATGACGCGCCGGCGTTTCAGGTGAGCGATGCGCAGACGCTCGCCGCATTCGACGACAAAGCTGCGCTGACGAAATTCGCCGAAGCCTGCGATGTCGTGACGTTCGAATGGGAGAATGTCCCGGTCGCGACCGTCGAACACATCGCGCAGACACGCGCCGTCTATCCGAGCGCCAAAACATTGGGCGTGACGCAGGATCGCTTCGACGAAAAGAGTTTTGTCACATCGCTGGGTCTGAAGACTGCGCCATTTTCCAAGATCGACAGCGTGAACGACGCGCGCGCAATCGCGAATGCGCCTGCGATCCTGAAGACACGGCGCATGGGCTATGACGGCAAAGGGCAAGCCAAGGTCAAATCCGGCGATGACGCCGCGCGCGCGTTCGAGTCTTTCAAAGGCGCGCCATGCATTCTGGAAGGCTTCGTCGATTTCGAGTTTGAAGCATCGGTCATCGGCGTGCGCGGCATCGACGGTTCCTTCGCTGCCTACGATCCGCCGGAGAATGCGCATGGCGATCACATCCTGCGCCGCTCTACGGTGCCGTCGCGGCTAAGCACAGCACAAGCAGACGACGCCAAAGCCATCGCAAAGAAAATCGCAGATGCACTTAGCTACGTCGGTGTGTTCGCGGTCGAGCTGTTCGTAATGAAGAATGACGGCTTGCTGGTGAACGAGATCGCGCCGCGGGTCCACAATTCCGGGCACTGGACGATCGATGCCTGTCTGGTCAGCCAGTTCGAGAACCACATCCGCGCCGTCGCGGGATGGCCGCTGGGTTCGACAGAGCGTCATTCCGACGCGGTCATGGAAAACCTGATCGGCGAGGAAGCCGTGGACTGGAAAGCGCTCGCAGCCAAGGGCGGCGCGCTGCATCTCTACGGCAAGCAAGAAATTCGCGCCGGCCGCAAGATGGGCCACGTCACCTACATCACGCCTAAGACTTCGGCGCGCTGAAGCCTTTCAGCACATCGGCGAAGGACGGCATACCCTTGGCGCGTTCGCGCATCTCGGCCTTGAATTTCTCGAACTGCATCACATTCTCAATCCGTGCCGCGAGGAATTCGTGCGTCGCGCTTTCGTCTTCACTCGCGTCGTTGAACCAACGCATCAGGGTGGACGAATAGACCGCGCTGAGGATCGCGCGCTTTGTATAGAAATTGAAATCGGTCGAGGTGTCGCCCGCCGCGCGCCACATCGCATCGACTGTCGAATAAAGCAGCTTCATGCCCAGCGGTGCGTGTGCCGGCATCAGCAGAAACGCGGCGGCGCGGCGCGCGGCTTCCTTGTGCGATCGGATCGCATTGATGCGCGCCAGCACGGCCGCACTGATGCGCTCGCGGATTTTCATCGCCGCGAGATCCTTGTCAGCCAGCGCCCGCTCCATCGCGGCGTCGCTCTGTTCAGAGAAGAACTCGACCAGACTTGCCGGTCCCTGCGGAAAGAGATGCGTCACCAGCTCGGTGGCGACACCGGCATCCTTGCCCGCTGCCGCGAGCATGCCGTCCGTGAAACCTTCGTCCGGCGCACGCTTCAGCGCGGCTTCGAGGACCGCTGCCTTGGCATCGTCGCTGGAACGCGCTTCGCTCATTCTTCCTCTTGCCGCCGCACCCAATGGCGCGCTTCGGATTCGAAGATCAGCTTCGACATATCGCGCATCCGCTGCGGATAGAGCACGCCATCAAGATGATCGCATTCATGTTGTACGACACGGGCGTGAAATCCCTTGGCCGTGCGCGCGATCAGCTTTCCGTCCGTGCCGAAGCCGCGATAGTGGATGTGCGCCGGCCGCTCCACGAAACCGCGCAGGCCCGGAACCGACAAGCATCCTTCCCAGCCACCATCCAGCCCATCTTCCACAACTTCGATCACGGGATTGATGAGTACGGTCAGCGGCGCGGTGTGGTCGAACATCTCGTCGGCATCGACGCCGTCCGGCGTGCGCTCACCCGGCGCCTGGAACACGACGACCCGCAAGGGAACATGGACCTGCGGCGCGGCCAGCCCTGCGCCATTGGCGTCGATCATGGTCTCGACCATATCGGCCACCAGCCGGCGGATTTCTGGGGCTGCGGGGTCTTTGACCTCCTGGGCGCGCTGGGCCAGGACCGGGTGCCCCATCTGGGCGATTTTCAGGATTGCCATGGCCCGAATATGGGGTCCGGGGCCCGATTGGTCAAAGAAATGGTGGGTTTTTCGCCAAATTTGGTCACCGGCGAAGGTGGACAGGCCCGGGGCCGTCTGATATCTAGCCCGACCCTCGGAAACGGCCAGGAGACTCAGTTTTGCAGATCATCGTTCGCGACAACAATATCGACCAGGCGCTCAAGGCGCTGAAAAAGAAGATGCAGCGTGAAGGCATCTTCCGCGAGATGAAACTGCGTGGCCATTACGAGAAGCCGAGCGTGAAGCGCGCCCGCGAGCGTGCGGAAGCCGTCCGCCGTTACCGCAAGCTGCAGCGCAAGCGCGCGCAGCGCGAGGGCGTGCTGCCGAAGTAATTCGGTACGGGGCCGTAGATTTTCGAAAGGGCCGTCCTTCGGGGCGGCCTTTTTGTTTTCAGGCGCTGGGCTTCGGCCCGATGGAGAACAGGTTCTGTTCGCCGAGTTCGGCGCTGCGCTGGCGCTCCATTTCCTGCGTGTAGCGCTTGAGCGCGTATCCCTCTGTCAGATAGCCGACGATCTTTGGCGAGGAGCCGAGCGCCATCACCGGAAGCACTTCGGTTTCCGTCTCCTCAAAACGCGCAAGCGCCGTGCGCACGTTCTGATGCGCGTAGAGGAACAGGCCCTGCTTTTCGGCCAGGCTCGAAATCTGCGTGACCAGCGCAGTGTCGTCGCGCGCGACCTCGTAGGCCTTGGCGAGATCGAAGGTGCCGGCGTAGCTGCCGTCCGGGTTGGTCATGAACACCCGCTTGGTGCTGCCGAGGGGAAACGCTTCGCGCAGCGCCGCGATGGTCGTCTCCGCGCCGACGACGCGCGCATCGGAGCGCATCATCCGGCCGACGGTAAGATCCGCGATCCACCCGATGTCATGCGCACCACGAATGCCGAGCCCGCGCTGATGAAAGCGCCAGGTCGCGAACGAGTATCCGAACAACAGCCGTACGATCGTCGACGCCGTCACAACACCCAGGACCACGCCCATCGTCAGCGGCAGATCGCCGGTGCTTTCCAGCACCAGAAACACCATCGTGAATGGCGCGCCGATAATCGCGCTGGCGACAGAGCCCATGCCGACGAGCATGAGCGCGGATTCCTGACTGGCGACCGCGGGATCGAAATATGCGAGGGCTCTGGCGAACGCCGCGCCGAATACGCAGCCGAGCAGCAGGGAAGAACTGAAAAGACCGCCCCGGAAGCCCGCGCCGATGGAGATTGCCGACGCCGCGATCTTCGCCAGCACCAGCGCAGCGAGCGGCAAGAACGCCAGCCGCACATCGAAATGGTATTGGATGGCGCCGTGCCCGCTGCCAAGCACTTGCGGAAAATAGAGCGCGATCAGCGACAGCAGCATGCCGCCAGCGGCCGGCCGCAGCCAATCGGGGATCGGCAGCGCGCCCAGGCCTTTTTCGGACCAGGTGACCGCAAGCATCGCCAGGATGCCGATCCCCGCCGCGAGGATGCCGAGCAGCGCGAACAGCAGATAGCTCTCGTTGGTAATGGGCAACGGACCCGCGACGTGGAATATCTCCGCCGGCGTCGAAAGCGCGTTCTCGGTCAAAGTCGCTGTCACCGCTGCGACCGCCACCGGCGTCAGCGCGCGGATCGTGTATTGCCCGAGGATCAACTCAAAACCATAGAACGCACCGGCGAGCGGCGCGTTGAACGCGGCGGCAATCGCCGCTGCCGCGCCGGCCGTGACAAAGATGCGCTCGTCTTCGCGGCGCAGGCGAAAGATTTGCCCGACCGCCGAAAAGAAGCCGGCGCCCAACTGGCTGTATCCCGCCTCCATGCCCACCGAAGCACCGGCGGCGTTGGAGAACAGGGCGGCGAAAGACAGACGCAGGCTGTCGACGAGCGACATGCGGCCGCCATGCAGCGCGTTCGCCTCCACAGGATCGACGATCTCGCGATTGCTGTAACGGCGTCCGAGAAGTGCCAGACCGCCGAGGATGAGACCGCCAAGCATGGGGACCACAAGCACGCGCATCTGATCGAGATGCAGACCCGTGCTCAACAGATCGTGGCTGCCGAGCGCGAAATTGAATTGATGCAGGGATTCGATCAACTGCCGCGCGCCATCGACCGACGCACCGACGATGGCGCCAAGAACGGCACAGACAACAATGCGGAAAATTTCGCTCGACCGGATGTCGCGCCGAAACACCACGCCCAGAGAATCGAAGCGGCGCAACGGCGAAGACAGGGAGGAGATCACGGACACGATCGAGAAGTCAGCTTCAGGCTCGCGCCGAAAAATAGCGCGCAAAGGAACTGGTGCAACTTATGATATGGAAATGTTGCAGAAATTGGGCGCCGTACTTACGCCGCCATCACGCGATAGGCGCACCGGCCGGCGCCGGCGAGGATGTGCGACAGGCGCTCGACCTTGATGTCCTTGCCCAGCACGCGATGAAACAGCGCGAGTTCTTCGCGGCAGAGGCCGGTGCAGAGACGCGCCGCGGCGCAGATCGGGCAATGGTTCTCGACAAACAGCCAGTCGCCGGTTTCGGCATCGCGGCGCACTTCGGCCATGTAGCCTTCGGCCGAGCGGATCTTCGCGAGCTGGTCGAGTTTGCCTTTGAGCGAACGCGCGGCGTCGGTCTTCGCGCGATAAACTTTTTCCTGTTCGGCGGTGCGCAGTTTTAGGATGCGATCCATGCCATCCTCGCCGAAAGCCTTCTTCATCTGTGCGATGAGATCGACCGCGAGCGCAGAGTGAGAGTCTGCGAATTGACCGGCGGCCTCCGCCGTTGAACGCCAGAGCTTGACGGGGCGGCCGCGGGGACGCGCCTCTTCGGCGAAGATGGCCAACCCCTCCTCTTCGAGCCCATACAGATGCTGACGCACCGCCATCGCGGTGAGGCCGAGCTTTTCTGCCATCGCGTCGGCAGAAATCGGGCCCTCGCGCTGGATCAGGTCCAGAACCGCGCGCCGTCCAGTGGGTGGTGTGTCATGCTTGTCACGCATGGGAACTTTCTAAAGCTTTAACTTGCGAAAAGCAAGGCAGGCGGATATTTTAGAAAGCACATGCTTTCTAAAAGGCGACGCCATGTGGACCGCGACTGGAGTTTCTGCCGATGACCTCAAGGCGAAGAACCGCAAGGTTGTGCGCTTAAACGGCAAACAGATTCTAATGATCGCATCCGGCGGCGAGATCTTCGCCATAGCCAACCGCTGCCCGCACGAAGGCTATCCGTTGAGCGAAGGCACCGAGGGGCTGGAGTGCATCCTCACCTGCAACTGGCACAACTGGAAATTCGATCTGAGGACCGGCGCGGCGCTCGTCGGCCGCGATCCGGTGCGCACCCACACGGTCGAATTGCGCGACGGCGAAATCTTCCTTGATCTCACCGAGCCCCCGGCCGAAGCGATGAAGGAACGCGCCCTGAAGGGGCTCGATGCCGGACTCGCCGACAACGATCGGCCACGCATGGCCCGCGAAGTGGCGCGGCTGGAGGCATCGGGCTTCGACGCGAAGACGGCATTGGTTCATGCGCTGCGCAGCCGCGGCAATCGTCTTGAGTACGGCATGACCCACGCCCATGCGGCGGCGGCGGACTGGATCGCGCTAGCCGACCGTGCGCCATCGGACGAGGCGCGCTTTGCCGCGATGCTCGAACCGCTGGGACATCTCGCATGGGACACGCTCGGGGCGCCCGAATATCCATACGCCGATGGCGTGACGAGCTGGGATGAAAAAACGTTCCTGAATGCGATGGAGGCGGAAGACGAAGCCGCAGCGCTCGCTTGTATCCGAGGCGCGCTGTGGGAGAGCATTCCCTACGCACACCTGCGTCGCATGCTCGCTGCGTCAGCACTGTCGCACTACGCCGATTTCGGTCACAGCGCGATCTATGCGTTGAAGGCGGGGCATCTGATCGATCGACTGAGCGCGGACGCGATGGAGCCGGTGCTGTTCGCCCTCGTCCGGCAGCAGATCAGCGCGACGCGTGAGGAACGCCTGCCGGAGTTTCGTGGCTATGCCAAAGCACTCGCCGCGTGGGACGGGAAGGGCGATGCGCCGGCAAAGACGGCAGACTTCATCGGCCTCACCATCGATGGCGCACTGAAACGCACCCTCGGCTCATCCGGCCGTCCGGTGCGTGAACTGTACGACGCGCTGCTTGGCGCTGCGGCGTTCAATCTGCTGCATTTCGATCTGGGCTACGACGCCGCGACGGCCAATCCGATCGCGGACAACATCAGCTGGCTCGATTTCACCCATGCGCTGACCTTCGCCAATGCGACGCGGCATCTGTGCGCGGATCGACCGAGCCTGTGGCCGCAGGCTTTGCTGCAGATGGCGCTCTTCGTCGGGCGCAACCGCGGCTATGTCGATGCGAAACAGGATGTCGCGCGCTGGCGCGTGAACGATATCGGCGGCTTCATCGAGACGAACATGGCGACGCTCTACGACCACGGCATCGTCGAGCCGATCATCGCCTGTCATCGCGTGAAAATGCTGTTCGCGCTGGAAGACGAAGTTGCCGCGGCGCCCTCCGCGCCGTGGCTTAACGATATGGCGAGCGCGATGAACCGCTGGCTTCACACGCCGCAGAAGCGGCATCATGGCCTGCGCATCGCGACGCAGGCACGCGATTTCGTCGCGCGGGAGGGATGAGATGCAGACACAAACACTCTTGCGGCTCGGTGGCGTCGCGGCAATCGCCGGCGGCGCGATGCGTCTGGGGGAGCCGTTGTTGAAACGCACGCTCACGGGCAATGCGCTGCAACTGTCCTATTTCGCAATCGATGTGTTTCTGCTGCTCGGACTTATTGCCTGGTATGCGTGGCGCGCGGAGAAACTCGGGATCGCGGGCCTGATTGGTTTCATATCGGGCACGGTCGGCATTATGATCATCCGCAGCGCCGCGCTGTTCGCGCCGCAGGGTTATGTACTCGGCGCGACCTTGCTGCTGTTGGGCCTTGTCGTGATGAACCTTCCTGCGTTGATCCGCTGGGAACGACCGATATGCCCACCGCTGTTGTGGCTCGCAGCGTTTGTTCTGGGGCTCGGCTCGCTTGCCTATTACCCACTCGCGCTCGTTGCCGGCGTCGTGTTCGGGATCGGTTATATCTTCGCCGGTGTGTCGCTGCTGCGCGCTTAGGTGCAATCGGCGCAAACCGCGATCTCGACCGTGACGTGGCTGAGATCGGCATAGCGTTCGCGCAACGTCTCGCGCACACGCGCAGCGGTGCTTTGATCGGGACAGACCAGCGACACGATCAATCCGCGATGCCCCGGCCCGAGCCGCCATAGATGCATGTCGGCGACGCGCGCGCTCATCTCGCCCTCGATCATGCCGCGGATTTCCGAAGCAAGTTTGGGATCGTCCTCGGCGTCGAGAAGCACCATGCCGCTGTCGCGGATAAGGCCATAGGACCATGACGCGATCACGCCGGCGCCGATGATGCCGACCAGCGGATCGAGCCACGTCGTGTGGAAAAACATCCCCGCCGCCAGCGCACCGATCGCGAGCAGCGAGGTCGCGGCGTCGGCGACGACATGCACATAAGCCGCGCGCAGATTGTGATCGTGATGGTGATCGCCATGCGCATGATCGTGGTCATGATGCTCATGGGGCTCATGCAGGATTGCCGCGCTGATGATGTTCACGAGCAAACCGATCGCAGCGATCGGCAGCGCTTCGGAATAGCGGACCGTGACCGGCCACAGCAGACGCTCAATCGATTCCCATGCCACGCCGAAGGCGATCAGTCCGAGGATGATGGCGCTGGAGAATGCGGCCAGGTCGCCGAATTTGCCGGAGCCGAAGGTGAAGCGCGTGTTCTCCGCATGGCGGCGCGCGAGGAAATAGGCGCCGGCCGCAAGACCCAACGCGCCGACATGCGTCGCCATGTGCACGCCATCGGCGAGCAGCGCCATCGAGCCGAACATCGCGCCGGCGGCGATCTCGACCACCATGAACAGCGCGGTGACCGTCGCGGCCAGGCGCGTGCGGCGCTCAGCCTGGCCGTGGCCTTCGCCGAGGAAGACATGGCCGCGCGTCCAGGCGTCGTGATTGTGGGCGTGATCGGTCATGCCCTCATCCTACCACGTAAACGAAAAGGGCCGCGTCCTGCGACACGGCCCTTTCCGCGATTTCACAAAAGCTTAGTGCGTGCTGGCGACGGCGGAGTCCGACACCAGCGTCAGCGCGCGGCCATCGGCATAGCGCGTGCCGCTGTAGGAGCCGTCCTTGCCGTGCAGAAGGGCGACGGTCTCGCCGCTGGCCGTCTGAAGCTCGACGGCGTGAAACTTCGCCTGCCACTTTGCGACGTGGGCGCCTTGCGTGCAGTCGGCGGCAAAGGTGGCAGTGCCGTCGGCAGCGAGCGTCACGGGGCAGGTGGTGCTGGCGCCGAAGGCGAGCTTGTAAGTGCCTGCGGTCGCGTCAGCGGCATGGGCAGCCGAAACAGCGGTCAGGGCGAAAGCGGAGGCGATCAGGAGGGGGCGGAGACTGGTCATGTGAATAAATCCTTCAACGTTTTGCATTCAGAACAATATGGTCACCAAGGCACTCTGCCAAGATGTGCAGCTGCAATATTTTTTGGGCAGTTAGCGGGTGTGCCAAAATAGGCACAATCTTACAATGGCTTACAGAACCGCTTGGGGCGCATACCCCCCTATGCGGCCCTTGAAAGGGTCGGCGCCCGCTCCTAAGGCGGAGCGGGCGCCGGTCAAACTACTTCGGCTGAGCCACGATTCGCAGATAAGGCTTGGGGGCCTTCCAGCCCTGCGGATAGACCTTCTTGGCCTCCTCATCGTTCACCGAGCCGGCGATGATGACGTCCTCGCCGTGCTTCCAGTTCGCAGGCGTCGCCACCTTGTGCTTCGCGGTGAGCTGGAGCGAGTCGATCACACGCAGCACCTCGTCGAAATTGCGGCCCGTGGTCATCGGATAGACGAGGATCAGCTTGATCTTCTTGTCGGGACCGACGACGAACACGTTGCGGACGGTCAGATTGTCCGCGGCCGTGCGCGTGCCCGGCACCGCCTCCGCCGGAAGCATGTTGTAGAGCTTGGCGATGTGGAGATCGGCGTCGCCGATCATCGGATAGTTGACCGCGGATCCCTGTGTTTCCTCGATGTCCTTCGCCCAGCCAGAATGGCTCGACACCGGATCGGCGGAGAGGCCGATGATCTTCACGTTGCGCTTGTCGAATTCGGATTTGATCTTGGCCATGTAGCCGAGCTCGGTCGTGCAGACTGGCGTGTAATCCTTCGGGTGCGAAAAAAGCACAGCCCAGGAATCGCCAATCCAGTCGTGAAAACGGATTTTGCCTTCTGTTGTCTCTGCTTCGAAATCGGGGGCGGTATCGCCGATGCGTAGGCTCATGAAAGTCTCCCTGTTGAAGGCGCGCACCTTAACTTGGGCTGGCTTCCTAAGCGAGGTGTGCGACGGGCGTAATACACTATTGACTCTATCAAGTCAGTATAGTTTAACCGGCCTGCGACGAGCCTTTGCGTGTCGCGCCTACCCTCCTTGAACTGTCAGGGTCGGCCAACCGGAAGTCTGCATTGCTCCCCTGCATGTTCAGTCCGGTTGGCCGGCCCGACTTTTTGCGGGACTGGCCCGCGGGCCGCACATCCGCTTCAATAGGCCAAACGGGAGCGCGCCATGGCCAGGATCACCACCGTCACCCTAACGCCGACGATCGGCGGCGTTGTTCAGGGCGTCGATCTGTCGAAGCCGCTGAATGACGAGCAGATCGCGGACATCCGCGCGGCGTTGCTCAAGCACAAGGTCATCTTCTTCGAAGACCAGCACATCACGCCGGTGCAGCATCGCGATTTCGCGGCACGCTTCGGCAAGCTGCATACCCATCCGCTCTATCCCGGCGTACCAGAAGCGCCGGAGATGTTCATCCTCGACAATCACGCCAGCAATCCGACCGACAATGATGCGTGGCACACCGATGTGACATTCATCGAGACGCCGCCACTCGGCGCGATTCTGTATGCGAAGCTGCTGCCGGAGAATGGCGGCGATACCTGCTGGGCGAACATGCAGGCGGCGTATGAGGCGTTGTCGAACCCCATGCAGAGATTTCTTGCCGAGCTGGACGCCGTTCACGATTTCGCGCGCGGCTTTCCTGCAAAGCTCACCGTCGCGCAGGCAGCCGGCGAGCAGAAATACACCAAAGCGGCGGAAGAGCACCCGCCGGTGGTTCATCCCGTCGTTCGCACCCATCCCGAAACGGGAGCGGATGGATTGTTCGTCAATTACGGGTTCACCGCGCGCATCAAGGGCCTGCGCCGGAACGAAAGCGATTCGCTGCTCAACATGCTCTTCGCACATGTGCAAAAGCCGGAGTTCCAGGTGCGGTGGCGCTGGAAGCCGAATTCGATCGCATTCTGGGACAACCGCATCACGCAGCACTACGCCGTGAACGATTATTTACCGAACCGCCGGATCATGAATCGCGCGACGATCCTTGGTGACCGGCCTTATCACCGCTCGCGTATACCGGTGAAGGCTGCTGCCGAGTAGCACGGGGACCGGCTTTCCCATGTGTCCTGTCCGGTGTGTCGAGCTTGTCCGCCAGACGGTCGTAGGATTCGGCAAGAATGATCATGGCGGCACGGCTCTCGCGGAACTTCATCTGCTCCGCGGCATCGCGCAATTCTTCCGCCTGTCCCCTGAGGGTGCGAACCCGCTCGGAATTGTCTGAATCCATACGAACCCCGCTTCGGTAGATCAACGCCTTAGCAGCCTGACCGGTTCCAAACGGCTTTGTTCAGGTATGGGGCGGGGCGTGCAGGTAACTTTCTACCAGGGAACCCGCAACCAGGCGCCAGCCGTCGACCAGCACAAAGAAAATCAGCTTGAACGGCAGGGAGATGATCACCGGCGGCAGCATCATCATGCCCATCGACATCAGGATCGATGCGACAGCCATGTCGATGATCAGGAACGGGACGAAGATCAGGAAGCCAATCTCGAACGCACGCTTGAGCTCCGACAGCATGAAGGCGGGCGCGAGCGTGGTGAGCGCGATCTGATCCGGCGACGCCGGCGGCTTGGCATGGCTCAGATCCATGAACAGTTTCAGGTCGGCATCGCGGACGTGGCCGGCCATGAATTTCTTGAGCGGCGCGGTGGTCTTGTCGAAGGCCTGCTCGGTCGTGATCTGGTTGGCGACCAGCGGCTGAATGCCCTGGTGATAGGCGTCGGTCAGCGCCGGCGTCATCACGAACAAGGTCAGGAACATCGCAAGGCTGACGATCACGCTGTTGGGCGGGCTCTGCTGCAAACCCATGGCCGTGCGCAGCAGCGACAGCACGACGACGATGCGCACAAAACTCGTCATCATGATGAGGATCGACGGCGCGACGCTGAGGATCGTGATCAGCGCGATGATCTGCATCAGCCGGTCGGTGAACATGCCCGAGCCGGAGAAATCGATGGAGAGGCCGCTGGACGCGCCGGACGCGGCGGCGGCCGCAGCCGAGGCTGCTTCCGGCATCAGAAGTGCGAGGGCGAGAACGCCGAGGGCGAGAAGACGCTTGCTCATGCTGCAGTCTCGACCGGGAGCGGTTTCGGCGCGGCGGGAATGCCCGTCTCCACAACGGTTGTGCCGTCGGGGCCGGACATCACAAGATGTTCGACGTTGTCGCGGCGCAAGATGTAGAGCCGCTGCTTCGGACCGATCATCAGCGCTTCGACGATCTCGAGCCGGCGCACGCCCTGTGCCTTGATAAAGCCGGGCATGCCAAAGCGGCGAACCGCGAGCCCCGCGCCGCCGACAAGGGCGAGCACGAGAAGAAGCGCTGCGAAATAGCGTGCGATGTCGATCAGATCCATGGCGCGCATCTCATCCCGTCAACCTTAATCGACAGTTAAAAGCTGGAAGAAATTGCCCGGCACAAACTTCCACGTCGTTAAGCGGCGCTTAATCGTTCGCGCGCATCCTCGCTCGGGTTAAGCCTAATTTTCCGTATACGGAGAAGAGCGATGAACATGCCCGATGTGCCACTGCTGTCGATGCTGCGTCAGCAGATGACGTGGTTGCAGGCGCGCCAGAGCGTGCTGTCGCAGAACGTGTCGAACGCCGACACGCCGGGCTACACCGCCAACGATCTGAAGCCGATGGATTTCGAGAAGATGCTGCAGGGCAACGACTCGAAGTTTCAGAACGGCCTCATGACCACCAACGATCACCACATTGCGGTCACGCCGGAGTCGCAGGGCACCGGCACGAATTCGCCGGACATCGAGACCGTGCCCACCGGCACGAGCGTCTCGCTCGAACAGGAAATGATCAAGGTGTCGGAGACGCAGGCCGAATTCCAGGCGGCGACCAATCTCTATTCCAAATCGCTGTCGATGATGCGCACCGCCATCGGCAAATCCGGATCGTAAGAGGAGTAAGCAATGGATTTCGCAACCTCCATGGCCGTCGCCGCGTCAGGCATGCGCACGCAGTCCGACCGCATGCGCACCATCGCGGAGAACATCGCCAACGCCAATTCGACCTCGCAGGTCGCCGGCGGCGATCCCTATCGCCGCAAGATCGCGACCGTGAACAGCACGTTCGACCGCGAGCTCAACGCCACGATGGTCGAACCCGGCAAGCCGCAGGAAGACATGACTGACTTCCGCAAGACCTACGACCCCGGCAATCCGGCGGCCGACAAGCAGGGCTACGTGAAGCTGCCGAACGTCAACTCGCTGGTCGAAATCATGGACATGCGCGAAGCGCAGCGTTCCTACGAAGCCGACCTCACCGTGATGGATGCGACCAAGCAGATGCTTTCGCGCACCATCGGATTGCTGCGCTAGGAGATAGACCATGGCCGCAATCCCAGCCGCCGCAGCCGCCGCCTATCAATCGGTCGCCAATATCGAATCGAGCGCAGGCACGGCGACGGGCGCGAGTTCCGTCAGCATCGGCAATGGCGGAAGCTTCACCGATTTCCTGCAAGGCGCCGTCAAGGACAGCATGCAGACAATGAAGACCGGCGAGCAGATGGCGACGCAACAGATCGCCGGCAACGCCAACATCGTCGATGTCGTCAACGCCGTGAACTCCGCCGAACTGACATTGGATACGGTCGTCGCCGTCCGCGACAAGGTCGTGCAGGCCTATCAGTCCATCATGAACATGCCGATCTGAGGAACACGCATGACACCCGCCGATTCCATCGATTTCGCCCGCTCCTCGATCTACGTACTCCTTGAAATCATCACGCCGGCGATGCTCACCGCCCTCGTCGTCGGTCTCGGCATCGGCCTGCTGCAGGCGCTGACACAGATTCAGGAAATGACGCTTGTCTTCGTCCCGAAGATCATCGCGATCTTCGTCGTCCTGCTCCTGTTCCTGCCGCTTGCGGGTGCGGCGATGAACGGGCTGATGGTCGATATCGCCCAGCGCATCGCGGCGTACTGACGGATGCACATTCACCTGCCCGACATCTCCGGGCTGATCCTCGTATATCTGCTCGTCTTCGCGCGCACCGGCGCGATGGTCATGCTGCTGCCGGCCATCGGCGAGACCAGCGTGCCGCCGATGGTGCGCCTTGTTCTTTCGCTCGCCATTTCGCTCGCGCTCGCGCCGACGGTGCAGAGCGCCTATCCGCAGACCGCACCGGCGACGAGCACCATGCTCGCGCTGCTGATCGCGCAGGAAGTCACCGCCGGTATCCTCGTCGGCACGATGGCGCGCATCATCATGAGCGCGCTGCAGGTGGCCGGCACGCTGATCGCCACGCAGACCGGCCTCGCCTACGCCTCGACCGTCGATCCCACAAGTTCGGGTGAGCAGAGCGCGATCATCGCCAACTTCTTCTCGATGATGGCAGTGGTTCTGATCTTCGCGACCAACCTGCACCATCTCGCGATCGCGGCGGTGGCAGGCTCCTATCATCTCATTCCGCCGGGCGGCACGCTTCCGACCGGCGACATGGCCGAGCTGACCATTCGTCTGGTCAGCGGATCCTTCGCGCTCGGCTTCCAGTTGGCCGCGCCG
>DATJUS010000087.1:0-12307 GCA_035502175.1 Rhizomicrobium sp.
CAGCAACGAAATACAGCGTGTAATAGCTCTCGCGCCGATCCGGCGAGAGATAGCCGCAGAAATTTCCGCTGCGCACCCACCCGGTGACCTCACGTTTCACGGGGTCGACGTTCGTGGATGCATCACTGCTTCCGATCTCCGAATCCGACGTCCGGAACAAAAGATTGGCTGGCTTGTCTTTTGGCCATGAAAAGCGCGCGTAGCCCGTGCGCAGTGTCGCGCTCAACTGCGCGGTGACACCGTTGGATAGCGCGACCTCATAGTATCCGGGCGACGCCTTTTCCTTATCGTGCGTAAAGAGACTCGAATACATCGCAAAGCTGTCATCGGCCGGCGGCGACAATTCCACGCTTTTCGTCACCGGCATGATAGGAACATCGCCGCTTGCACCGGTGCACCCTGTGCCAGACAGGTGCGTCAGACTGAATCCCTTAATTCCGTTATCGCGCCATTCGTATCCGCCCGGCGCCGCAATCGGATAGTTGCGGCCGGGCAGCGGCACCTCCTCCGGGCTGAATGCGGCCATACCGAACGGCAGCGTCGCACCGGGGTAAGTGTTGCCGCCGTTTGTGGTGCCGATGAATGGATTCACCTCGCCTGCAAAATCCGCGCCCTGCGCGACACCGATCATGCCAAACACGCAGGCAGCAATACATAGAGATCGCATGAGTTCCTCTTACGAAGCAGGCTGCAGCGATCTCGCGCTCATGGCAAAGATCGCGATGACGACATAGGAAACGGCAGGCACGAAGAACGCGAGCGCGACGCCGAAGTGATCCGCGGTCAAGCCGGTAATCACCGGCAGGATCGCGCCGCCGACGATCGCGGTGCAGAGCAAACCCGAGGTCGATGCAGTCGGCGCATGCGAGCGCTCCAGCGTCAGCGTGAAGATCGTCGGGAACATGATCGAGTTGAAGAACCCAACGGCCAAGGCTGCGCAGCCCGCGATCTTCCCATCGGTGCCCGCCACAGTCAGACACAGTAGCAATGCCACGACAGCGGCGAATGATAGCACGCGGCTGGCGGGCACGCGCGTCAACACCACGCTACCCAAACCACGCCCAACCATGGCTCCACCCCAATAGAAGAAGGCCAGCAGGCGGCCCGCGTCTTCAAATTTCAAGTCCATGATCTGCGCTTGATGCAGGAAGTTTATCATGATGCTACTGATCGACACCTCTGCACCAACATACAGAAAGATCGCCAAGCCGCCGAACAGCGCCCAGCGCGAGCGAAAGGCCGCGAACGGCGAAGCATTCACGTCTTCAGCCTCGCTGGGCACATGCAACAGGCGGCGGAACGACCAGATGAACAGCGCCAGCAACACGATGATGCCCGCGATCAGGAGAAACTGCGTATCGACATTGCGCAGTGTAGCAGCCCGACTGACGGCATTCGCTGCTCCGGCGAACACGCCACCACGCAGGATGAGATAGGAGCCGATATACGGCGCGATCACGGTGCCCAGGGAATTGAAGGTCTGCGAAAGCGTCAGACGGAAATGCGCTCCTTGCGGTTTTCCCAGTTGTGAGGCCAGCGGGTTTGCCGCGACCTGCAGCTGTGTAATGCCGGCCGCGATCACGAATAGCGCAATAAGAACGAAGCTATAGGCATCGACATGCGTCGCGACGGGCATCAACAGGCAACCTGCAATCATCGCGCCCAATGAAATCAGGATTGTACGCGCATAACCCATCTTCTCGAGCACAAACGCCGCAGGAATCGAAATCAGACCATAGGCAAGAAACCACGCGAACTGCGTCAGCATCGACTCCGTATAGGAGAGGCTGAACACAGCCTTCACGCTGGGCACCAACGGATCGATCGACGCTGTGGCGAATCCCCACATAAAGAAGAGCGTCGTGACCGTGGCGAAAGCAGGATTGACACCTACGCGCGAGGCGCCGCTATTTGAGTCCGACAAACACGTTTCCTTCGGTGGAGAGGTAATTGGTTTTGTAGTCGAAGCGGTCCGTATTGGAGAACAGGAGCCAGTAATACTTCATCTGCTCGCTCCACCAGTAACCGGGGCAAAGATCGCCCTGCTTCATCGGCTTCGCGGTTATGTCGTCGATGATGGTGTAGCCATACGCCGCGCGGCTTGTTTCCTTCATCTTCTCGTAATGCGTGCGCGCGAGCTGACGCCATTTGTCGTCAGGATCGAGCAGGAACAGGTTGAGACAGGAGTCCACAAATTCCGGCCGCAGCTCGTTGGTGACGCGATCCGGAGCTGCCTTCACGTAGTCATAGCCTTCCGGCAGCACGCCAGTGCTTGCCTGAACCTCCGCCCATGACGCGAGATAGTCCTGTGCCCGCGCGCGATCGCCGCCCTGTGCCAGAAGGCCGGCGTAGAACGCAGCAAGCTCGCTCTGATGGTGGTCGAGAACCGCGCCTGTCTCGAAATCGACCTGCGGAAACCAGAGCCTGCCATCTTGTCTCACCGCCTGATACCTAACGATGGCGGCGGTATGAACATCGTACCAACGCTTGAAATCGGCATCGCCGAACAATTGCCAGCCGTCCCAGAGGTATTCGAAATAGGAATCCGTTGGCGGCCCGACGCTTGCGCGGCGGCTGACAAACGCGCCGGTCTCGATGTTGATCGTGTCCGCAACCAGATCTATTTTCGAGCGCCTGTCGAACAACGTCTTCACGGCGCGCTTCGCCATGTCGAAGTAGCGCCTGTCGCCTGTTGCCTTGCTCAGCGTTCCCCATTCGGCGATGTAAGTGCCGATCTCGGCCGGATAGCTTTCAGGATCGCGCACCGCGCCGGTCCTCAGATTGACGAAGCGATAAGGCATGCCGGTCGGAGACTTTGTGAACGCTGGCGAAAGCCGATCCGCCATGTCCTTCGCCAGCGCCAACAGCTTTTTGTCCCGCGTGCCGTGCCAACCGGACAGCAATCCGCCGACGATCCGGATGCCGGTCTCAAACACCTGCACTTCGCCGTCAATGTCGAAATGCAGATTGTCCGCGATCCAACGAACGCCCTGCTCCACTTCGGCGTCGAGGCCCATCACATACAGAGTGTCGAGCGCTTCTACGATGGACAGGCCGAGGGGCGGCCCCTTGGGAAAGAAAAACGGCTCCGCCGCGCCGCTCACAGGCTTGATCTGATCCTGGCCGAAGCAACGCTCGACATAGTGATCCCACGACCACTTCATCTGTGCACGAACGTCCTGCGCGAGAGCGTTCCACGGCGCGCCCGCGGCAGAAGCGCTGAACGATAGCACAGGTACGGAGGCCAGACTTTGCAACAAGCTTCGGCGGCTCAGACCTAGGTGGTGAATTTTATCCGGAAACGACATGCGACCCTCCCGGGCCGGATCATATCGCGTCGCCTGCTGCCGTCGCGCCAATTATTTCCGTTTGGACGCCGGTTTGCAGAACGACAGGAACCCGGCCGCCATGAAATCGGCCATCCGGGCTTTCACTGCCGGCAGATCGTCAGAGTGGCAAAGGCCATTGGACAGCCGGTCGAGACGGCCGCTGCGGGAGAGCGAGTGCATGAAACTGCCGGTCACGAAGTGATAGCCCCAGAATATGTTTTCCGCCGACACATTCGGAAGCGCCTTGCGCAGGATTCCGATCAGTCGCAGCACAACCGGATCGAAATGCTGGTCGAACATCGCCGCACCTTCCGGCGTGTTCGACAATTGCGAGCCGAACGCCCCGTAGTTCCGCCAGCCCTGGCCGCCGCTCATGTAGAGATCGAAATCGGTATCGAGGAATGCGTGCAGCGCACCGGCGACAGTCGGCTTGCCGCGACACTCCTTTTCATACAGGTCCAGCGCTTTCATGCGCCCTTCGGCGGTGACGCTGGCGCGGCGGACAAACACCTGTGTGAACAGGTCGAATTTGTCTTCGAAATAGTAGTGCATCAGCGATGTGTGGACGCCGATCTTCTGCGCCACATCGCGCAGCGTCACGCCGTAAAGGCCATGCTTGGAGAACAGAAACTCGGCCGCATCAAGCGTCTGCTCCAGCGTCTCCGCGCGCTGCTCCGCCTTCGTGCGTGGTCCTTTTTTGGATTTTGTCTTCTTGGAGGACTTCGCCTTGGCTCGCATCATCTATCGGACCTTTGCTGCGTTCGGGAACCCAACCGGCGGCTGAATCTCCATCCGCCTGCTTAAGCCCTTGCGTATTCCGCACGAAGACGATTCTTGTCAATCTTTCCCGTCGCCGCCAGCGGCATATGGTCCACATGGATAACCTGATCGGGGATCCACCAGTCGGCGACGTTGCCGCGCAACGCGTTGAGCAGCGCTTCGTCGTCGAGTTGATGATTCTTCTGGGGTTCCACCACGAGAATAGGGCGCTCTCCCCATTTCGGATCGGCCTGTCCGATAACGGCGACGAGACCCACGCCCGGCACCTGCCCCACCAGAGATTCGATCTCCGCGGGGTTGATCCATTCGCCACCGGATTTGATCAGATCCTTCGACCTGCCGCAGATCGTCAAATTTCCCTGATCGTCGAGGATCGCCAGGTCGCCGGTATCGAAATAGCCTTCGCTGTCGAGCGCGCGTTTGGCGGTCTTGAAGTAATGCTCGACGACGCTCGCGCCTTTGACTTTCAAGTGCCCCGTGACATTGCGCTGTTGGGGAAGCGTCGCGCCGTTCGCATCGGTGAGTTTCAGATCCAGTCCCACAGGAGGACGTCCCGATGCGATCGCACGCGTCCGTCCGCGCGCCGGCGCGATCGTCCCGAGCGGCGAAAGCTCGGTCATCCCCCAACTTGTCTGCACGCGTGCCTTAAGACGCGTTTCGAGACGATCGAGCAAAGCGTCTGGACAAGCAGCGCCGCCAATAACGATCCGCTCCAGCGTCGGTACGTCGCCTCCCATAGAATCGAGATGATCGAGAAGCCCCAGCCACACGGTTTGGACCCCGGCAGCGAGCGTGACGCCCTCTGCATTTATCAGGGAAGCCAGTTTCGCCCCGTCCAGCTCGCGCCCCGGAAGAACGAGCTTTGCGCCAACGGCCGGCGCTGCAAAGGGGAAGCCCCATCCATTGGCGTGAAACATCGGCACGGCAACCAAGACCGAATCCGCCTCCGTCAGCGCCAGCGCGTCAGCCTGCAAAGCCCGAAGCGTGTGCAGGTAGTTGGAGCGGTGCGTGTAGAGCACACCTTTCGGCGCACCTGTCGTCCCCGATGTGTAGCAGAGACCCGCTGGCGCATTCTCTTCGAAATCGCCCCAGACCGTCTCTCTTCCGAACCCCGACAGCAGAGTTTCGAACTCAAAGGTCCGGCGATCCGCGACAGGCCGCAAATCCGCTTGCGCACCGTCGAGAAGAACAATGACCTGGAGAGAGGGACAGTGCGCTGCAATTTCGTGTGCAAGGTCCGCAAGGCCCGCGCCGACGGCGAGCACGCGATCCTCCGCCTCATTCACCATCGCGGCAAGGTGCGCAACGGTGAGGCGCGGGTTGAGCGTGTGACACACAAACCCCACACCCATCGCACCGTAGTAGAACTCAAGATGATGCTGCGTATTCCACGCAAGCGTCGCGACGCGTTCGCCGGGATTGAAGCCCAGTGCCAGCAACGCGCCGGAAAGCCGGTTGCTGCGCGCCCTTAAAGCTGCATAGCTGACACGGCCCGCACCTGCCGTGACGACTTCGCGGTCCCCCCACCACTTCGCAGCATGATCCAGAAACTTGTCGACGGTGAGGGGGTAGGTTTGCATGGGCTTGTGGAAAGAACATTGAATTCGGCCGCCAGACAGTTGGGAACTGTCCGGCGGCCACCGTGAGCGTCCTTGTTAGAACGTCCTAAGCAGGCTGAACCCGAACTGGCGCGGCGCACCGGCCCAGCGGACACCGGAGTTCGCGGCAGCGATATAGTGCTGGTCGGTCAGATTCGTGCCGTAGAGCGTCGCCGTCCAGTTACCTCGGCTCCAGGCCAACTGCGCGCCCAGAATATTTCTCTGTCCAAGCCTGTCACCGTACGCTGCATTGTCAAACAACGTCGCCCACTGTTCGGAGACATGACCATAGTTGACCCTCGGCGTGAGCGTTTGCCCGTTGCCCAACGCGAACACATATTGGCCGCCGACATTGAACGTGAAGTTGGGCGCATAGCTTTGCGGGTTCCCGCCCAGATTCAAGCAATAGGCGCCAGATGGACCCGTCTTTGGATCGCAAGGCGGCGGCGTCACGCCAGTTGGCAAAACGCGAGTATCCACCGCGTAAAAGGTTCCAAGCTCGCTGTGCATTAGGCCGAGCCCCAGGTCGAACGACAACTGGCCGAATACTGCGTGCTCCTCCGCTTCGACGCCATAGAGCTTGGTGGTATTCGGATTGTTCACTTCAAAGCCGAACGTTGGATTATCTGGATATCCAATGGTGACCTGGAAGTTGTCAAAATCATTGTAGTAAGCATCGATATTCGACAGCAAATGGCCATCAAGCAATGTGGACTTCCAACCCGTCTCGAAAGAAGTCACCCTCTCGGATTTGAAGGGCGCGGGCACAATCGCGCTGTTGAACGGCACGTTCAAACCGCCGGGCTTGAAGCCAGTCGCAACAAAGCCATAGACGAAATTGTCGTCATTGACAGTCCAATCCAGTGCCACCTTATACGAAACGTTGTTGTAACGCGCAGATTGGTCATCTCGAAGATAGGAACCGTACTGAAGGACATCAACATCGTTCTTGGTGCTGTGCGTTGTGTAGCGCGCGCCGACATCGAGCTTGAGATTGTCGGTCAGCTTCGCACTGACTTGGCCGAACGCGGCGTAGGTCGATTCAGGGTTGGTGCCCTGGAGACGATAGTTGTAAGCGGGAAAATAAATCGGCTGATACAGATCGATGTCGAACTGATACGGCGACAGGTAATTGTAGTTCAGCCACTGCGCAAAGCCCCCGAGAACCCAGGTGACCCTCCCCGTGTCTGGCGAAATCAGGTTGAATTCCTGAGACCAGAGAGACGTATCTACAGAGTCGTAGAATGTCTCGTCAGAAGCAACGAGAGGTGGGGGCAGAGGTAGAGAATCCGTACCGTCCAGATCAGACCGATAGCGCGAATTGCTGTCCTGATAGGCGGTGATGGACCGGAACGTAATGCCGTTGTCAAACGCGTAGTCTACTTTGAGCGAGTACCGCATTTCCCGGTCCATGCCGCCTTGTGGTGCGTTGGCGCTGATATGGAAGGGGTCGTTCGTCGCAAGAATCGGGTCGGCTACGGTGCTACCGGGAGCCATTATCGAGTCGGCGGGATAGGCGCCACTATCGAGGTAGTCGAGATCGGACTTAAACAGCACCGAGAGCGCCTCGGTTGGCTTCCACAACAAGCTGACGCGACCGGCAGCCCATCGCACATCGCCCGGATTGTACCCAGGTTTGCAGCCGGCATATTTCCCGCCGGGACACGCATCCGCCGGATTGTTGTCCGTGATGTGATAGAAGCTGTCGCGTGAATCCCCGAAGTACGAAATGCGCGCTGCCAGCGTGTCGCTGATCGGCAGGTTTATGGCGCCTTGCGACCCGTATTCGCTATAGTTGCCGACGTTACCCATGACATATCCGTCATAGTCGCCACCGACGATTGGGTTGTTCGATGTGACGAAAACGGCGCCGCCGGTGGCGTTCGAGCCGACAAACGTCCCCTGCGGGCCGCGAAGAATTTCGATACTTGCGATGTCGTAATAGGGCTCTTCCTGGATGTAGCCGGGGTAGGTCTCGACGCCATCGCGGTAGGTGATGACACCGGTGGAAGTCTGGGAATTGTGTTCGCCCTTGCCGATGCCGCGAATATTGAAATCGTTACCCTGCCCGAAATTGTCGACCGCCACCGAGGGTGCGGAGAACTGAAGTTGATCGACGGTGACGATGTTCTTGTTCGAGATGTCCTGCGCGTTGAGAACCGTCGCGGATATCGACGTCTTCTGAAGATTTTCCGTCCGGCGCTCAGCCGTGACGACCACCGTCTCGACGCCCCCATCGCTCTTCGCTGCGTCGGCAGCGTATGCCGCGGTGCAACACGTGAGCGCCAGGACGGACGCGGACAAGTTCAAAATTCGCTTCATGGTTTCCCCCTTTTCGCCGGCAGGCGATCACACATGCTCTTCGGCACTGTGGCGGACGCTGGCAGGAAACCTCGCTTCGGTCAATATTCATTCACACGCGTATGAATATCTTTTCCCGAGTGATGCGGGCACGTCACGCGCCACAATCGTTAAGATATTCACTCGCGTGTGAACGTTGACGCGCGCCATTCGCCGGGGGCATGGTTGAGAAAGCACCCGCCACGAGGTGCAAAAAGGGGAGACGCCGTGAACAGCGATACCGCCACGCAGACCGTCGCCCCCACCTCCGCCGACAAAGACATATCCGGCGTCGGCTTACGCGCGTGGATCGCACTCATCGCCCTCTGCCTGGTGTATGTCCTCAACTTCCTGGACCGGTCGCTGCTTTCGATTCTCGCGAAGCCGATACAGGACAGTCTTCACGTTACCGACGGGCAATTGGGGCTGATCGGAGGCCTCTATTTTGCATTGTTCTACTGCTTCATCTCGATTCCAGTCGGCTGGATTGCGGACAAGACAAACCGCGTGTGGGTGCTGTCGCTGGCATGTGCGCTCTGGAGCGCGGCGACGATGGCGTGCGGCGTCGCGAGCACCTACCTGCAGCTCGTTATCGCGCGCATGACTGTCGGTGTTGGAGAAGCCGGAGGCGTTCCACCTTCCTATGCGATCGTCTCCGACTATTTTCCGCCCGGGCAGCGCGGCACAGCGCTCGGCATCTACAATCTCGGGCCGCCGATCGGCGCAGCATTGGGGGTCGCGTTCGGCGCATCCATTGCCGCTGCGTATAGCTGGCGCGCTGCCTTCATCGCGTTGGGCGGCGCAGGATTGATCGTGGCATTGCTGGTGCGGCTGATCGTGCGTGAGCCTGTGCGCGGCGCCCTCGATGGAGCACATGACACGCAGCAATCACCCTCGGGCTTCGGCAAGTCCATCGCGATGTTTTTCTCAAGACCGGCGCTCGTGCTGGCCGCCTTTGCGAGCGGGGCGACGCAGGTCGTAACCTATGGCTCCGGCAATTTCGCAACGCTGTTTCTCATCCGTGAGAAAGGCATGACGCTCAGCGAAGTCGCAATCTATTATGCGCTTGTTGTCGGCATTGGGATGAGCGCGGGAATCTTTGTTTCCGGACGCGTGATCGACCGCCTCACACCGCGTTGGAAGCAGGCCTATGCTCTTGTCCCCGCGGCATCACTGACGCTGGCCATCCCGTTTTTCATCGGATTCGTATGGGCGCCCGGCTGGCAGCCGGCCCTCGCATTTCTGATTGGCCCGTACGTTCTAAATTACTTCTACCTGTCGTCGTCGGTTACACTCGTCCAGCAGGAAGTTCGCCCCGATCAACGCGTGATGTCGGGTGCACTGTTACTCCTGGTGATGAACCTGATCGGCATGGGCGTGGGGCCTGCTTTCGTCGGAGCCGTAAGCGACTATTTTCACGCCAGCAATCCGCACCACTCTCTGCAACTGGCGCTCTATGCCCTGATACCGTTCTATCTGTTGGCCATCCTGCTGTTCCTTATCCTGGCGCGCGTGCTGCGCCACGAGAACCTCACAACCGGAGATACGATCCGATGAATATCTTTCGCCGTCTCGCCGCGCTCAGCGCGTTCGCCGCGTCTGTGGCGCTTTCGTCTCAATCATCTTCCGCTCCGGGTGAACCAATGCCAAAGCAAGCGCCTGTCGTGAACGCTCCGGCCGGGCCCCTTCAGGGAGAGAGCGACGGCGCACTTAACATCTTCAGGGGAATTCCTTACGCCGCACCTCCAGTTCGCGGACTTCGCTGGCGCGCGCCGGTCCCTCTGCTGCCCTGGACAAATGTGCGCAAAGCAACCGCATTCGGGCCTGCCTGCATCCAGCCCCGCTCGAAGATCGCGAGCGTTTACACCAGCGACGTTGGGCCCATGAGCGAAGATTGTCTCACGCTCAATATCTGGACGCCTGCAGATGCGCATAACGCGCCGGTGTTCGTGTGGATCTATGGCGGCGCGTTGTGGGGCGGCATGGCGCACGATCCGCTGTATGACGGCGCGCGCATGGCCAAGCGCGGCATCGTGGTCGTAACAATCAACTACCGGCTCGGTGTGATCGGCTGGCTTGCGCACCCCGGGCTCAGCGCCGAGTCGCCGCAGCACGTCTCAGGAAATTACGGGCTGCTCGATCAGATCGCGGCACTTCGCTGGGTGAAAGATAATATCGGCGCATTCGGCGGCGATGCGGCGAACGTCACGATAGCGGGTGAGTCCGCGGGCGGACTTAGCGTCATGTACCTGATGACATCGCCAGAAGCGCGCGGACTTTTTCAGAAGGCCATCGCCGAAAGCGCCTATATGGTCTCGACACCGGAACTGAAGCGCGCGCGCTACGGCTCGCCTTCGGCAGAAGACATCGGCGCGCGGACGGCAGCCGGATTGCAAGCATCCAACATCGCGGCCTTGCGTGCCATGGACGCGGAGGCCCTGACGGCGGCTGCGCCAGCCGCGGGCTTTCAGCCCTTTGGCGCCATCGACGGAAAGATCTTGCCGAAGCAGCTTGTCGACGTGTTCGACGCCGGAGAACAGGCGCATGTCCCATTGCTCGCAGGCTTCAACGCGGGCGAGATTCGCTCCTTAAGGATTCTTGCGCCACAGCCACCTGCCGATGCGGGCACCTACGAAAAGGAAATTCGCAGCCGCTACGGCGACCTCTCCGATGAGTTCCTGCGGCTCTACCCAAGCATCAACTACAAGGAAAGCATCCTCGCCACGACGCGTGACGCACTCTACGGATGGACAGCGGAACGGCTCGTCCGGAAGCAGACGGCAATCAGCCAGCCCGCCTATCTCTATTTCTTCGACCACGGTTATCCGGCTGCAGACAACGCTGACCTTCACGCGTTTCATGCAAGCGAGTTGCCTTATGTGTTCGGCACGCTCGACCGCACACCCCCCAATTGGCCGAAAATACCGGCAACCTTGCAGGAGCAAGCGCTCTCGGATGCGATGCTCGATTATTGGACCAGCTTCGCGCGCACGGGAAAGCCGCAAGCGGCAACGCAGCCCGACTGGCCTCTTTACGGGACCGACGGCGCTTACATGGATTTCACGGATGCGCCGCATCCGGCCAAAACCCTGCTGCCGGGAATGTATGCACTGCACGAAGAAGCCATGTGCCGTCGCAAGACAGCCGGTGGCATTGCGTGGAACTGGAACACAGGGCTGGCGTCACCGAAGCTGCCAGATAAGGGGACATGCTCTCCGTAAACTGACTGCAATTCTTCAGGAAGCACCAACGGCAGCGTTCGGCTGCCGTTGGCACCGTGCATCGGAAAAACTACGGAACGATCGAGACCGTAGGCTTCGTCTTGATCTTTCCGGTGATCGTACATCCGCCGGAGATCGCGGCATTGGTGAAGCTGATCGTGCCGTTCTTCAACTTCACGGGCAGATCGCTCGGTCCACAGTTACCGATCGGCGACGTGAAGGTGACACCGGAAATGACGCCCTTCGCGGCTTTCTTCGCCGTCGCCTTCCAGGGGAGACCCGAAAGCCCGACAGACGAGCAGCCGAGCTCGCCACTGAACGAACCGCCAGTGACCGAGCCGACGCCCTTGTCGTCGATGCTACCCGTGAACTTCGCTTTGCATGCGAGCGTGACGCCGCTCTTTGTCGCCGACGTGTTACCGGTGCCGGTGAAATTCGTACTTTCCGGAATCAGGTGATAGGCCGCAGCAGGAGTCGCGCCGACGATACCCAACGATACTAGTCCGGCGGCGGTGATGGCGATGACTGTTTTCATGGCGTTTCTTCCTCTTTTGATTGACGGCTAAGGGAGCGTTGGAGCGACGGAGCATATTGGCCGCAATGTCGCTCCGCATTGGCGGCCGGAAGGCTGGATCGGAAAACCAGGCCGATATTCATGGCGTGATCCTCACAGCGTCTTTGTGATCCGCACTCCGTAGAGTCTCGGATCGGTCAGAAACACGTTCGTGGTCAAAGCAGTATCGTCGCTGTTGAGGAACGCACCGGTGATCGCCGTCGTGTTGAACAGGTTCTTGGCGTAGAACATCACGTCCAATCCGTCAGCGTCCGCGAAGGAAAGCGACAGATTGACGTTCGTGTAGCCGTGCAGTTCGTCGTACGGCCTGTCGTTGAACACCCGCGCGAACGAACCGGCCTGATAGTAGACATCGCCGCGCAGCGTCGCTGCCCAGTCCTTTCCAATGGGCCGCGTGTATTGCGCACCCGCGGAGACCGTCAGATGTGGCGTGTTCGGAAGTTGATTGCCGCTCAGGTTCTTCGC
>DATJUS010000088.1:0-18399 GCA_035502175.1 Rhizomicrobium sp.
CCGTCGAGATGGTGATGCCACGCGCCTTCTCTTCCGGCGCCTTGTCGATCTGGTCGTACGCCGTGAACGTCGCGCCGCCAGACTCCGCAAGCACCTTCGTGATCGCCGCCGTCAGCGACGTCTTGCCATGGTCAACGTGACCGATCGTGCCGATGTTGCAGTGCGGCTTCGTCCGCTCAAATTTTGCCTTCGCCATAACCTTGTCCTTCGTTCTTCATTTCCGCGTTCGCGGATATAGGTACTCTTTCGTTTTCTTGCCGCCCTGCCCGGCTTGCCAGGCGAAGCGGCGCGAACCGATTCTCAGCCCGTCGTCGCCCTTCGGGCTATGCCGGGCAGTCTTCACTGCTGCGCAGCGAAGACTGGAGCGGGTGAAGGGAATCGAACCCTCGTCATCAGCTTGGAAGGCTGTTGCTCTACCATTGAGCTACACCCGCCTAATTCGACTTCCTTCTTTCTCTCCTTCGACTGGCTTGCCAGGCGAAGCTGCGCTTTCAAACTCAGCCCGTCGTCGCCCTGCGGGCTATGCCGGGCAGTCTTCACTGCTGCGCAGCGAAGACTGGTGGGGGAGGTTGGACTCGAACCAACGAAGCTGAAAGCAGCGGATTTACAGTCCGCCCCCTTTGCCACTCGGGACACTCCCCCGGAAACCTTTTCTCAATCAGATCAACGGGTTAACTTACGCTCGAACAGGACGGCCGAACGTGGAGAATTCTCCCGAAAAAGCTGGTTGCGGATCGGGGGTTATGGTGATCTTGGAACAGGGTGTCAATAGAATATTACCGCGGAAAAGCCCCGAATCTGGCCCCACGACCCTCTATGGACAAAGGCTAATCCCAAGGCCGCGGCGAAGGCAAGAAAAACCCCGCGCCTTGCAGGGGAACCCGCCACCCTATAAGCCCCCCGAATGACCAGACCCGACCGCCGCCATTTCTACCCGAAACCCGATTCCAGAGGGGGCGAAGGGCTCTGGCTCTATGGCCTTCATGCCGTAAGGGAGGCTTTGGCAAACCCTGCCCGGAAATCGAAACGCATCGTTCTGACCAAGCGGGCCGCGGAAGAAATCGGTCCCAAGCTCCTGGGCAAGGTTCGGCAGGAGATCGCCGAAGGTGGCGCCGTCTCCAAACTGCTTCCCGAAGGCGCGGTGCATCAGGGCGTGGCGCTGCAATGCGATCCCCTGCCCCGCCGCGATCTCGGCGATGTTCTGGACATGCCGTCGGACAAGCGCCGCATCGTCGTCGTCCTCGACCAGATTTCCGACCCTCAGAACACCGGCGCAATCCTGCGCACGGCGGCCGCGTTCGGCGTCACCGCCGTCGTCGTGCAGGATCGTCACGCGCCACCGGAATCCGGCGCGCTTGCGAAGGCCGCATCCGGCGCGCTGGACATCATTCCGTATATCCAGGTCGTCAACATCTCCCGCGCGCTGGAGGAATTGCAGGAGCGCGAGTTCTGGCGCGTGGCGCTTGCGGGTGATGGCGACGGCGCCTTGAAGGACGTGATGCCGCCCGGCGATGTGGCGCTGGTGATGGGCTCTGAAGGCTCCGGCATTCGCAGGCTTGTGCGCGAGAATTGCGACGTCGCGGCCTATGTGCCGATCGACGGCGCGATGGAAAGCCTCAACGTCTCCAACGCCGCAGCGATCGCGCTCTACGAAATCCGCCGCGCCTGATCACGAAGCCGTGCGCGCGGCCTTGGAAGCCGCCGCGCAGCCCCCATATCCGAGCAAACGGATCGCGGGGAACCGATGCGCTCTTGTCTGTTCATATTGCTGGGTGTGCCGCTACCGGTCGTATTTCTGTTCTGGTTTCTGACCGGGCACTGGTGATTAGAACACCGCCGCGACGACGTTGTTGCCACCGTAATTCTCGATGAAGACGAGAACCTTGTAGCCTTCCGCCATCTGCACATTGCCCTGCGCGTCGTGCATCAGCAGACCTTGGTTGCTCATCGTCGCAGTGCGGCGATCGATGGCGAAGCGCGGCGCGAGGCCTTTGTATTGCGTGCGGATCAGATTGAAGAGCGCGGCCGCATTCTCCGGCGACAGACGCACGCAGCCAGCACTCGCGCGCTTGCCGAGCTGGGCGATGTCCTCGCCCGTCGCGCTGTGGATCGCGAGACCGGTCTGGCGCCCGCCGACTTCCCAGCTGAAGAACATCGCGTAGGGCATCGGCGTCTGCCACTGGCCCGACATGTGGTGCTTGTACATGCGGTCGGGATCGAGTTCGTAATAGCCCTGCGGCGTGAAGCTCGGCGCGCGCTGACCGTTCGGCGCGAACTCGACAAGCTCGCGGCCCGTCGACACCGGCCAGTTGTAGAGCAGACTGAGATCGCCGCTGCCCTGCTTCTTGAACACATACATGCGCTGCGCGAGCGGGCCGCTGTCCGCCTTGCTCACATAGAGGAACAGCGAGAAGTTCTGCAGCATCTCGCTGGTGAGGCTGTCCTTCAGCCGCAGCATCACGCGCGTGAGTTCGGCCGGGCTCGGGGCCGTCAGGTCGGGACGCGGCGCATTCGCCGCTGCGGTCTGCGCGGGCGAAGTCTGCGAAGGCACAAGCGTCATGGTCGGCTTCGCAGGCGCCTCGATCGCTTTCGCGACACGTTGCGGTTCAGCGATCTCGGGACGCAGCGTTGGCGGCGGCGATACAGGCTCGACCGTCTTCGGAATCTGCCGCGCGACGACAACCGGCTTCGGCGTCGTCCGCGCGACGTGAACCGGCTTCGATTTCGCGTGCGCGATCTTCGGTGCGTGCCTCACATGCGTCACGGCGATCCGCACCGGTGGATCGATGGCATCGAACAATTGTCGATCCCACGCGACGAGCTGGTTGCCGGCAGGCTTCACCGCGTTCTCATCGATGGCAGACCATAGAGCGGCGCCGGTACGATAGGTCGCGTTGGCGAGAGGCGGGTTGCGCTGCAAAGCGATCGCGACGCCGAAGGCCGAGGCGCTCAGCAGGTAGATGGCGCTTAACGTGTTCAGGGCACTCGATTTCATCGACGGTCCGCTCGCGCCACTACCCTAACCCAAACCCGGGCCGACCGTCCCGTTTCGGGACGTGTCGAGGTTAACAGCATCACCCGGCCAACCGGGCTCCGCAACGGTAATTTGTTAATTTTTCGGTCCTGTGAAGCTGCCGCGCGCCAGATCCGCCTTGAGCGTCCGGGTCGCGCGCCAGTAGCAAAGCGTGCTGACCAGTGACGTACACACGCCGGCCATCAGGGCATAGCGCAGCGAATCCGCGCCGAACGTGGGTTTCAAAAGCACGCTGAGGTAGCCGACTGTCGCCGGGCCGAGCCCCAGAGCGATCATGTTCAGGATGAAAAGCAGGATGCCTATTGTTTGCGCACGCATGCGCAGTGGCACCATGCCCTGCGCCATCGCGTAGGACGGCCCGAGATAGGTCGCGCCCATCAGCGACGGCACCGTGGCGGCGCACAGCGCGATGGCGGTGCCGGGATAGAGAAAGAAGACCGGGCCGAACGGCACCGCGATGAACACGGAAATGATCGGCACATACATGTACCAGCGGACGTCGCGCTTGCCCATGCGGTCGGCGATGACGCCGGAGAGAAACGTGCCGACCGCGCCGAGCACGCCGGTGAGCAGCGACAGCAGCACGCCGACCTGGATCGGCGTCAAATGGTGCGAGACGATGAGAAACTTCGGAACGAAGTAGAGGTTGGCATAACCGCCGAATGCGGATAGCGAGCAGCCGAGCGCAATCCAGCGGAACGAGGGCTGCGTCCAGATGAAACGGGCGACGTCCCAAAGACGCGGCGCGTCGGACATATCGGTGAGATGGTCTGCTGCGCCACGCATCGGCTCGCGAACGGTACCGAGCAGCAGGAACACCAGAAGCAGACCGGGCGCGCCGGACGCGATGAACGCCGAACGCCAGCCGAAATGCTGCAGCATCCAGCCGCCGCCGAAGAACCCGAACAGAAGACCGATGTTGAGGCCCGCGGAATAGAACGCGAGCGCACCGGCACGTCTCTGCGGCGGATAGAGATCGGCGATCATCGAATTGATCGCGGGGCCAGTGCCTGCCTCACCCACGCCGGTGAAGAAGCGCGTGAGGAGCAGCTGCCAGATCTGTCTTGTGTATCCGGACAGAACCGTCATCAGGCTGAACGTCGCGAGCGATGCGGCGATGAGATTGCGGCGGCTCATCCGGTCGGCGAGCGTCGCCAGCGGAATGCTCAACGTGGCGTAGATGACCGCGAAGACGGTGCCGGACAGCAATCCCGCCTGGAAATCATCCATCGTGAATTCTTTTTGGATGTAGGGCAGCAGGATGCCGAGGATTTGGCGGTCGAGATAATTGACGACATAGGTCAGCGTCAGAACGAAAAGCACGTAATTGCTGTAGGCCGGGGTGAAGCCCTTGGCCTGTTGGTTCTCTGGCACGCCCGACCCTTCGATTTGTTCTCGTTGCCGAAACGCTAGACTGAAAGCGGCAAAACGCAAAATCGCGTGGCGCGCGACGTTGGTCAGCCCTTCTGGCCGAAGCGTTGGCCCTTGCGGCCCTTGACGGCAAGATCGACGGTCGTGAGCCGGAGACCGCCTTCGACGCGCTGCTCGTCGGCCAAGGTCGTCATCATCGCCACATAATCGCCGAACGAATCTTCGACTGCGCGGCTAAAGCCCTGCGCGTCCTGCGCCTTGTTCATCTGCAGCTTCGCGTAACGCAGCGCACCCGGCGTGTTCTCCGCGACACGGCGCGCAAACGCGTAGGTCTCGCGCTCAAGATCGGCCGGAGCGAGCACGCGGTTGACGAAGCCATAATCCGCAGCCTCGCGCGCGCCGATGAACCGGCTTTCGAAGCACAGTTCCTTCGCGCGGCGGATGCCGATGTCCCACGGGATCGACATGTACTCGACAAAGCCCGCGAGAAATTGCACGTCCTCCGCCGCGAAAACGATGTCGCAACAAGCGGCCAGCATCCAGCCGGCATAGATGCAGTAGCCCTCGACCATCGCGATGGTCGGCTTCTCGAAATTCCGCCACTTCAACAGCAGATCGAAATTGTATTTGCGGAATTCGTCGTAGGTCTCGATTCCCGGCGCGGCGCCGAGGTTGCGGCGGTATTCTTTTGCTTCCGGCGTGCCGAGATCGTGGCCCGACGAGAAATTCCCGCCGCTGCCGCGAATGATCACGACGCGCACCGCCTTGTCGGCGCGCGCCAGATCGAACGCCGCATCGATCTCATCGAGCATCCGATAACCCTGCGCGTTCTTGTAGTGCGGCAGGTTAAGCGTGATGACGCCGAGCGGGCCGTCGGCCGCGTAGGCAATATCAGAAAAACTCATGAGGCTCCCTTCCTTTACGGGCAAATAATAAAAAGGGGCTAGTTAGAGCCATCCATCCTTCGGCTCAGGAAAGCGACTTCCACCTCGCTTCTGCGCGTAATTTTTCAACATAGATTCACGAACATTGTCATGTTCCAAATGCTTCCCGAACACTCCAAGAAATACATTTGCCCGATCAATCGCCGCCTCCAGATGATTTAGGTACAGATTCCAGTTTACCCCGTACCAATTTACGATCTTCTGAATTTCGGCGTCGGTAGCTGCACCCCCCTTTGATTTTTCGAGGGCAGCACCTAGGGATTTCAGTGCCAGATTTACATTTTCTGCGGCCACATTGATCTGAGCCAACTCAAGATAGAAGCGTACAACACTTTCAGAATGCTGCGGCCCCAATCGGCCTAAAGCGGCGATATTCCCATCGAAGAACCGTGTTTGTCCGGCAGACAGCTTTAGCGAATACGTAGCAACGCGAAGTTGGTCATTTACTGCATCGAGTTCAAATTCAAGAGGCAGAACAAAACGCACGTAAAGTAGCGTGTTTTGAATTGACTCAATTTCAATCGCGAGAACATTCGATACAGTAAGCAGATCAGATCGCCTTTGTCGTGTTTGAAACAGAAAGCCAAAGAAGCCACCCAAAACGGCTCCAAGGAGGGTGGAAAAAATTGGAACTAGAGCAAACATCCTTGATCCATTGTGGCACGTCCAAGTGCTACGCGAACTTTCCACTCTTCGCCCAGCCTCGTGGCACGAGACGGCCGGCTTGTGCACGGGCGCCGCGCCATTCCTTCAGCTCGGATGAGGAGAACTCGCGATTGTTCTCGTCTTTCAGGCCTTCTTTCCAGGTGAAGGTCGTGGCGTCGAGCAGGCCGCCGTCCTTGTAGCGTTGCAGATAGTTGCCCTGCCCGCGCGCCATTTCCGGAAGATCGGCGAGATCGAAGATCACCATCTTGCGGTTCTCGCCGACGACGGCGATGGAATCGCCATCGACGAAGCGGCACACAGTCGCCTCCGCGCCGGTCTTCACGTTCATCACGCGTTTGCCGTTCTTGGTCATGGCGACGGCTTCGTCCTCGTTGGTGATGAAGCCGTGGCCCGAGGTCGATGCCAGCAACAGCTTGCGGCCCGGAACATGCGCGAAGGCGGTGACGATGCTGGCTTCGGGCGGAAGATCGATGAAGCTGCGGATCGCCTCGCCATTGCCGCGGCCGCCCGGCAGCTTCGAGCAATCGAGCGTGTAGAACCGGCCATCGGTCGAGAACAGCATCAGCTGATCGGTCGTCTGCACGTGGATCCAGAACTTGCCGCGGTCGCCCTCGCGGTATTTGACGCTGTCGTTCTCCTCGGCGTGGCCTTTGAAGCTGCGCAGCCAGAGCTTGTCGGAGAGCACGATGGTGATCGGCTCTTTCTCGACCGCGGTCTCGAGGGTTGCGACCTCTTCCGCCATCGCCTCCATCTTGGCAACCAGCTTGGCCTCGGCGATTTCGGTGCGGCGTTTGCCCAGCGCGGTTTTGAGGCCGAACTTCGCGTCGATCGCCTTCATCTCATCGACGAGACGTTCGGAACGCAGCTTCTGCGAGCCGAGCAGTTTCTTCAGATCCTTCTGCTCTGCGGTGAGCGACGCGTGCTCCTTGCGGATTTCCATTTCCTCGAGCCGGCGCAAACTGCGCAGCCGCATGTTCAGGATCGCGTCGGCCTGGTTCTCGGTGAGCTTGAACGCCTGCATCAGCTTCGGCTTCGGCTCATCCTCGGTGCGGATAATTTTGATGACCCTGTCGAGGTTCAGATAGACCGCGAGATAGCCTTCGAGGACCTCAAGGCGCGTCGCGATCTTTTCGAGACGATGCTTCGAACGCCGTTCCAACACCTCGCCGCGATGATCGATGAACGCGGTGAGCACGTCGCGCAGGCTCATGACCCGCGGCACGACGCCCTTGTCGAGAACGTTCATGTTCAGCGAGATGCGGCTTTCCAGATCGGTCTGACGGAACAGCTGCTCCATCAGGATTTCCGGCTCGACTGTGCGCGTTTTGGGCGTCAACACGATGCGAATGTCTTCTGCGGATTCGTCGTGAACGTCGTCGAGCAGCGGCAGCTTTTTCTGCTCCAGCAATTCGGCGATGCGTTCGATCAACTTCGACTTCTGGACCTGATATGGAATCTCGGTGACGACGAGCTGGTACATGCCCCGCGCGCCCTCTTCCTTCTTCCACCGCGCGCGCACGCGGAACGCGCCGCGCCCGGTCTTGTAGGCCTCGGCAATTGTCGCCGCGTCATCGACCAGAATGCCGCCCGTCGGGAAATCCGGTCCGCGCACATGCTTGAACAGCGTGCGGTCTTGCACGTTCGGGTTTTCGATCAGCGCGATGGTCGCAGCACACAGTTCGCCGAGATTGTGCGGCGGGATCGACGTCGCCATGCCGACCGCGATGCCGCTCGATCCGTTCGCGAGCAGATTGGGGAACGCGGCGGGAAGAACCACCGGCTCCTCGTCCGACCCGTCATAGGTCGGGCGCATATCGATGGCGTCTTCGTCCAGACCTTCGAGAAGCTGTTGCGCCATCTCCGTGAGACGGCTTTCGGTGTAGCGCATCGCGGCGGGATTATCGCCGTCGACATTGCCGAAATTGCCCTGGCCTTCGATCAATGGATAACGGACCGAGAAATCCTGCGCGAGGCGCACCATCGCGTCGTAGATCGCCTGGTCGCCATGCGGATGGAACGAACCCATCACGTCGCCGACAACCTTCGCCGACTTCTTGAACGCGGCGTCGGGATCGAGCCGCAGACGCTGCATCCCAAACAGGATGCGGCGATGCACGGGCTTCAAGCCGTCACGCACATCCGGCAGCGCACGCTGCGTGATCGTGGAGAGCGCGTAAGCGAGATAACGCTGCGCCAGCGCGTCGCTGAGCTGTTCGGGACGGATGTCTTCTTTGATGTCGGCCATACTCTCTCCACTCGTCATGGCCGGGCTGGTCCCGGCCATCCATGAACTCAGGCCTGCGGCCTCTGGAAAATGGATGGCCGCCACCTGGGCGGCCATGACGGATCAGGTTTTATTTGATTCGGCTGTCTGTTGCGCCAACTCATCCAGACGCAGCCGCGCGGCAGGAATTTCGCGGTTGTGTGGCGCCCAGACGCGCTCGTGCAGGAAATATTCGGTCAGCCGCAAGCCTGCGCGGATGTCGTCCGGCGTGATCGCGTTCTGGGAACCGAGCAGGAAAGCCGGCAGCGCGAACAGCCGCTCCTTGTAGATCGCCCCTGCCGATCGCGAGACCGCACGGCCCGACCGCGGCGAGACATAGATAAGGTCATCCGCCGCGCCAGTCGCGGCGCATTCAGAGAGGTCCAGACCGAAGCCGAGTGCGTCGAGCAGCCCGGACTCCCACCGCACATAGAGCGGGCCCCAATGGTCGAGGCCGTCTTCCATCATCGCATCGAGCAATATTTGCCCTGCCTCGAAAACCTGCGCATGCGCTTCGCGCTCCGGGAGCGATGTACTCGCGACCGCGTGGAACGCGTTGAGCCCGATCAGTGACTCGCGCGCGTCCATCAGATTGCCGGCCCGTGCGCGCGCGAGTTCGACGGCGAAGCTTCCCAGATGCTCGCTCAACCGCGCGCGCCAATGGACATGCAATGTGTTGCCGGGTTGAAGGATCGGCTTCATCCGCCGTGACGCACCACCGCGCACCAGGCCGGCGTGACGGCCATAGTTGCGCGTCAGCGCCTCGACCACCGCGCCGCTCTCGCCCAGTGGCTTCACCGAAAGCACGATGGCGTCGTCAGACCATTCCATCGCGGGAGATTATCCTTCCGGGAACTCGAGGCCCATCTCGATGTAGTGCTCGCGCTTTTCGGCCCAGTCTTCGCTCACCTTCACGAACAGGAAGAGATGCACGCGGCGACCGAAGATTTCCTCGAGCTCCGTGCGTGCAAGTTCGCCGATCTTTTTGATCGTGGCGCCGCCCTTGCCTAGGACGATGGCCTTCTGCCCGTCGCGCTGGACATAGATGATCTGATCGATCTTGACCGAGCCGTCCTTGCGCTCTTCCCACTTCTCGGTCTCGACCGTCGAGGCATAGGGGAGCTCGTCGTGCAGGCGCAGATAGATTTTTTCGCGCGTGATCTCGGCGGCGAGCAGGCGCGAGGTGATGTCGCCCGCCTGATCTTCCGGGAACAGCCACGGGCTTTCCGGCATCTTCGCGACGCACCAGTTCGCAACGTCCTCGACGCTGTCACCCTTGAGTGCGGAGATAACGAAGATTTCTTCGAAGATAGCTTCGTCTTTCAGCTTTTCGATCAGCGGCAAAAGATCAGTGCGCTTCATACCGTCGATCTTGTTGAGAACCAGCGCGGCCTTCGCCTTGTTCTCTTTCAGCTTCTCGATGATCGCATAGGTGTCGCGTGCGGCGAGCCCGTCCGGTTGCGCCACAAGCTCCGGCGCATCGACGATCAGCACGATGGCGTCGGCGTCGTTCGCGCCGGCCCAGGCAGACGTCACCATCGCCCGATCGAGACGGCGCTTCGGCTTGAAGATGCCGGGCGTATCGACGAATACGATCTGCGTCTCACCGCGCATCGCCACGCCGCGCACCGGCATGCGCGTGGTCTGCACCTTGGGCGACACGATTGCGACCTTGGTGCCGACAAGCTGGTTCACCAGAGTCGATTTGCCCGCGTTCGGTGCGCCGATGATCGCGGCAAAGCCGCAACGTGTGGTCATGCCATATCCAACTTGTTCAACATCGCCCTTGCCGCGTTCTGTTCCGCTTCGCGCTTCGACCCGCCGGAGCCGATGACAGGGCCATGACCGGTCACGCTGACCTCAACGTCGAACTGAGGCGCATGATCGGGACCTTCGCGCCGTACGACACGATACATCGGCATCGACGGATTGGTCTTCTGCCCCTGCGACCATTCCTGCAGCGACGATTTCGCATCGCGCATGTCTCCGCCGAGTGCGGCAACCTGGTCCGACCAGTGCGTTTCGATGAAGCGGCGCGCGACATCGAGGCCGCCATCGAGATAGAGTGCCGCGATCACCGCTTCACAGGCATCGGCCATGATCTGCGTGTTCAGCGCCGCGCCGCTTGCATTGATATGCGCACCGAGCCCCACGGTTTCACCGGCTTTCGCGCACGCTTCGCGACGCACCAGCGCGTGCAGCTTCATCGTCAGCGCACCTTCGGCATCCTGCGGGTATCGCACCGCAAGTTTCTCCGCGACGACGAGGCCGAGCACGCGGTCGCCGAGAAACTCCAGGCGCTCATTCGATGCGGCGGCGTTCGCGCTCGAATGCGTCAACGCGCGCGCGAGCAGGGACGGGTCCTTGAATTTGTGACCGAGGCGGGTTTCGAGATCAGTCAATGCCGGTGAACATGCGGCTGAAGCGGATGGCGCCCGGCCAAGTCCAGGGCTCGTACCAGATCGCGGTTTCATCGATGGAAAAGAACCGGAATTCGGCCTTGCCGACAAGGTCTTCGGCGGGCACGAAACCCACATCCAGGCGGCTGTCGTTTGAGTTGTCGCGGTTATCGCCCATCATGAAGTAGTGGCCCGGCGGGACCGTGAAGACCTGCGTATTGTCCTCTCCGCTGTCCGGAGTCAGGTCCAGCACGTAGTAGCTCTTCCCTTCCGGCAGCGTTTCCTTGTAGCGCGCAACGTTGCGCACGACGCCGTACTCATCGGGGCCGACGTAGTCGGCAACGCGCACTTTCGGAACGGCTTTGCCGTTGATGAAGACCTGACCGTTCAGCATCTGGATATGATCGCCGGGAAGGCCCATCACGCGCTTGATGAAGTCTTCCATGTAGTCGGGCGAGTTCGCGTTCGGCATCTTGAACACGACGACGTCGCCGCGCGCCGGCGCACGCCCGAACAGGCGGCCATGGAACAGATCGCCGACCGGCCAGCCGCGGAACGGAAACGAGTTGCGGCTGTAGCCGTATGCAAATTTCTCGACGAACAGATAGTCGCCGACGAGAAGCGTGTTCTCCATCGACGCCGATGGAATGTTGAACGGCTGGAAGAAGAAGGTGCGGATCACAACCGCGATGAGCAACGCGTAGAAAATCGTCTTGACGGTCTCGAGCCAGCTTTCGCCTTCGGTCGGCTTTGCGGTTTTTCCACGCGCCACAAGATTCGGCTTGGGCTTCGCAGGAGCCACAGGCTCAGCTTCACGAATTTCCTCTGCCGGACCTTCGCTCTCGGTTTCTTCGGCCGCTGCATGACCGAGCGGGCTGTCGACCGGAACTTCCGGCGCGTGCGTGCCCTCGTCCTGCTGCACGGCAGGCGTTGCCGGATCGGCCGCGGGCTCGTTGGACTCGTCGCCGGGGGCGCTCACATCGGACATTTCGGGCTCATGTGTCATGGATGGCGGGGACAGAAGCGGTTTGCCCCCACAAGGTCAAGGCAAAAGCCTGCTCTTACTTAAGTGCTTAAGGCGCCTTCGCAATCGCCGAAATGATCACAATGGCCTGGGCGAGCGGAAAATCGTCGGTGATGCTGAGGTCGATGACGGCGGCGTAACCCGCGGGCGTGATGGCATTGAGCCGCGCCAGCGCCCCGCCCGTGAGTCTCATCGTCGGCTTGCCGCCCGGCAGGTTCACCACGCCCATGTCGCGCCAATAGACGCCACGATTGAGCCCGGTTCCGAGCGCCTTGGCGCAGGCCTCCTTGGCGGCAAAGCGCTTGGCGTAGGATGCGGCGCGTTGCGCGCGTTTGTCGGACTTCGCTTTCTCAACGTCGGTGTAGATGCGGTCGATGAACCGCGCACCGAAGCGTTCGATCGATTTCTCGATGCGGCGGATGTCGATCAGATCGGAACCGAGACCAAGGATCATTGGCGTGCCTCATCCATCAAGCGGCGCATCTCACGGATCGACGCTTCCAGCCCGATGAAGATAGCCGCGCCGACGAGGAAGTGCCCGATGTTCAGTTCGCGGATTTCCGGGATCGCCGCGATGGGTTTCACCGTGTCGTACGTCAGACCGTGGCCCGCATGAATTTCGAGACCGAGCGATGCGCCATAGGCGGCATACTCACGGATCGCGTTCAGATGTTTCTCACGTTCCGCGCCGGTCGTGTCGCAATACGCGCCGGTGTGAAGTTCGACCACCGGTGCGCCAAGCGCCTTCGCCGCATCAAGCTGACGCTTGTTCGCTTCGATGAACAACGACACACGCACGTTCGCATCGCTGAGCTGACGCACGAGCGGCGAAAGCCGGTTGTGCAGCCCTGCCGCATCGATGCCGCCTTCGGTCGTGCGCTCCTCGCGCTTTTCCGGAACGATGCAGGCGGCGTGCGGCCGCGCCTTCAACGCGATCGCGAGCATTTCATCGGTCGCCGCCATTTCAAAATTGAGCGGCAGATTGATCTCTCGGCTCAGCCTTTCGATGTCCGCATCGGAAATGTGCCGCCGGTCCTCGCGCAGATGCGCTGTGATCCCATCCGCACCGGACTCCGCCGCCAGCTTCGCCGCGCGCACCGGATCCGGAAACGCACCGCCACGTGCATTCCGGATCGTGGCCACATGATCGATGTTCACGCCGAGGCGGAGTTTGGTCATTGCTGAACCTTCCGCCGCTTGATGAGCCAATTCAAGAACAGCCACATAAGCCAGCCCCACATCAAACCCATGAAAAGATGCAGACCGGCGTTCAAAGCTATTGGCAATCCTTCACTTGATCGATCGAGAAGGCTCCAAACGAAAGTTATGCCGCCAAAAAAAACTACGCCCCATATCAATATAAATCGGCTCGCTTTGGCTCTCGTCCACAGCACAAAGGCTCTATAGCTCCTCACGCCAATCCTCTGCTACCCGGCTTCACGGCGGGGGTATTGCGCAGATGCGGCGGGAGTTTGTCGGCGGGCCATGCCGGCACCTTCATCGACGCGAGCGCGACGAGTTTCACGCCAACCTTTGCCTTGCCGCCTGAGCGGTCGATCAGGCAGGCGGCCGCGACGGGCTTGCCGCCGGCAGCGCGGATCGCTTCCAGACATTCGCGCGACGAGACGCCGGTCGAGACGATGTCTTCGACCATCAGCACCGGCTGGTTCTTTTCGAGCTTGAAGTTGCGACGGAGCTCAAACTTGCCGTCGACGCGCTCCACATACATGGCAGGCAGACCGAGCTGGCGTCCCATTTCGTAGCCCGGCACGATGCCGCCCACCGCGGGCGAGACAATGGCGGTGAAGTTCGTCTTCACTTCTTCGCGCACTTTCGCGGCCAGCGCCTTGCACAGCTTCGCGGTGCGCTTGGCATCCTGAAACACCAGCGCCTTCTGCAGAAAGGTGTCGGAATGCAAACCGCTCGACAGGATGAAATGGCCTTCAAGCAACGCTCCGGCCTTTTTGAACTCCGCCAAAACCTGATCAGTCTTCACATTTTGCTCCGCTCATACTTGGCATGAAGGAACCATGCCCACGCCATCAGGACAGCTCCTACCACGGGGCTGATCAACGCAAACATCAAATCTAACAGCCACGGCGGTCGCGCGGGATAGGGCGAAACATGAAGCACAATCGAGACATAGATCGGCTGGACAAGAAATAACAAAGCTCCCAGACCAAATAATAAACGCCTCTTGTCTAACTCTTTCTGCTGAACCCGCGGCAGATCAGTCCCATGAGGACGATAGATGCTCGCCGCTGCGTATCCGAAGGCTATAAGCAGGAAAATCGCCCCTAGCTGCGGCTGCAGATGAGTTGGCATGGCTCTCAGATCTCTATGAGTTTGTTTGCCAGAACCTGTTCGTTCGTCATCCGCCGATTTCCCTGTCGCGCACGCGGTCGACCGATTCGACCGAGGCACTCACGCGTAGCGCGCCGAGGATGTTCTGCAAATGCGCCACGTCGCGCACCTCGATATCGACCATGAATTCGAAAAACAGCGGGTTTCGCTCGGTGACCTTGAGGTTGAATATATTGCCGCCATTGTTGGCGATCACGGTCATCACGGCGGCGAGAGAGCCCGGCACGTTTTTGGTGCGCACGCGCACGCGCGCGACGCTCGGGCCGGCCTCGGCGGCGTGACTGCCCCAGGTGACATCGAGCCAGTCTTCCATGCCGGTTTCGGCGCGCTCGAGCTCTTCGCAGTCGACGGTGTGGATCACCACGCCCTCGCCCGGCGTCAACAGGCCGACGATGCGGTCGCCCGGCAGCGGATGGCAGCACTGGCCGAGGTGATAGGAGATGCCTTCCTTCAGGCCGTGAATGGAAAGCGGCTTGCGTTTCGTCTTCGGTTCGCTGAACGCGGCCTGCTTGCGCTTCTCCGGATCGCGCTTGAATTCGGGATACACCGCTTCAAGCACTTCGTGCCCGCGCAGGGCGCTGCGGCCGACTTCCGCGTAAACGTCCTCGGCCTTCGCGAGATGCAGTTTCTTGGCAACGCCGCCGATGGCTTTCTCGGTCAGCTCATACCCTTCGTCGACAAACACCTTCTCAAGAATCTGCCGTCCGAACTTCACATGCTCGTCGCGCTGGGCATGGCGCAGGAAGCGGCGGATCTCGGCGCGCGCGCGGCCGGTGACGACGAACTGCTCCCACAAGGGCGAAGGCGTCTGCTCCTTCGTCGTGATGATGTCGATCTGGTCGCCGTTGCGCAGCGGCGTGTGCAGCGGCACATGCGCGCCGTTGATCTTCGCGCCGACAGTGTGGTGGCCGAGGTCGGTGTGCACCGCATAGGCGAAGTCGATCGGCGTGGCGCCACGCGGCAATGCGATCAGGTCGCCCTTCGGCGTGAACGCGAAGACCTGATCCTGGTACATGTTGAGGCGCGAGTTCTCCAGGAAGTCCTCGGCACTGTCGCCGCGCTCCAGCAACTCGACCATGTCGCGCAGCCATTCCAGCGCGCTCGCCTCGCCACTGTCCTTTGCGGGCAGATGCTCGCGATAGCGCCAATGCGCCGCCACGCCGCGCTCGGCGATGTCGTGCATCTCCTGCGTGCGGATCTGGACTTCGACGCGTTGGCGCTCCGGCCCGATCACCGTGGTGTGGATGGAGCGGTAGCCATTGGCTTTCGGCGTCGAGATGAAATCCTTGAACCGCTCCGGCACCATCTGCCAGTTGGTGTGCAGCACGCCGAGCGCGCGATAACAATCTTCCGTCGTCGCCACGATCACCCGGAAGCCCAGAACGTCGGAGAGCCGCTCGAAATTGAGCTGCTTGTCCTTCAGCTTGCGCCAGATCGAGTAAGGGCGCTTTGCACGGCCATTGACCCACGCATTCAGATTCCGTTCGGCCAGCTTGCGCTTGATCTGATCGGCGATGCGCGTGACGCGATCGACGCTCGAATCTTCCAATTGCGCGATGCGCGTGACGATCGTGGCGCGCGCTTCGGGCTGCATCTCCGCGAAGGCGAGGTCTTCGAGTTCCTCGCGCATGTTCTGCATGCCGATGCGGCCGGCGAGCGGCGCGTAGATGTCGACGGTTTCCTGCGCGATGCGGCGGCGCTTCTCCGGCTTCGGGATGAAGCCCAGCGTGCGCATGTTGTGCAGGCGGTCGGCGAGTTTCACCAGGAGCACGCGGATATCGTTCGACATCGCCAGCATCAGCTTGCGGAAATTCTCCGCCTGCTTCGTGCGCTCGCTGAAGAGTTCAAGCTGCGACAGCTTGGTGACGCCATCGACGAGGCCCGCAATCTCGTCTCCGAAATTTTCCTTGATGTCATCGAGCGTGACGAGTGTGTCTTCGACCGTGTCGTGCAGCAGGGCGGTGATGATCGTCGCGGTGTCGAGCTTCAGGTCGGTCAGGATCGCGGCGACTTCGAGGGGGTGGGCGAAATAGGGATCACCCGAGGCCCGGAACTGCTTTCCGTGCGCCTGCATCGCATAGACATAGGCCTTGTTCAGCAGCGCTTCGTCGGCGTCGGGGTCGTACGCCCTGACCCGGTCGACCAGCACGGTTTGCCGCATCAGCTTGCGATTGGGCTTTGGCGTGGACGCGTGCTCGACCGGGGGGACGGCAGAGTGAATCCCACCCTGCTCCCCGACCAAGGTTTCGTCGGGACGCGTCGAAGCGCTCATTTGCAATATATATAGCTGATTTGTGGGTTTGGTGCGATTCGCTGAGTCCGGACTCCGGATCCCGCCAAAGAAAAAGGCGGCCCACCGGACCGCCTTTCCCGAACTCTACGGAATATGGGCTTACTCTTCGTAATCCGCTTCCGGTTCCGGCTGCGGCTCGGCGCGGCGCTGGGCTTCGGAGGTGAGCGCACGGAGCAACTCTTCCTCGGTGACCTGGCGGTGCGCGGGATCCTCGCGGTCGTCGGACGCCTCGCGGACCTCCTCCGGCTCGTCCACTTCGGCATGCTTCTGCAGCGAACGGATGTACTCTTCCTTGATCTCGTCGGGCTTCAGGTTCTTGCCGGCGATCTCGCGCAGTGCCACGACGGGATTCTTGTCGCGGTCGCGATCGACGAGCGTCTCCGCACCGCCGGAGAGCTGGCGCGCCCGGAAACCGGACATCAGAACCAGGTCGAAGCGGTTCGGAATCTTGTCGACACAATCTTCAACGGTCACGCGTGCCATGAGAATCCTTATGAATTCAGTTGGTTAGTCGGCGCGACTCGGCCAATTCCAAGTCCAGAGCACCAGAAGGCGGCGGACATTATACACCATGCCCCGTCAGGGCAAGGGCGGGCCGGGCTGCGGGTCAGACCGAGTGCGGCGTGAGGACGCCCACCACCAGGAGTGTGCCGAACAGAACAACACCGATCGCGCCCACGACAATGCACCACCGGGCGCGCCCGCTTCCGTGAAGGTTCGGGTCTACGGCGATCATGCGCTGCGCACGAACACCCAGATAGAGCGCGATGAGAGAACCGATGCCCGCCAACCAGACGATGGACAACGCAACGCCCCAGCGGAGCATCGCGTTGAGTCTGGCCTGCGGGTCGATTTGGGACGACACCATGCGTGCGCTTCAGCCCCCCATCCCCTGCCCGGCCTTGTGCTGTGCCACGACGGGCCGGGTTCGCCGATATACCTCGAACGCCGTCGCCGCGACCATCGCAAAGGCGAAGAACAGCATCGCGTCGGTGTAGAGCAGGACTGTCGGGCTCGGCGGATGGGCCATGTCGGCCTGCTGCCCGCCCTTCATCATGTAGTTCATCGCATAGCGGACGAGGAAAATTCCGAGGAACAGCATGCTGCCCAGCGGCGTCGCCTTGCTCATGACGTTGCCGGTTTCGGCATCGATCGAGAATTCCTGATGCAGCGCGCGGAAATATCCAACGACCCCCCCCGCGACCGCGGCGCCAACGAAGATCGCAATTGCAAGGGGAGAGGTTTGAACCTTCGTCATTCCCAGCAGCAAGACCATGCCGGCGAGAAGGATCGCCGGCTGTATCCATAGAAGATGCGGGCGGATGCGCGTGGGTTTCTGCGCGCGAAGCATGCGCCGGCCGATCAGGATCACAATGAGTATCGGCCCGAGGTAGGGAAGTATGTCGCGCAGGTTCATCCGAAAAGCCCGTTTGTGCGTTATTGGGTCATACCGCCCCGGCGCGGCGCCCGCAAATCGCGCCTCCGCACGGTTTTAATCTCATTGTCCTGAAGCCGGTGGCGATTGGTTAGGCAGTTGCGCCAAAGCCGCCGGTTCCATTGGAAACATATCCAATCGCCCGAGTTCTCTGCGCGTGGGGTTACACGGGGTAACGAAACGGAGAACGAGAACAATGGGACGTGATGGAAGAATTGTTGGCGATGTCGTTATCGGACCCGACGGACGGACGCTGACACTGGCGGATCTGCCGAAGCGCGAAACAACGCGCTGGGTGACCCGCCGCAAGGCAGAGGTTGTTGCCGCCGTTCAGGGCGGCCTGATCAGCCTCGAAGAAGCCTGTGATCGCTACAGTCTGTCAGTCGAAGAATTCCTGTCCTGGCAGCATGCGATTGCCAAACACGGTCTTGATGGTCTCCGCGCCACCCATGCGCAGGATCATCGCCCGCACTGAAGCCCGCCAGCCACCTTGAGGAACGCCCGAAAGGCGCGGAGACCCACCCCTCCGCGCCATTCCAATTGGCGTCACGCAATCGTGAGCGGACGCGTCATGCGGTTCCCCTAAGTTTCCCGGTGAGTTACCGA
>DATJUS010000089.1:0-20553 GCA_035502175.1 Rhizomicrobium sp.
CCTTCGACGCGGCACTGCCCAAGAACCAGCCCGATGCCGAGTGAAGCGAAGCGCCATGCGCCGGACCGGCTCGATCTCGACACCTTCGTGCCGTACAGGCTGTCGGTGCTGTCGAACCGCGTGTCGGATGCGATCGCGCGGCACTATTCCGAACGCTTCGGTCTTTCGATTCCCGAGTGGCGCGTGATGGCGGTGCTTGGCCAGACGCCAGGCCTTTCCGCCAGTGAAGTCGCGTCGCGGACGGCGATGGACAAGGTGCAGGTCAGCCGCGCGGCCGCGTCGCTTCTGCGCAGCAAACGCATCGCCCGCGCCGGCGACGACAAGGACGGCCGCATCACGCGCCTCTCACTCACCCGGCAGGGCATGGCGATCTATGACGAGATCGGACCACTCGCCCTGCATCTCGAAGCCGTGTTCCTGGCTGCCCTGACGCCAGCGGAACGCGCAACCTTCTCGGTCCTGATGGACAAGCTCACGCGACAGGTCGACCGCCTGCATATGTCGGCGCTGTAACGCGCAGGTTCCATCCGATTCGCCAGATCGCGTGCAAAACGCGCATGCAACCGGCGCCCCCAGCTCGGCTCGCGAACCACCGATCGATCCAAACACCTGCAATTTATGCGATCAGAAGACTTCTTACTCGCGTGGTAACCAGGGCAACCCAGTTCCCGCAAAATGTCCTCATATGCAAACAGTCGTGCATGTCTCCGCGGAACATGCCGATGACGCAGCGCAAGAGTTTGCGAGAAATCCTTGCGTGTATCTGATGTTGCGCCGCACCGCGCTTCCTGTTGCGCATGATACGCAACAGCATCGTGGTATCAGAAAGTTCGCGGTCGTTTGTGCGGCGATGCTGCGCAAACAACGCCGAAAATTCGATGCAATTTATTTGTCGCGAACAACGTCGCCATTCGCTTGACCTTGCACAAATGCAATGTCCATTGTTCGCACCGAAAAGATGGGCGGTCCATCTCCGAAAACGATCAGGGGTTCGATCCGATGATGAAACGCGTTATGTCGCTTGCCTTGTTGGCAGGCGCAGTTGCTATGTCTTACGCCGCAAGTGCGGCACCGAACTGGGATGGACCCGGCAAGGCACGCCCGGTGTTCGGCGTGATGAAAGCCACCGGCCCGCTCAACTACGGCAAGGGCACGCCTCCCCCGGCCGGCACGCTCACGCAGTGGAGCGGCGGCTTCACCGACCTGACCGGCAAGAGCATCACGTTCAGGATGGCGGGCGCAGACCCGTCGTCGTCCAACACCGACACGCACATCAAGACGGTTCTCATTCCGATCATCTTCGTGTTCGGCGCGTCGAACGGCAACATGACGTTCGATCCGACCCAGAAGCACACGGCGGGTCTGAAGAAGCTTTCGGTGATGGCCGCGACGGAGAAGTCGCCGATCTTCACGCCGGACGCTGACTTCAAGTCCGGCTCGATCGATTGCGGCACGGGCCAGTATCTCGACTCGTTCCAGCGCTGCAACTTCTGGGGCAGCGTCAGCACCAACACCGGCTATCACACCATTCTCGACGTCACGAAGATCAAGAAGGTGAAGCCGCTGACGATCACCGTCAGCAGCTCGCAGGGCAAGGTGATCAACAATCCGTTCGGCGACGGTATCGTCGGAACGATGAGCATCAACAGCTTCGACGCTCAGATCCATTCCTACCTGACGAGCCATGCCGCGCAGATCACGCCGGATATCTTCCCGCTCTTCGTGTCGTATGACATCTACCTGACGCAGGGTGGATGCTGCATCGGCGGCTATCACAGCGCCGCCGGAACCCAGACCTACGGCTACTCGACCTTCGTCGACACCGCGGGTGCGTTCTCCGAAGACATGTCCGCGCTCAGCCACGAAGTCGGCGAGTGGATGGACGATCCGTTCACGAACAACCACGTGAACTGCCAGGACAACTCGATCCTCGAAGTCGGCGACCCGCTCGAGACGCTCGACAACTACGGCACGTTCGTGGTCAAGATGAACAAGATCAAGTGGCACCCGCAGGAACTGGCGATGATGCCGTATTTCGGCGACTCGACGAGCGTTTCGGCGAATGGCTGGACCTCGATGCACAACAGCATCACCAACGTCTGCCCCGGCCAGTAAGCAAGCCGAGGTTCGGAACTGATCAAGGGCGGTCTTCGGGCCGCCCTTTTTCATTTTCGCTTGCGGACGCCGTGGCATACATTCCCGCGCCATCGCGGCGGGGAAGTGACATGACACGATCGTTTGCCTGGGCGGGCCTGGCCGCTCTGCTTGTCGTCGCAGGATGCACGAAACATCCCGCACCGGCATCCCGGAACGCGATCGTCTCTGCGGCTCACGGCACCTTCGATCCCAGGAAGGCGTTCGCGCGGCAGGTCTACCCCGATCCGCCCGGCACGACGCGCGCGGCCGATGGCACGCCGGGTGCGGCCTATTGGCAGAACCGCGCCGACTACACGATCCACGCCGTGCTCGATCCCGACAGCAACACGCTGAGCGCGGATGAGGTCATCACCTACACCAACAACAGCCCGAACGATCTCGACTATCTCTGGCTTCAGCTGGACCAGAACCTCTATCGCGCGGGCTCGCGCGGCAGCTTTGTGTTCGGGGTGGCCAATCCAAAGCCGACCGACGGCGATGTACTCGATACTGTCGAGACCAATGGCGCGAAGACCGCCTATATCGTCAGCGACACGCGCGCGCAGTTGCGTCTCGCCCAGCCGCTCAAGGCGCATAGCAAGATCGCGATCCATATCCGCTATCACTACGTTGTGCCGGGGAAAAACGGCGGACGCACAGGGCATGCACCGTCGAAGAACGGCGAGATCTACGACATCGCGCAATGGTTTCCGCGCATGGCGGTATATGACGATCTGCGCGGCTGGGACACGCTGCCCTATCTCGTCTCGGAATTTTATCTCGATTACGGCGATATCGATTACAGCGTGACAGTGCCGTCCGACATGCTGGTCGCGGGCTCCGGCGAACTCGTCAATCCGCAGGAGGTCCTGACCAAAGCGGAGATGGACCGCCTCGCGCAGGCACGTGTGAGCGACAAGACGGTGATGATCCGCACCGCGGCGGAGGTCACCGATCCACTGTCGCGTCCCAAACAGGGCGGCACGCTGACCTGGCATTTCAAGATGGCGAACACGCGCGATGTCGCGTTCGGCGCAAGCAAGGCGTTTATGTGGGACGCCGCGCGCATCAACCTGCCCAATGGCAAGACAGCGCTGGCGCAATCGGTCTATCCGGTCGAAGCTGCGAAGCCGAACGCGTGGAGCCGCTCGACGGAATTCGTGAAGGACTCCGTCGAGAACTTCTCCCGCCGCTGGTATCCGTTTCCGTGGCCGAATGCGGTCAGCGTCGGCGGGCCGGTCGGCGGCATGGAATATCCCGCCCTCGTCTTCGACGACATGACGATGAAGGACGGCCCCATGTTCTGGGTCACGGCCCACGAGATCGGCCACAGCTGGTTTCCGATGACCGTCGGCTTCAACGAGCGCCGCGACCAATGGATGGACGAGGGCTTCAACACGTTCATCGACGTGTTCGAGAGCGAGGATTTCCATCACGGCGAATTCGGCCCGAAACGCGATTCCGAATTCTCGCCGAAATCCACACACCCGGCGGACGGACTGGTCGCGCTGCTCGCGGACCCGAACGCGCCGGTCACGCTGACCGCGGGCGATCAGACGATCGAGAAATACCGTCATCCGGTGTCGTACTATAAGTCGGCATTCGGGCTGGATCTGCTGCGCGATACCATCCTGGGGCCTGATCGCTTCGACTATGCGTTCCGCAAATTCGTTCGCGACTGGGCGTTCAAGCATCCCTCGCCGTCGGATTTCTTCCGCGCGATGGACAGCGCCGCCGGCGAAGATCTGTCCTGGTTCTGGCGCGAATGGTATTTCGGCACCGGGACCTATGATGTCTCCGTGACGGATGTGAAACCCGCAGACGGCGGCTGGAAGAACGGCGCGACGGTCACACTCGAAAATCGCGACGCGATGGTGTTCCCGATCACATTGGAGGTCCACTACCAGGGTGGCCGCATGCTCCGAGTGAAGGTGCCCGTCGAAGCGTGGATGCGCAGGACAGGCGCATTGGTGCCGCTGACGGGCAACAAGCCCATCGTCTCCGTCATAGCCGATCCCGATCACGCGTTGCCGGATCACGACCGCGCCAACAATATGTGGAACGGCCGCTAGGAATTGGCGATGCGGTCCAGCCGGTCGAAATTGTGTTTCGCGATCGGACCAAGACCGTCGATCACACTCTTGAGCTCTGCCGCGCGTTCAAGGATGAACTCAAAGCCCGCTTCGCGCCGCGTCTCGCCGGTGGCGATAAGCGTTTCAAGTTCGGCGCGCTCCTCTGGATCGCGCTCCGCCTTGAATTTCTCGCGTAGCGTTTTCAGTTCCTCGGTTCCGTCGATGATGCCGTCAATCGGCATGGAGATACGGATCAGCAGCGTCTGTAGTCGCGCGCGCAGATCGCTATCACGGATACTGAAAACCTGCTCGCGATTGCGGTCGTAGACGTCGAGTTCGTTCCGGGCCGAGATCAGCATGCGCATCGTGATCGGACCGTAAGGATCGCCGACCTTTTTCGTCTCGTCGGCGAAACGAAGGATGATCGCGAGCGACGATAATATCTCGCCGAAGAACAGGGCCGCGTTCTGCTCCTTCTCTTTCTTGTCGAGATAGCGCTCCATCGCCGTTGCCACGAACCCACCGATTGTTGCGAGGATCGCGCCCAGGACGACCGCAAACAGCGTGTTCTGGTCGGTGAGAAACCCAAATGTATCGCTGGCCATGCTTATTTGCCCTGCCCTGTTGACATATTCTTAGGCGGCGACGATATACGGTGCAATTCTCCGCGGTCGCACATAGCGCCTTTTGGCGCCGACATCGCGGATTTATCGAAAACCTCCGTTCCCTCCAGATGTGCGTGGAAGACGGCAACATGCCGTTCCCGTGCGCCTGATCGCGCACGTCCGTGCATATTTAGGATTTAAGAGTGACTGTATCTGCGTTTACGACCCTCGGCCTTTCCGAGCCGCTTCTGCGTGCCCTCGCCACCGAGAACTACACCCAGCCGACCCCTATCCAGGAAAAGACCATCCCGCTCACTTTGAGCGGCCGCGATGTCTTGGGCATTGCCCAGACCGGCACCGGCAAGACCGCTGCGTTCGGTCTGCCGCTGCTCCAGCGTCTGGCCGAGAACCGCAAGCCGCCGATGGCAAAGAGTGCGCGCGCGCTCATCCTCGCGCCGACGCGCGAACTCGCCATCCAGATCAACGACAGCCTCAAGATCTACGGCAAGCACTACAACTATCGCCACGCCATCGTCATGGGCGGCGTCAGCGCGCATGGCCAGATCCATCAGATGCACAACGGCGTCGATATTCTTGTCGCCACGCCGGGCCGCCTGCTCGATCTCGTCAAGCAGAAGGCGATCCGCCTCGACCAGGTGTCGATGCTCGTCGTCGACGAGGCCGATCGCATGCTCGACATGGGCTTCATCCGCGACGTCCGCCGCATCGTGCAGAGCCTGCCAAAGGCGCGCCAGTCGCTCCTGTTCTCCGCGACCATGCCCGAAGATGTCGTGCATCTGGCGCATGAGATGCTGAAAGATCCGACGCGCATCGACGTGGCGCCGCAGACCGTGACCGCCGACCGCATCGAGCAACAGCTCTATCACATCGGCGCGCAGGACAAGCGCAAGCTGCTGGTCAATCTGCTGGAAGATCCGAAGATGGCGCGCGTCATCGTCTTCACGCGCACCAAGCACGGCGCCAACAAGGTCGTCGAGCATCTCGAGAAGAACGGCATCCCGGCCGACGCCATCCATGGCAACAAGTCGCAGAACGCCCGCGTGCGCGCGATGGACAATTTCCGCTCCGGCCGCGCACGTCTTCTGGTCGCGACCGACATTGCCGCGCGCGGCATCGACGTCGACGGCATCACCCATGTCGTGAACTTCGAACTGCCGAACGAGCCGGAGAGCTATGTCCATCGCATCGGCCGCACCGCGCGCGCCGGCGCCGAAGGCATCGCGATCTCGTTCTGCTCGCCCGATGAACGGGCCTATCTGCGCGACATCGAAAAGCTGGTGAAGCGCAAGCTCACCGTCGTCGGCGAAGAGCCCGCGATCGTTTCGCACGGCAAGGCGCCGCAGCCGGTCCGCGACTACGCCAAGAAAACCCCGTTCCACAAGCGCAAGCGCAATGGCGGCGGCAAGCAGGGCGGTGGCGGCAAGCACGGCGGCGGCGGCAACCACAGCCACCACCGCAACAACGGCGGCAATCGCCGGGCGGCTTGAACCGCAGGTCTATTTCGCAACCTTCAACTGGCGCGCGGAGGCGATGCACACATAGCTGTCCGGATCTTGCGCGGGCGGCGTCCCATCATCGGGCGGGATCGGACAAACTTCGAACCGCCCGTGAAGGAAAACCGTGACGTATCCTTTACGATCCTGCGCTCGCATCATTGAATCTATCAGATTGTCTGGCTCGCCTGCCTGGCTGTGCGGCGGGTTTCGCACGATGAGCCATTTGTGATCGTTGTCACGCACCAAGACCACTAATCGGTCTGCGGATAAGCCATAGCTGCCGTGCACAACATAGCATCGGCCCAGAAGTCCCGGATTTCTCCGGCAGCCAAAATCTCTCGCATCCGCCATTGTGCAAAGGGCGAGCGCCAGGACAGCGAAAGCAATGGTTCTCACCGCGTTGCCTTTTCCAAAGCCTGTTCCAAATCTGCGATCAGATCGTCAGCATCCTCCACACCTGCTGACAACCGCAACAAATCCGGCGGGCACGGGCTGCCAGCGCCTTCGACCGACGCACGATGTTCGATCAGGCTTTCGACGCCGCCGAGGGACGTTGCGCGCTTCCAGAGTTTCACATTCGCCGCGGTGCCGATGGCGGCCTGTTCACCGCCTTTGACGCGGATCGAAAGCATGCCGCCAAAACCGCCGCTCATCTGCTTTGCCGCGATGGCGTGACCGGGCGACGTCTTCAGTCCCGGATAAAGAACTTCCGCAACATTCGGATTTGCGGACAGACGTTCGGCAATCGCCTGCGCATTCGCACAGGCCGTCTTCACGCGCGGAAACAGCGTGCGCATGCCACGCAGCAGCAGCCATGCTTCAAACGAGCCCAGCACGCCGCCCAGTTGCGCGCGCAACGTCAGCACACGGTCCCAGTATGCGTTCTTCTCTTTTGTCACCAGCGCGCCGGCAATCAGGTCGGAATGACCGTTCAGATATTTCGTCGCGGAGTGCATCACGACATCCGCGCCGTGCTCGAATGGCCGCGTCACCACCGGCGTCGAACATGTCGAATCCGCGGCCAGCATCGCGCCGCCCGCATGCGCGATCTCGGCAACGGCGGCGATGTCGGTCACTTCCCAGGTTGGGTTTGACGGCGTCTCGATCCAGATCATCCGCGTGTTCGGCCGCATCGCGCGCTTCAGCACATCGAGATCGCGCATATCGACGAGATCGATATTGGAACTCCATTCGGTCAGCCATTTGCGCAGGCCCCAATACATCACCTTCGGCACGATCACGTGATCCTCGCCCGTGAGCGCCAGGAACGCGCAGGTCGCCGCCGCCATGCCGGATGCAAACAGGGCCGCATCCGCGCCGCCTTCCAGCGCGGTCAAGAGCGCCTCCGGCTGGTCGAAGGCCGGGTTGTCGGCGCGGATATATTCACGCCCCGAGCGGTAGCCATTGTCGACATCGCGCAGATAGGTCGAGGACAGGTGCAGCGGCGGGGAAATCGCCCGTGTCGCATCGTCAACCCAGCCGAGGCCTTGTGCCGCAAGCGTCTCGTTTTTCATCGTTTTCCCTACGTTAGCTTCGAATCATCTGCTTGTTGCGCCCGCGAAGGAAGTGATAATGGCGGCCAACGCTATTCAAGGGAATGGAGACGAACATGGCTGAAGCATACATCGTTGCAGCCGCGCGCACCGCGGGCGGCAAGAAGGGCGGCAAGCTCAAGGACTGGCATCCCGTCGATCTCGGCGCGAAGGTGATCGACGCGCTGCTCGACCGCAGCGGCGTGGACCCGGCACGCGTCGAAGACGTGATCTGCGGCTGCGTGATGCAGGTCGGCCAGCAGGCCGTGAACGTCGCGCGCAACGCGGTGATGGCCTCGCGTCTTCCCGAAAGCGTTCCCGCGACCAGCGTGGATCGCCAATGCGGATCTTCGCAGCAATCGCTGCACTTCGCGGCTCAGGCGGTGATGTCGGGCGCGATGGATTGCGTGATCGCGATGGGCATCGAGAGCATGACGCGCGTGCCCATGGGCGCATCCGTGATGCTCGCGCTCAAGGCCGACATGGGCACCTATATGAGCCCCGAGCTTCAGAAGCGCTATCCCGGCATCCAGTTCAGCCAGTTCGCCGGCGCAGAGATGATGGCGACGAAGTACAAGCTCACCAAGGATCAGCTCGACGAGTACGGCTATCACAGCCATCAGAAAGCGATCGCGGCGACGCAGGGTGGCAAGTTCAAGAACGAGATCGTGGCACTGGATATCACCGCCGAAGACGGAAGCAAGGTTGAGCACACGGTCGACGAAGGCATCCGTTTCGACGTCAGCCTCGAAGGCATGAAGGGCGTGAAGCTGCTTCAGGAAGGCGGCGCGATCACGGCCGCGACCTCGTCGCAGATCTGCGACGGCGCATCGGGCGTGATGATCGTCAATGAGAAAGGCCTGAAAGACCTCGGCCTGAAGCCGCTCGCGCGCATCCATCAGATGACGGTGATCGGCGGCGATCCCGTGATCATGCTCGAAGCCCCGCTGCCCGCGACGAAGAAGGCGCTGGAGAAGGCCGGCATGAAGATCGGCGACATCGATCTCTATGAAGTCAACGAAGCGTTCGCGTCGGTGCCCGTCGCGTGGCTCCAGTACAACGACGCGGACCCCCAGAAGATCAACATCCACGGCGGCGCCATCGCGCTCGGCCATCCGCTCGGCGCCTCCGGCACCAAGCTGATGACGACGCTGGTCAACGCGCTGCATCAGGAAAACAAGCGCTACGGCCTGCAGACGATGTGCGAAGGCGGCGGCCTTGCCAACGTGACGATTGTGGAACGGCTTTAAGAAAATCCTCCCCCGTTTACGGGGGAGGTGCCGAGCGTAGCGAGGCGGAGGGGGCCCCCTCCGTCTGCTCCGCTTTGCGGAGCATCCACCTCCCCCGCTTCGCGGAGGAGGGTGAGACGAGGCGGCATCGCATGGACCTCTCCTACTCGCCCGAATACGAAGTCTTTCGCGAAGAGGTCCGCGCTTTTGCGCGCGAATACGGCAGCCGCGCACCGCGCAGTTTCGGTTTCAACGACGAGACGCGTGCCTGGCAGCGGCTGCTGATCGAGCATGGCTATGCGGCGCGCACGATCCCCAAGGAATATGGCGGCTACGGCGGCACGGCGGACATCCTGAAATCGCGCATCATCGCGGAGGAATTCCTCGCCGCGCGGCTGCCGATGGGGATGCAGAACCAGGGCATCTCCATGCTCGTGCCGACGCTGCTGGAGCTTGGCACCGAGGAACAAAAGCAACGCTGGATCGCGCCGACGCTGCGCGGCGAAGTGATCTGGTGCCAGGGCTATTCGGAGCCGGGTTCGGGCAGCGATCTGGCGTCACTCTCCACACGCGCGGTGGAAGATGGCGGTGATTTCGTCATCAACGGCCAGAAGATCTGGACGTCGACGGCGGCGCAGGCCGACATGATCTTCTGCCTCGTGCGCACAGAGCCCGACAAGCCGAAGCACGAAGGCATTTCCTATCTCCTGTTCTCGATGAAGACGCCGGGGATCGAAGTGCGTCCGCTCGTAACGATGACGGGCCGCGCGGAATTCAACGAGGTGTTCTTCACCGATGTGCGCGTGCCGAAGAAAGATATCGTCGGCCAGCGCGGACAGGGCTGGATGGTCGCAAACGCGACGTTGAAACACGAGCGCGGCATGCTCGGCGATCCCAATCAGGCCGGCACGCGGTTCAAGGCGCTGGTCGACATGATGATGAATGAGGAGGTCGATGGCCGCAGGCTGATGGACCACCCCGTCTATCGTGATCGGTTGCTCAAGCTTCAGGCGCGCACGATGGCGATGGAGTATCACGGTTTGCGCCTGCTCACTGCGAGCCTCAGAGGCGAAGACCCCGGCATCGCGCGCCTGATCGTGAAGTTGATGGGCTGCGAACTGAACCATCAGCTTGCGGGCTTCGCGAACGACATCCTCGGCGAACTCGGAATCCTCTACGGCAACTCCCCACATCTGCGCGCACACGGCGCGTGGCAGTCGAGCTTCATGTTCGATCTCGGCCTCATCATCGGTGGCGGCACGGCGCAAATTCAGAAGAACATCATCTCCGAACGCGGCCTCGGCATGCCGCGCGAACCGAAGGCGGTGGGGGCATGATGCGGGACACATCAATTCTCCCCCGTTCACGGGGGAGATGCCGAGCGCAGCGAGGCAGAGGGGGTCAGTGCGCGCGACTTACCCCCCTCGTCGCTTCGCGACACTCCCCCCGTCAGAACGGGGGGAGATGATGGAATTCGGTCTCACCTCCGATCAGACGATGATGCAGGAGAGCATCGACCGCACGCTCGCACGCGTGGCGCCGCTGGAGCGCGTGCGCAAGGCGGCGAACGAACCCCTCGCGCGCGATGTGTTCGACGCGCTTGTCGAACTCGGCGTGCCGGGGATTTTGATCCCCGAAGAGTTCGGCGGTCTTGGGCTGACGCTTCTCGACGCCGCGCTCGCGGCCGAGATGCTCGGCAAGCATGTGGCGCCTGTGCCGTTCGCGGCGAGCGCGGTGATGGCGCCGCTGGCGCTGATGGGTGCGGGCACAGATGCGCAGAAGAAGACATGGCTGCCGAAGCTTGCCTCCGGCGAAGTTCTCGCCGGTGTCGCAGTCAGCGAACATGCCGCCGGCGCGCGCGAGAAGGCGCAAGTCACCGCGAAGGCCGGAAAGCTCAGCGGCAAATCGCTTTTCGTGCTGGACTTCAACGGCGCGGACATCTTCATCGTCGCCGACAAATTCGGCGATCTGCATCTGGTCGATGCCAAGGCGAAAGGCCTTGAGAAAATCCTGCTCACCACCATCGACGCGACGCGCGCGATTGGGGAACTGAGCTTCGACAATGTCGATGCCGAACCGCTCAGCAGCGGCAACGGCCCCGCGACGCTGGAACGCATGATAGACGCCGGTCGCATTGTCCTCGCTGCCGACACGCTCGGCGCCGGCGAGCGCATGATCGAAAAGGCCGTCGCCTATGCGAAAGAGCGCAAGCAGTTCGGCCGCGTCATCGGCTCATTCCAGGCGGTGAAGCATCTCTGCGCCGAGATGGCCGCGGAACTCGAACCCTGTCGCGCGCTGATCTGGTATGCGGCTTACGGTTTCGATGCGCTGCCCGACCAGTCGCGCCGCCTCGCCGCGCATGTGAAGGCGCATCTGTCCGAGATCGGCCCCTTCGTCGCGCGCACCGCGACCGAGGTGCATGGCGGCATGGGCTTCACCGACCTGCTCGGCCTGCACTATTGGTTCAAGCGCATCGGCTTCAACCGCCAGATCCTGGGCGGCCCCGAAAAGGCCCGCCACGATGCGGCCGTGGCCCAGGGCTGGGTCGGAAACTGAAATAACCTCCCCCTTTGTGGGGAGGTCGAAAAAAGCGGCGAGCATAGCGAGACGGTTTTTCGGGTGGGGGCCCGCGCCATCCGTTCGTTCCGCCCCCCACAAAGGGGGGTGAGAAGTGAAACCAGAACGTCTCGCGCTGCGTATAGCCGGGAAAGTGCGCTATTCTGCGCACCTGCCTGGGTGGGAGCCCGCATGTCGTCTGCCGATGCCGTACCCGCGCCGCCGCCACGTATTCCGGGCTGGGTCCGCAAGGCGTTAGGCCTCGCGCCTGAGGGCCCGCATTACAGTTTTTTCCGCCACCCGCTCCTGATCCGCATCACGCACTGGTTCAACGCCATCGTGCTGTTCGTGATGCTGCTGAGCGGCCTTCAGATCTTCAACGCGCATCCCGCGCTCTATTGGGGCAAGTCGGCCGACTTCGATCATCCGATCCTGTCGATGGTGGCGTTTGGCCACGACAATACGGTTACACAGGGCATCACGCAGATCGGCCCGTGGCGCTTCGACACCACCGGCGTCCTCGGCGCGTCGAAGGTGGACGGTCAGCTCGCCGCGCGCGGCTTTCCCGACTGGGCGACGATCCCCGGCCCGCAATGGCTGGCGATGGGCAGGCTCTGGCATTTCCTGTTCGCGTGGCTGTTCGTGACGAATGGATTGATCTTCGTCGCCTACGCGCTGCGCACGCGGCATGCGCAAAAAGAGCTGATCCCCAACAAGCAGGACTTGAAAAACCTGCCGCACGAGATCGTCAATCACGCCCAACTGAAATTCCCGAAGGGTGAGGAAGCCAAACACTACAACGGCATCCAGAAGATGGCCTACGGCGCCGTGATCTTCATCATCGCACCGCTGATCATCCTCACCGGCCTCACCATGTCGCCGACGATGGACGCGGCATTTCCCGAACTTCTGTGGATCTTCGGCGGACGACAGACCGCGCGCACGATCCATTTCATCTGTGCGTTCTCGTTCCTCGCCTTCTTCATCGTCCATATCGTGATGGTCGTGCTGTCGGGCACCTGGAACAACATCCGCTCCATGATCACCGGGCGTTACACCATCGAGGGCGAAGATCATGGCTGAGACGCGCCGCAACTTCCTCAAGGCCGCGCTTGCCAGCACCGGGGCGCTCGCGCTCACCGGCTGCACGTCGCTGTCGCAGCAGCAATGGGTTGTGAGCATCCTGAGCGAGGTCGAGAACCTCACCCGCCGCGCCCAGCGCCTGTTCGCGGGCTCGCACGCGCTGGCGCCGGAATTCACCAAAGCCGACATTGCGCCCGTGTTCCGCGCCAACGGCACGCTTAATCCGGGCACGGACGATTACGCAGCGCATGCCGCCAAGAACTTCGCCGACTGGCGCATACCGGTGGAAGGCCTGGTGGAAAACAAGTTGTCACTATCGATCGCCGACATCCGCGCGATGGCGTCGCGCACCCAGATTACGCGCCACGATTGCGTCGAGGGCTGGAGCTGCATCGGCGAATGGAAAGGAGCACCGCTTGCCCACATTCTGGCTATGGCCAAACCAAAGCCGGAAGCGCGGTATGTGATGTTTTTTTGTGCGGATCCGATGGGCGGAAACGTTTCCGCAGGTGTGCCATATTATTACGAAAGCCTCGATCTTCTCGAGGCCACCCACCCGCAAACCCTTCTGGCATATGAATTAAACGGGCAGACCTTGCCGGTCGAGCATGGTGCGCCGATCCGCGTCCGCGCCGAGCGTCAACTAGGTTACAAAATGGCCAAGTACGTTCAACGCATCGAGCTTGTGGAAAATTTCGACCACATCAACGGTGGGAAGGGCGGCTATTGGGAAGATCTGGGTTACAGTTGGTATGGCGGAATTTAATCCGCTCTTGTAGGGCGCGGCGCGGCTTCCAATATTATACTAGGCAGCGATTCGGCCGGATAAGCGTTTCCAGTTTTCCGATACTGTCGAGCGAGGGCATTGTGCGTCCGCATTCTTTTTTTCTGGCGGCATTTCTGGCGAGCACCGCGCTCGCGGGTTGCGCGCAGACCACCAACCCGGAATCGCTCGCGCAGAACGATCCGTACGAACCCACCAACCGCAAGATCTTCGAATTCAATCAGGCACTCGACAAGCATGTCGCCCGTCCGGTGGCCGTGTTCTACAACCATGCGGTGCCCGAGCCGTTCCGGCAGGGCGCGCACAACGTCCTCGCCAACATGGACAAGCCCGTGACGTTCGCGAACGACGTGTTGCAAGGCTCGCCCTCGCGCGCCTTGCAGACTTTCGCGCGCACGCTGACCAACACGACGCTGGGCATCGGCGGCGTGATGGACGTCGCGACGTGGATGGGCATTCCCGATCACGATGAGGATTTCGGCCAGACGCTCGGTGTGTGGGGCGTCGGCGAGGGCCCGTATTTCGTCGCGCCCGCACTCGGCCCCGCTCCGCCGCGCGATCTCGCCGGCCGCGTGGTGGATTACGGCTTCGATCCGTTCACCTATATCCGTTTCGACGGATACAAGACGCTCGGCTACACCCGTGCCGGTCTGGGGGTACTCGATCTGCGCGCCCGCAACGTCGACACGCTCGACCAGATCGAGCGAACCTCGGTCGATTACTACGCGACGCAGCGCAGCCTGTATCGTCAGTATCGCAATTCCGAGATTCACAACGGCAAGCCGGATACCGAGAATCTCCCGGATCTCTAGGCGCTACTCGCCGGCCTGCGGCACGCGATCGTCGCCGAGCAGATGCGCATACCAGCGGTCCCAGCCGCCCTTGGCCCACATCCGGAAACGGTCGAGATAAATATAGACGACCGGCGTCGTGTAGAGCGTGAGCAGCTGGCTAAGGATCAACCCGCCGACGATGGCGATGCCGAGCGGCTGTCGTAGTTCCGATCCGGTGCCGAACCCGATTGCGAGCGGCATCGCGCCCAGGATCGCGGCGAACGTCGTCATCATGATCGGGCGGAAGCGCAGCAGGCACGCCTTGTAGATCGCGTCATGCGCGTTGAGGCCCTGTTCCCGCTCCGCGATCAGCGCGAAGTCGATCATCATGATCGCGTTCTTCTTCACGATACCGATAAGCAGAAGCACCCCGATCAGCGCAAACAGATCGAAAGCGAGCGTGTCGACAAAGAGCTTGCGTGCGATCAGCAATGCCAACACTGCGCCGACACCGGCGGAGGGGAGCGTCGAGAGGATCGTCAGCGGGTGAATGTAGCTCTCATAGAGCACGCCAAGCACGATATAGACGGTGAGCAGCGCGGCGAGGATAAGAAGCGGTTCCCCCGAAACCGATTGCTGGAAAATGCGCGCAGAGCCCGCGAAATCGCCGTGGATCGACACCGGCGCATGGACCGCGCCCATCGTGCGCTGGATCGCCGCCGTCGCCTGGCCGATAGTGACACCCTTGGCGAGGTTGAACGAGAAAGTCGTCGCGACGAACGGCCCCTGATGATTGATCGACAACGGCGTCGTGCCGGGACCGAAGCTTGAGAACGCGGCGAGCGGCACCATCGTCTCCACCGCGGTGCTGACGGACGCACCGGTGGACGACGCGCCGCGGGCGCTGTTGGTGAGCGCGTTGAGCGCCTGATTGCGCACCGCATCGTCGGCGACGGCCGTCGCGCTCGCCGCCGTTTGTCCTGCGACAAGGGTCGTGCCCACGACGGCGCCGGTTGCCTGGGTCCCGCTGACCGCACCACCCGCCGTTGAGACATAAATGTCCTTGAGCGTTTCCGGGCTCTGCCAGAACTCCGGCGCGACACCCATCACCACGTGATACTGGTTGAGGTCATTGTAGATCGTGGACACCTGACGCTGCCCAAACGCGTCGTAAAGCGTGTTGTCGATCTGCGAGGCGGTGATGCCGAGCCGCGCCGCGGTCTGGCGGTCGATGCTCAGTTCAACCTCGAGCCCCTTGTCTTCGCGGTCGGAACTGACATCCGTAAGCTCCGGCACGTCCTGCAGCGCGTCGGTGATCTTCGGCACCCACTCGTTCAATTCGTCTAGCGTGTCGGCCTGAAGGCTGTATTGATAGGCCGCGTTGCTTTGCCGGCCGCCGGCGCCGGGAACCCCACCCGCATTGCGCAGGAAAAGCTGCGCACCGGAGACCACCGAAAGTGGGTCGCGCAGGCGATCGATGACCTGATCCGTGCTGAGGCCGCCACGCTCTGCTTTGGGTTTGAGCTGGATGAAGAGACTGGCGGAGTTCGATCCGCCGCCGCGAGGGCCGCCGCCACCGCCGCCCGCAAAGCCGACCACGCTTTGCACCGCCGGATCTTTCGACACGATCTTCACGAAACGGGAGAATTTGTCCTCCAGAAGCTGGAACGAGATGCTCTGGTCGGCGCGGACATTGCCGCTGATATCGCCCGTGTCCTCTACCGGGATGAAGCCCTTGGGCGCGATGACATAGAGATAGAAATTCAGCCCGATCGCGACGGCGAGGATCAGCATGATGAAGCCGGGATTATCGAGCGCCCATTGCAGCGAGCGATCGTAAAGGCGCAGGCCGGCCTGAAACGCGCGCTCGGAATTGCGCAGCAGCCAGCCCTGCTCGCGATCCGGCTTGTGCAGATCGAGATTGGCGCACAGCATAGGCGTCGTGGTCAGCGAGACGATCAGCGAGATCAGCACTGCCGACGACAGCACAATGCCGAATTCGTTGAAGAAGCGCCCCACCACACCGCCCATCAGCGTGATCGGAACGAATACGGCGATCAGCGACAGGCTCATCGACAGAACCGTGAATCCCACCTCGCGCGCGCCGAGCAACGTCGCTTCGAAACGCCCCATCCCCGCCTCGATATGGCGGGTGATGTTCTCGAGAACCACGATGGCATCATCGACGACGAATCCCGTCGCGACCGTGAGCGCCATCAGCGACAGATTATCGAGCGTGAAGCCGGCAAAATACATCACGCCGAACGTGCCCATCAGCGACAGGGGCACCGCGATAGTGGGGATCAGCGACGCACGCCCGCTGCGCAGGAACAGGAACACGACCAGCACGACCAGCACGATGGAGATCAGCATCGTGATCTCGACGTCATGCACTGAGGCACGAATGGTGCCGGTGCGGTCGTTGACGATGTCGAGCTTGACCGAAGGCGGGATCGCGGCGCGCAGCTCCGGTAGCAGTGCCTTTACCGCATTGACGGTGTCGATGATATTCGCCCCGGGCTGCCCGGAAAGGATGATGTTGATCGCCGGCTTGCCATTGGCCATGCCGATGTTGCGGACGTCCTCGACGCCGTCCGTGACGGCCGCAATATCGCTGAGACGCACCGCCGCATTGTTGCGATAGGCGACGATCAGGGTCTGATAATCGCGCGCGAGCTTGGCCTGATCGTTGACGGCGACCTGATATTTCGTCGGCCCCTGCTCGATGGCGCCCTTCGGCGCATTGGCGTTGGCGGCGGAAAGCGCGGCACGCACGTCCTCCAGCGCGATGCCATATTTGAACAACGCGCGCGGATTGAGATCGACGCGCACGGCGGGCAGCGACGAACCGGCGATCTGCACCTGCCCGATACCGTCGACCTGGCTCAGCTTCTGCTGAAGGATCGTGGAGGCGGAGTCGTAAATCTGGCCCGGCGTCAGCGTATCCGACGTCATCGCCATGATGAGGATCGGCGCGGCAGCGGGATTGAGCTTGCGATAGGTTGGATTGGCTTTCAGCGAGGTCGGGAGATCGGCGCGCGCGGCGCTGATCGCCGCCTGCACGTCGCGCGCAGCACCGTCGATATCGCGGTCGAGGCCGAACTGGAGGACGATCTGCGTCGTGCCGACCGAACTGCGCGATGTCATCTCGGTGACATCGGCGATTGTGCCGAGATGGCGTTCCAGCGGCGTCGCCACGCTGGTGGACATCGTTTCCGGCGAGGCGCCGGCCATCGAGGCGGAGACGAAGATCGTCGGGATATCCGCATTCGGCATCGACGCGACAGGCAGCAGGAAGAACGCCGTCATGCCCGCCAGTGCCAGACCGATCGTGAGCAACGCGGTCGCGATCGGGCGGCGGATGAAGATGGCGGAAAAGTTCATGCGCGGCCCGGCTCAGGCGCGGCGAGCCTGCGGTCAATGCGCCGGCTCCACTTGTCGAAATAGATGTAGATCACTGGCGTGGTGAACAGCGTCAGAAGCTGGCTCACAAGGAGGCCACCGACGATGGAGATGCCGAGCGGTGCGCGCAGCTCCGAGCCCGTCCCGGTGCCAAGCATCAGTGGCAGCGCCGCGAACAGCGCGGCCACCGTCGTCATCATGATCGGGCGGAAGCGCAGCAGCGCCGCCTGATGGATGGCTTCGCGCGTGTTCTTGCCTTCCTCGCGCTCGGCGGTGAGCGCGAAATCGATCATCATGATCGCGTTCTTCTTGACGATGCCGATGAGCAGGATGATGCCGATGATCGAGACGATGCCGAGATCGTTGCCGGTGAGGATCAGGAACAGCAGCGCGCCGACACCCGCGGACGGCAGCGTGGACAGGATCGTGATCGGATGGATGAAGCTCTCATAGAGCACACCCAGCACGATATAGACGGTGATGATCGCAGCCACGATCAGCAGCAATTCGCTCGACAGCGCCGATTGGAACGCAAGCGCCGAACCCTGGAAATTCGTGGTGACGCTCGCGGGCAAGCCGGCTTTCCTTTCCGCGCTCTTCACCGCATCGACGGCGGCGCCGAGCGAATAGCCGGGTGCCACGTCGAACGAGATCATCGCCGCGGGGAACTGGCCCAGATGATCGGTCTCCAGCGGCACCGGCGTCTCCTGAACGCGCGCAAAAGCCGATAGCGGCACCTGGCCGCCACCGGCTGACGGCATATGGATGTCGCCGAGCGACGCGATCGTGTTCTGCACCTCCGGATCGGCTTCCAGGATCACGCGGTACTGGTTCGACTGCGTGAAGATCGTCGATACGATGCGCTGGCCGAATGCATCGTAGAGCGCGTTGTCGATCGTCGCCGCCGTGATGCCGAACCGCGCGGCGGTATCGCGGTCCACCACGACCGTCGCCGACAGGCCTCTATCGGTGAAATTGGTCGAGACGTTCTCAAGCTCCGGCCGCTTGGACAAGGTGTCGATCAGCTTCGGCACATACTGGTTCAGCATCGCCGTGCTCGCGTCCTCGAGCACGAATTGATACTGCGCGCGGCTGATCGTGGAATCGATGGTCAGATCTTGCACCGGCTGGAAATAGACCGAGATACCGGGCACGGATTTGGCGTTGCGCGTCAGGCTGCGCAGCACCGAAGAAATATCCGCGCTGCGCTGATCCTTCGGCATCAGATTGATCAGAAAGCGGCCGCTGTTCAGCGTGTTGTTGGTGCCGTCCACACCGATGAAAGACGACAGGCTCTTAACATTGGGGTCTTTGAGCAGTTCGCGAGCGAGCGCGTTCTGGCGGTCACCCATCGCCGCGAACGACACCGTCGGGCCGGCTTCGGTGATGCCCTGTACGAGACCGGTGTCCTGCACCGGGAAGAAGCCCTTCGGGATCAGGATGTAGAGCAGGACCGTCAGCACCAGCGTGCCCACCGCGACCAGAAGCGTCAGCGGCTGGTGATCGAGCACCCAGGTGAGAAGGCGGTCATACTCGTGGATCAGGCGTTCGAACAGCTCCTCGGACTTGCGCGCGATGGCGCCCTGCTGTTTCTCTTCGTTGCGATGGCGCAGAAGCTTGGCGCACAGCATCGGCACCAGCGTCAGCGACACCACCGCCGAGATCAGGATCGTGATCGCGAGCGTCACAGCGAATTCGCGAAACAGCCGGCCGACCACTTCCTGCATGAACAGGAGCGGGATCAACACCGCAATAAGCGACACGGTCAGCGACACGATGGTGAAGCCGATCTCGCCCGCCCCCTTCATCGCCGCGTCGAACGGCCTCTCGCCCTGTTCGATATAGCGCGAGATGTTCTCTATCATCACGATGGCGTCATCGACCACGAAGCCCGACGCAATGGTCAGCGCCATCAGCGACAGGTTGTTCAGCGAATAGCCGAGCAGATACATCGCCGCGAATGTGCCGACGATGGAAAGCGGCACCGACAGGCTCGGAATGAAGGTCGCCGGCACGCTGCGCAGGAAAACGTAGATCACCAGCACGACGAGGACGACGGCGAGTGCAAGTTCGAACTCCACATCGGAGACCGAGGCGCGGATCGTCGTCGTGCGGTCGGTCAGAACCGTCACATCGACGGCGCCGGGCAGCCCGGCCTCGATCTGCGGCAGGATCTGCTTGATGCCGTCGACCACCGCGATCACGTTCGCGCCGGGCTGACGCTGGACGTTCAGCAGGATCGCCGGCGTCGTGTTCATCCAACTCGTAAGCTTCGTGTTCTCCGCACTGTTCTCCAGCGTCGCCACATCGGAGAGATGCACAGGCGCGCCGTTCTTGTAGGCGACGACGATGGCCTTGTAGTCGTCGACGGTTTGCAGCTGATCGTTGTCGTTGATGGTGTAGGAGCGCGAAGCGCCGTCGAAGCTGCCCTTCGGCGCGTTCGAGTTCGCGTTGGAGATCGTGGTGCGCAGATCGTCCAGATTGAGGCCATAGGACGCGAGCGCCTGGATGTTCGCCCTCACGCGGATTGCCGGACGATGGCCACCCGCGATGCTGACGAGGCCGACGCCGGGAAGCTGCGAGATCTTTTGCGCCAGGCGGGTGTCGACGAAATCCTCGACCTGGGTCAGCGGCATGGTTTTGGAGGTGAGGCCCAGCGTCAGGATCGGCGCGTCGGCCGGGTTGACCTTGGCGTAGATCGGCGGCGCCGGCAGGTCGGATGGCAACAGATTGCCGGCGGCGTTGATCGAGGCCTGCACTTCCTGCTCGGCGACGTCGAGCGAGATCGACAGGCCGAATTGCAGCGTGATCACGGAAGCGCCGGCCGACGAGATCGAACTCATCTGGTTGAGGTTCGGCATCTG
>DATJUS010000090.1:0-30238 GCA_035502175.1 Rhizomicrobium sp.
TACTGAAGACTCGCGCACGACCGAGTACCGGCTGTTCGGGCAGGTCACAGGCGCGCTGATCGACGCGAAGAAAGCCGGCACCGATGCCGCGCCGCTGGTCGAAGCGATCGACTGGAACAAGAAGCTGTGGCGCACGCTCGCGGCCGATTGCATGGATGAGCGCAATCAGCTTCCGCAGGATGTCCGCGCCAAGATCGTGTCGCTGTCCTTGTGGATCGCAAAGTATTCGCGCCAGGTCACGCGCAACGGCGCTTCGCTCGATCCGCTGATCGAAGTGAACCGCAACATGATGCAGGGCCTCAAAGGCGCCGCCTAGAATTTGTCTCCTCGACGGGAAAAAGCCGGTCTGCAAAGGCCGGCTTTTTCTTTTGGTCCGGAATTTCCGACCGGCAAATTCTTCCTTTCTCTTTCGTTTATGAACGAGTTCATAACCTAGAAAAATCAATGGTTTACGAGAATAAGAAAGCGTTTCTGGCTGGCACGGCGGTTGCGAAGCAGGGCGCGGGGCATTGTGCCCGACGGCGTGCAGTACGCCGCCGACCGACCAGAATGGGAATTGGAGAAAACCATCATGCTTAGCGTGAACACCAACACCGGCGCGATGATCGCGCTGCAGAACCTCAACAAGACACAAGCGGAAATGTCGCAGACGCAGAACGCGATCAACACCGGCCTGAAAGTGTCGAGCGCCAAGGATGACGGCGCTGTCTATGCCATCGCCCAGAATATGCGTGGCGACGTCGCCGGTTACGGCGCGGTGCAGGACAGCCTCAATCGCGGCATGTCCGCGATCGATGTCGCGATGTCGGCCGGCCAGTCGATCTCCGATCTTCTGGTCGAAATGAAGACGAAGGCGCTCGCCGCCTCCGATACTTCGCTCGATACCACGAGCCGCCAGGCGATGAACCAGGACTTCGTCGCGCTGCGCGATCAGATCACGACCATCGTCAAGAATGCCGTGTTCAACGGCTACAACCTGGTCGACGGTTCGACGACGCAGATCACCGCGCTCGCATCCTCGGATGGCACGCGCCGCATCACGGCGCAGGCCGAGAACATGAGCCTGTCCGGCACGATCGTGACGCTCTCCACCGGTGCGTCGATCTCGACGCAGGCGGGCGCGTCGACGATGGTGGCGATCATCCAGCAGTCGCTGACCAACGTGGACTCCGCTCTGGCGCAGTTGTCGTCGGGTTCGAAGAAGTTCTCGATCCAGCTCGAGTTCGCATCGAAGCTGTCCGATTCGCTCACCAGCGGCATCGGCAATCTGGTCGACGCCGACATGGCCACCGAGAGCGCCCAGTTGCAGTCCTTGCAGGTCAAGCAGCAGCTCGGCACACAGGCTCTGTCGATTGCCAACCAGGCACCGCAGACGATCCTGTCGCTTTTCCAGCAGTAAGCTTTTGGACTTTCCAGAATTGAAGAACGGCGCCGCCATCAACGGCGCCGTTCTTTTTTGTATCAAATACAAGGCAAATACTGCCGATGGGTGGGCAAGAATTTCCGCTTAACAGGTAAATCTTGCCGACGCTTTTTGCGGGCAGGAAATTCTGCCCGGAAAGAATTTTCCACCTCGCCTGAAAATCGAAGGTTAGAAAATCGTAAAAGCCGCGCGGCACGCGGGTTGCTGATGGATGTGCGGGGCAAAAAGCCCTTTGAGCAAAAAGCTCGTCACAACGGAGGCATGAAATGCTTAGCGTCAATACAAACACCGGCGCAATGGTTGCGCTGCAGTCGCTGAATCAGACCCAGGCCCAGCTGGCTCAGACTCAGAACGCCATCAATACCGGTTTGAAGGTCTCGTCCGCGAAGGACGATGGTGCGGTTTACGCCATCGCGCAGAATATGCGCGGCGACGTTGCCGGCTATACGGCGGTCCAGGACAGCCTCAATCGCGGCATGTCCGCGGTCGATGTTGCCATGTCGGCCGGTCAGTCGATCTCCGACCTGCTCGTGGAAATGAAGACGAAGGCGCTCGCCGCTTCCGATACTTCGCTCGACACGGCCAGCCGTCAGGCGATGAACCAGGATTTCGTCGCTCTGCGCGACCAGATCTCGACGATCGTCAACAACGCTGTGTTCAACGGCTATAACCTGGTCGACGGTTCGACAACGCAGGTCACCGCGTTGGCGTCCGCCGATGGTTCGCGCCGCATCACCGTGGCCGCGGAAAACATGAGCCTCTCGGGCTCAATCGTGACCGTGTCCTCGGGCGCGTCGATCTCGACCCAGGCTGGCGCGTCAACGATGGTTGCCGCGATCCAGGCGTCGCTGACCAACGTCGACTCCGCTCTGGCGAAACTGTCGTCTGGTTCGAAGAAGTTCTCGATCCAGATGGACTTCGCCCAGAAGCTGTCCGACTCAATCACCAGCGGCATTGGCAACCTTGTCGACGCCAACATGGCCAACGAAAGCGCGACCTTGCAGTCCCTGCAGGTCAAGCAGCAGTTGGGCGTGCAGGCTCTGTCGATCGCCAACCAGGCGCCGCAGACCATTCTCTCGCTCTTCCAATAAGTGGAATAACGGCGGTATCCGGCAACGGATACCGCCGCCGCTTGACGAAGGGCGTGAGCCGGAACACCGGTCGCGCCTCAGGGCGTCAGGGAATAAAAGTCGGTGGGAAAAAAAGAAGCGGGCGAAGGCAACTTCGCCCGCTTCTCCCGTTTTCGGGAAATCCGGTTCAGAGCTTGAGGCGACGGACCAGTGCGTCGACGACGCGCTGCGCATCGTTCTCCGTCATCGCCGCCGAAAGCGGCAGGCTGAGCGCACGGCTGTAATAGCGGTCGGCGCCGGGCAGCTTCGCCCCATAGCGCTTCGCATAATAGGGCTGACGATGGACGGGGAAGTAGTGCACTTGCGTTCCAATGCCGTCGTCGATGAGCGCGCGCATCAGCGCTCCGCGTGCGATTCCCGCCGCGGCGAAATCGATCCGCGCAACATATAGATGCCATGCTGGCAGGCATGCACGGGTCCGTGCCAGCGGCTGAAGCACCGGCGCATAAGGCGTGAGCAGGGCATCGTAGGCCGCCACGACCGCGCGGCGACGAGCGAGGAAACGGTCGAGCTTCTTGAGCTGCGAGTGACCGAGCGTGCACTGGATATCGTTGGCGCGCCAGTTGAACTCCGGCTCCACAAGTTCGTAGTACCAGGGATTGGCGCGACCATCGGAATCGAAGGCGTCTGCCGTATTGGTGAAATCCCCGGGCTCGCGCGTCATGCCGTGGTTGCGCGCCAGCACAAGGCGCTTGGCCATATCGGGGTCGTTGGTCGTGACTGCGCCGCCTTCGCCCATCGCGATCGCCTTGACCGGATGGAAGGAGAAGACGCTCAGATCGCAATGCGCGTTCGCGCCGATCTTCGATGCTTCGCCCTTTCCAACATAGGTTGCGCCGAATGTGTGGCATGCATCGTCGACGATCTTCATCTTGTGCAGGCGTGCGATAGCCGCGATTTCCTCGAGGGCGCCGCATTGTCCGTTGAGATGGACATTGAACACCGCGTCAGCTTTGCCGGCGCGCGCAATAGCCTGGCTGAAGGTTTCCGGCGTCATCAGGCCGGTCGTAGGGTCGACATCGGTGAAAACGATATCGGCACCGTTCAGGTGCGGCGCGCTCGCCGTGGCAAGAAACGTAATCGCCGGAACAATGATTTTGCTGCCAGCGCTGAGGTTCAGAGCGCGTGCCGCCATGTGCAGGGCCGCAGTCCCGTTGGAGCAGACAATGGCGTGTTTGACGCCGACATAGTTTGCAATTGCCGCTTCAAAGCGCGCAACGGCAGGGCCGGTCGTGAGGTAGTCGCCGCGCAACACCTCGGACACGGCTGCGATATCGTCATCTTCGATGACCTGACGGCCATAGGGGAGAAAGGCTTGTGCGGACTGTTCGGCCCGCACCGACTTCAAGGCTGGAGCGCTCACGCGAAGCTCTGCGCCAGAAGAGCTTGAAGGCCGCGCACGTCCAATGCTTCCGGATTGCAGTCACTGGAATACGCGAAGCCGTCTTCCACCGGCTTGGCGCCACGGTTGAGATAGGCCTCCCGTGCCGCAGCGGCAAAGCTCGCCAGTATCACGTAACGATCTTCGAGTTCGACGGTCCAGCGCGAATCGTCTGCCGGGATCATCGTTTCGTGCATCTTCTCGCCAGGACGAATCCCGACGATTTTCTGACCCAGCGAGGGGCACAGTGAGGTCGCGATATCGGTCACCGTGCTGGATGGAATCTTCGGCACGAAGATCTCGCCACCGCGGGACAATTCCATGCTGGAGAGCACGAAATTCACGCCTTGCGTCAGCGTGATCCAGAATCGTGTCATGCGCGGATCGGTAATTGGAAGCTCATTGACACCCTCGGCCGCAAGCTTGCGGAAGAAGGGCACGACGCTGCCGCGCGAACCGAACACGTTGCCGTAGCGCACGACCGCGAACTTGGTGCCGTCTGCGCCGGAAAGATTGTTGGCGGCGACGAAGATCTTGTCCGATGCAAGCTTGGACGCGCCGTAAAGATTGACCGGGTTCGCGGCCTTGTCGGTCGATAGCGCAATCACCTTGCGCACATTGCGGCGCAGCGCTGCATAGACGAGATTCTCAGCGCCGAACACGTTCGTGCGAATGCACTCGAACGGATTGTACTCGGCGGTCGGGACCTGCTTTAGCGCAGCGGCGTGAACCACGTAGTCGATATTGTTCAGCGCTAGATCGAGGCGATCGCGATCGCGCACGTCGCCGATGAAGTAACGCATGAATGGATGCTGATCCATGGGGAACAGCTGCTGCATCTCGTACTGCTTGAGTTCGTCGCGCGAATAGATGACGAGGCGACGCGGTTTGTAATTCTCGATGACCGTCTTGACGAAATGCTTGCCGAACGAGCCGGTGCCACCTGTCACAAGGACGGATTTGTCGTTGAGATCGAGCCAGGGCTGCGTGAAATCGCGAAGCCCGATATTCGCCGGCGGCGGCGCCGCAACGTCATCGTCTTTTGCGGCGAGATAGATCTTCTTCACCCGATGTTGCCCCATGTGGTCCATCCGTTTGTGCGGCAACATGGTTGCAGAACACAGTTAACAAGCGGTTCCCGGCAACACTCCGTTCACGCTAAATCGGAAGCGTAGCGGGCCCGGGCGCCGGGGCGACGGCTTGCGCGTGTCATCAAGCTCCAGCGCCGAAAGCGCGAGCTGACAGAACAGGCTGCCGCCAATACGCTTATGCGTGAGAAGCCCCAAAAGCGGCGCCATCGCACGGTCTGTCTCGATGCGCAGGCGGGTTCTGTCGTCACCGATTTCCGCCCAGCCTTCGGTCATGCCGAGGCCATGCGACGCGGAAACAAGAAAGGACACCGGCGCGCCGTGATCAACGTCTTGGCCGGCAAGCGAAAAGGTTTCGCACTCCTTACCGCCATTGTGCGTCGTTAAGGAAAGCTTAGGCCAGTCGAAGGCGATGGGCAGCAGGGTGAAGTGACCAAGCCGCAGGCTGCCACGCCCGATCTCGTTCCAGTGAAACGTCAGATCGAAATCGACACGTGGTTCGTTCGTATGGAAGCGAAGGGACTTTTCGATGGGCCCCTTCGGCGTTTCGATCCGTGCGAAACAAAGCGTATCGCCATCCTTGTTCCAAATCTGGGTGTCGCACCACTCGAGATCCGTGATCTTGTGCTCGCCGGCGCCTTCAAAGACGCAGTCGCCGGTGTACCAATCCGCCTGCATATGGATGTCGTCGAAATGCCCGTGCGGCAGGCCGCCGAGTGCAGGTTTCCCGTGATTCGCAAAGTGCAGCGAGGACAAAGCCAGCCCACGGCGGCGATCAAGCTTTGCACGAAGGCTCGGCGTCCTGATATCGATATGGCGCTTTTCAGTGCGTTCACCGACGGGCTTCGCAGCCCGCGCAGGTTGTTTCGCCCAGCGCACTTCCATATCGGAGAGCCGTGCACAGAACGCAGTCCACCGGTTGTCCGTGATATGCGTGCGGAAATCGCTGGACCACAAATAGCAAAGTTCCTTCCACGCCGCGCGATCCGCATCGGCGTTGCACAGACCTTCATAAATGCGCTGGCAGGCTGCATTGATGCTGAGATCGTCACGGCCTGTCACGGCCCATCGCGAGAGATTGTATTTGCGCTGCTTCTTCACCGGTATCGGGCAGACGGCACTTTCAAGGCGTACGGGCTGGCGCTTCAGATTTGCGGTGCTCAAAACCTGTGATGGAGCAACCATATCGAAGCCTGGTTCTTCGCGGATCTTCCCGAAGGCTTCGCTGATCCGGTTCCATTCGCTGATGGGAGAGAGCTTTTCCTCGGTCTTGTAACGCCCCGGGCGAAAATCGAAGATTTCCGCGTCGCTGGCGTAGAAGCACAATGCGCGGGGATTGCTACCGCGCTGGCTCCGCAGGTAGTCGAGATAGTCATCCATCTCGATATCGCCATGTGCAAAGCGCTGCAGTTTCTGAAACGCGACGGTGTTGGTCCAGAGCAGCGCAATGGTGCGCCCGTCGCTGCCCAGCGCGCGTTCGGCGCGATAACGCGCCTCGATCGGCCACTCGGGATGATGCGCCGACGGATTGTCCCAATCCATCAACAGCGCGCGATATCCCACGTCGAGATAGAGGCCGACCAGCCCACCCGAATAGGCCTGCTCATTCACCAGCGCCAGATTCGGCTGCGTGCCGAGCAGCCGTTCGTAGACCTGATTGCCTATGGCGAGGTTTTCCTCCGTCACGCGCGCGGGAACGAGCGGCGCGATGATCTGCGCGTAGCCGGATCCGATCAGCTCGGCTTTGCCTCGCTGGATCAGCTCGCGAAACTTTACGACCCAGGCCGGATCGCGCGCCGCAATTTCTTCCAGCGTAAAGCCCGTCGCTTCGATCCCAATCGGGCCGTTCGCCTCGGCGAGATGCAGGAGCGGCCAATAGCAGCGCTTGATGACGTCGATGCGCTGCTCTTCCTCAATGGAAGAAAAGGCGAGATTGAGATGGAAGAGCGCGAACAGGCGTAGCGTCGCGCTGGACGCTTCGAGTGCGCGGGCGAAAAGAGGCGCGTTCATGCTGTTTTGATCTGCAAGCGGGCGAGTGCGTCGTTGGCCGCAGCCAGCGCGACGTCGCGCGATGCTCCTGTGGCCAGCACCATCGCAGCGGAAGGCCGCTTGTCACCAGCCGGCGGGATGACATCGCCGGGCTTCGCTGTAATGACGACCTCCGCGATGCCCGAAACCTTCATTGCTTCTTCAGCGCCCGTCACGGACACGACGCGACCCGGTGCGGGAAATGCGTAGCGCTGAATGACCGCAGTGGACAGCCTTGGCTCAAGTTCTTCCGGCGAAACAGGCTCGCCGAGCGCGACCTTGATCGCGCAGCCGATAAAATCGACGCCTGTGTTCAGTGGAATCTCGCGCGTGCAGAAGAACCCGCCAGACAGGCGCGCCGCAAGTTCGATCACATAGGGCGTGCCCTTGTGGACGACGATATCTCCCTTGACGGTTCCGGTGGTCACGCCCAGTGCTGCAGCCGCTTGCGCGACCAGGTTCTTCACCTTGGTCTGGGCATCCTGCGGCAGATTGCTCGGAAGATCGCCGCCATTTTCGATGAAGAATGGAGCGTAAGTGTCGAGATATTCGTAGTTGCGGTCCGAGAAGCCCGGCGTATAGCAGCGGCCGTCAACAACGACAGATTCCGTCGAGACCTGCGGGCCATCGAGATATTCCTCGACCATGACCCGCTGGGTTGGCGAATGACCGCGGGCCAATTCATAGGCCTTTGGGAGGTCGGCGACTTGCGCAATGCGCTGCACGCCGCGCGAGCCGCGGCTATCGACCGGCTTGATCACGAGGTTGTTGCCGTGTTCGATAGCAATACGCTGCAATTCGTGAACGGTCGAAACCTCCGCGAACCACGGCACGTTGACGCCGGCCTCTGCGAACCGGCGTTTCATCGCGAGCTTGTCGCAGGCGAGTTCCGCTGTTTCGATGGATATACCGGGAAGGCCGAGTCTCGCGGAAACGGTCGCAGTGGTCACCGGCGCATCTGCGGCTACACAAATGACGCCATCGATCTTGCGAATTTTGCGGTTGAACCGTTCGGCGGCCGATGCCGTTTCCGACGGGCCGTAGACGTCCGCGATGATGCAGGAATCCGCAAAGGCAAAACCGGGCGCATCGGGATCGCGGTCGGAGACGACCACATACAATCCCAGCTCTTTGGCGCGCTTTGCAGCGTCGGCCGCTTCGATGCCGCCGGATACAATAAGAAGCGTTTTGCCGTTCATCAGAAATACAATCCGCCGTTCACGTTGATGGTCTGGGCGGTGATGTAGGACGACGCATCACTCGCCAGGAATACAACTGCGTCGGCCACTTCGTGCGCGTGGCCGAGACGTTTCAGCACGATATTCTCCGCCGCTTTCTGCACGCTCGCGGCGGCGAGCCCCGCGTGGCCCATATCGGAAGCAATGATTCCGGCAGCCACGGTGTTGGAACGCACGCCATATTGCGCGCCGAACCGCGCGACGACTTGCGCAAGCGAAATCAATCCGGCCTTGGAGGCGGCGTAATGTGCGGTGCGGGGGCCACCGTATTGTCCGCTGACGGATCCGATATGAACGATTGAACCATTGCCGGTCTCTTTCAGCAGCGGCAGGAAAACCTGCGCGCAGACGAAAGGGCCTTTGAGGTTGGTGTCGAGGATGGTATCCCAATCCGTATCGTTCACCTGATCGAAATCGGTCGGTTTGTTGATGCCGGCGTTGTTCACCAGAATAGAGATCGGCCCGAATTCCTTTGCCTTTGCGGCCACTTTCTCCGCGCTCGCGCGATCGGTGACGTCCATGGGCAGGCCCAGCGAACGGCGACCGCGCGCCGTGATTTCCGCCCCTGTCACAGCGGCTTCGGCCGCGTTGTCGCGATAGGTGAAGACGACGTCGGCGCCCGCTTCCGCAAGGCCAAGCGCGATCGCGCGACCGATCCCGCGGCTACCACCGGTAACGACGGCATTCCTTCCGGCGAGGGAGAAGCGCGACATCAGTTCTTCTTCTTGCGCGCGATGACCTTCTTCGCAGCGTCTGCAATGCCGCGCGCGTCGATGCCGAAGGCCGTCGCGAGCTCTTCCGGCTCACCGGACGCACCGAAGACATCCTTCACGCCGACGAATTCGATCGGGCAGGGGCGCGTCTGCGCCAGTACCTCGGCAACCGCTCCACCGAGGCCGCCGTGAATGTTGTGGTCTTCCGCCGTGACGATTGCGCCGGTTTCTTTCGCGCAGCGCCTGAGAAGTGCCGTATCGATCGGCTTGATCGTCGCCATATTGACGACGCGCGCATTGATGCCGCTTTCGGCGAGGATCGCTGCGGCCTCCACCGCGCGTGCAACTTCGACGCCGCAAGCCACGATGGTCACGTCCTTGCCGTCGCGAATGATCTTGCCTTTGCCAATCTCAAAGGTGTGGTCGTCGCCGAACACGCGCTTCGCCGGGCTGCGGCCGGTGCGCATATAGACCGGGCCGTCAAACTTGAGGATTGCGCGGGTCGCCAGCGCCATCTCAACCGGATCGGCCGGCGAGATCACCGTCATGCCCGGGATCGCGCGGAATGCGGCGAGGTCTTCGAGCGCCTGTGCGGAACCGCCATCGGGACCAACATCGAGACCGGGATGGCTGGCCACGATTTTGGCGTTGCGGCGTGTGTAGGCGAGTGACAGGCGCGCCTGTTCAACGGCGCGCAGACAGAATACAGCGAAGGTCGTCACGATCGGCTGCAGGCCGACTGCCGCCAGACCGCCGGCCGCTGCCATCATGTTCTGCTCAGCGATGCCGAATTGCAGGAAGCGGTCGGGATGACTCTTGCGGAAATGGTGCACGCCCGTGCCGCCGGCGATATCGGCGTCGAGCACGACGACGTTCTTGAACTCATCGGCGAGGCTCGACAATGCCTTGCCAAACGCTTCGCGCAGCGAGTCGCCGCTGCTTCCGATGAGGGCAGGCGCTTCAGCTTGCATCGACATCCAGATAATCCTTGATTTCTTTGTGCGAGGCGCCGAGTGCCTGCAACGCGTCTTCCGCCTGCTCGCGGGTCAGCTTCACGCTGCCATGCCAGGCGGGAATGTTTTCCATGTAAGGCACGCCCTTGCCTTTGATGGTATGCGCGATGATCACGCTCGGCCGTCCATGGGTCGCGCCGACACGGCGGAAGGTCGCCAGAATTTCGTGAATGTTGTGACCGTCGATCTCGGCAACCGCCCAGTCGAAGGCGCGCCATTTCGCGGCCAACGGCTCAAGACGCATGATCGCGTCGTTGCGCGCATCGCTCTGCAGCTTGTTGTAGTCGACGATAGCGCAGAAATTCTCGAGCTTGTGATGGGCAGCGCACATTGCGCCTTCCCAGATTTCGCCTTCCTGCAGTTCACCATCGCCGAGCAGCGCGTAGACACGCGCGGGGTTTCTTTGAAGTTTCAGCCCCATCGCCATGCCGAGCGCGACGGAGAAACCCTGGCCGAGTGAGCCCGTGCTCGTTTCCACCCACGGCAAATCGCCAATATGGGGATGACCTTGGAATGGGCTGTTCAGCTTGCGCAGGTTCAGCGACTGCTTCTTGTCGCAGAAACCGTGATAAGCGCCGATGGCGTAAAGCGCGGGCGCGGCGTGGCCCTTCGAGAGCACGAAACGGTCGCGTGCTGGATCGTTGATCGCATTCGGCCAGACGTTCATCTCGGCGCCAAACAGGGTCGCGAGAAGATCGGCGCAGGACAGTGAGCCGCCGGGATGGCCAGAGGTCGCACGATAGATCGAGGCGATGACATGCTGGCGCACGAACCGCGCTGCATGTGCAAGCTCGCTTTCCAGATCGCGCACCTGCTTTGGCTGTGCCTTGTCTGCGTCGCCCTGAATGGATCTCAGTGTAATCGCCATGGAATGTCCTTAAGCTGCCAGCCGTGTGTTCGCGCGCGCCAGTAGATCGGTGTAGAGAATGATTTCGGCCTGCGGTGACAGCACTTTCGCGCGCGCGGAGATTTCCGTCGCGAAGTCGCGCGACATCACGACCACGACACCGGCGTCAGAACCGCTCAGCGATTCAGGATCGGCGAGGGCGCGGCCGTGGCGTTCGCCGACGAGCGATTTCAGGTGCGTGTCTATAAGCAGTGTGAGCGCCGACGGATCGAAGCGGCCATGTACGACAAGGCTGTCGAACAGACGTCCTGCGCCCCACAGTGCGACACCGCGCGGTGCAAGCCGCTGGATTTCGGCGGCAACGGCGGTCAGCGCCATCAGGTTGCGGGCGCGTGTTGCACCGTAGCTGGCGATGAGTTCTTCCGCGTCATCCGCTTCGTTCCAGTCGCTGACAATCTGCACGGCGCCGAAGGCTTTCTTGCGTGCGACAAACAGAAGATTGGAGCGGTCGTTCAAATCGGGATGCTGAATAATTTCGAACCCTGCGGCTTCGATCATGCGGCCGAGCGTGCGGGCGGAGAAATGATAAAGGTGCTTGTCGATGAACCATTCCTCGACGATGTCGTCGGAGCCGAGCAGCGCGATGTTCGGGGCATCGAGTACCAGAAGCCCGCCGGTCTTCAGAACCCGCCAGTGATCGGCCAGAACCTCTGCCGGATGTGCCACATGTTCGATGGTGTGGCAGGAATGGACGACATCGAAGCGGTTGCTTTCCAGCGCTGTGTCTTCGATGCGCGACTGGATCAGTTCGGTGCGCTCAAGGTCGGCGCAGCTTTGCGCGAAACGTTCATCCGGCTCGACGGCAACGATGTGCGCGTTAGATGACGCAGCGAGAAACGCCTTCGCGAAACTGCCGCGGTTCGAACCGACATCAAGCAGTGCGATGTCTGAATGCAGATTGGTATGATGCGCAATGGCATCGAGCGCGATCTTGGTGCGGAAGCCTTTGCCATAACGGACATTGCCCCAATCGGCGCCGCTCGACACTGCCGCGGGCGCGCGCTTATCGCGGTCGATGCGCGGCAGGCTCTGCACGAGCCCGCAATGCTTGCAGAGATGCACGCTGATGCCGCGGGTCGACTGATCTGGCTGGTAAACGAATTCGAGGGCGTCGCGCCGGCAAAGATCGCAGAGTTCGGTCATGGGACAGATTCCGGAAGGATCCGGTAACCATCTTCCGCCGATCAGCGTTAATAATTCACTACATACTCGGCACGTTCTGCATAACCGAGGCGCTCCATCATCGGCGACGCGATGCGGTCGAACGCCGCGCGTTGTGCAGGTGTGAGCGGATGATCCTCAGGCCGGTTCACATTGTGCGGCCGCGCGAATATCGCGAAGTGCTCGTCACGATAGGAAAGCCCGATGAATTCGAACATCGAACGCACCAGCGCGGGCGAGGCCAGAAGGTCTTCGAGGCGGACGAACAGGTGCCGTTCTGGCGGCAGCTTCGCCACGGAGTCCAGAATGACGGCGTTGATCTCCGACCAGTGCCAGGCGATGCGTTCGAATTGGTCGAACCCGCGGAAATCCTGGGCTAGCGGATCGTCATGGCGCGGCACCGGCCACCAGTATTTCTTCTCTGGCGGCGGCGCCGGCACTAGTGCCGGATCGTCGTAATGCGCCTGCATGAACGCGTTGGAGCGGTCGTCGTAACACTCGTCCCCGAGCTTGTGGAAATAGGAGCTCGCAACTTTGCGGCCATCGCGAACGAGGTGAACGAACCGCGCCGCCGGCATCAATTCCGCAAGTTCAGGAATGAGCCAGGACAGTTTGTTGGACGAGTCGCCCCAGTACGCGGCATCGCTGTGGCGAACAGCGTTCACATGGCAATCCTCCAGTGTTTCCAATGCGTTCGATGCCGAAGCCAGGTTCAGGTATCGGCGGATCGCGAGTGGCTGAACGATGTTCACCATGTACTCGTGATGCATCTGGACATTGCCGGCCGCCGACAAAGCCTTGTGCAGCATGGCCGTTCCCGAACGGCCGCTGGAGACGATGAAGAATGGCGTCGCGCTCACGGCACGCGCGCGATGACGACAGCCTCGCGGCCGATGCCCTGTTCGGCGAGTGCGCGATAGAAGGCACGGCGGACCGATCTGAGGCCTGCGGTTTCCAGTGCCAGATCGAACTTCTTTCGCCGGGTGTGGCAGGCGCGGCCGAGAGCCGGATCGTCGATGTAGTTATCGCCCATCATCACGAAGGCTTCCATTGGGAAACTCGTGGTGCGCTCGATCACCCTCATCCCGAGGCGCTCGACAAGCCCGCAAAGCGAGGTGAAATCGAAATAATTCAGATGATGCGGGGGCGCGAGCCACCACTGCCGTGCGCTCTGCGATGCGCTCGCTGCAAGCTGAAAGGGCGAAAAATCGTTGGGAACATTGATGCAAACGACACCACTCGGCTTCACCAGATCGCGCGCAAGTGACACCAAGGCGACCGGGTCGGGAATGTGCTCCAGCACGTTGTTCATGTGCACGACATCGAAGCGGCCGAGTGTTGGCGCGCTGTCTGCGTTAAAGAATCCTTCCACAACACGCATGCCGAGACCGCGCGCGTGGGCTGCTGCTTGGCGCGACGGCTCGATGCCGGTCACATCCCAGCCGCGTGCCTGTGCGGTCTTCAGGAAGAAACCGGGACCAGAACCGATGTCGAGAAGTTGGCGCCGCGGCTGCTCCAGGACGCGCTCGAAGATCTCAAGACGATCAGTCTGGGCCAACTCGGCCCAAGCCTGATCTTCGCCCGCGTGAGCAAGGAATGTCGGCTTTTCGTCGGCGTAGTATTCGTCGCGATAGGCCTTTTCGAGCGTCGTGGGTTCGGGGAGCGGCACCGCATGACGAAAGCCGCAGGCGCGGCAATCGAGAATGTCGTAGCCTTTGGCATGCGTGAGCAATGCTCCGCGGTGCCCCTGCCAATCGACGGCTGTTTCGGCTGACGGTTCGCCCATGATTTTCCCTCGTTAACCGTCTCTTAGCCAAACAGGCTTTAGAAACGGTTAAGGACGAAAGGGTGCGATTCATGCGACGCGAGCCGTTTTTCATCGCTGAAGCGTCGAGCAATCACGGCCGCGATCTCGGCCGCGCGCTCGCTTTTGTCGATGCCGCGGCAGATGCGGGCTGCGATGCGGTCAAGTTTCAGCTGTTCAAGATCGACCGCATGTTCGCGCCGGAAATCCTCAGCCGCAGCGAAAAACACCGCGCGCGCCGCGAATGGGAATTGCCGCGCGCGCATCTTGCCCCGCTTGCCGAACACTGTTTGAAACGCGGTATCCAGTTCTCCTGCACGCCGTTTTATCTGGAAGCGGTCGAGGAGCTTCGTCCGTTCGTCGCGTTCTACAAAGTCGCGTCCTATGAGTTGCTCGTGGACGAGCTTTTGAAAACCTGCGCGCGCACGGGAAAGCCCGTCGTGCTTTCCACAGGAATGGCGACGATGGACGAAATCGTTCATGCCGCGACAACGCTGAAAGACACCGGCGCGAACGACGTCACGCTGCTGCATTGCGTATCGGCCTATCCGACGCCGGCCAGTGAAGCGAATTTGTCGGCGCTTGAAACGATACGCGAAGCCACAGGGTATCCGGTCGGCTGGTCCGATCACACGCGCCGCCCCGCGGTGATCGAGCGCGCAGTCCATCGCTGGAATGCGCGCGCAGTGGAATTCCATCTTGATCTCGATGGTGAAGGCGCGGAATACGCTTCAGGCCATTGCTGGCTGCCAGAGGAGATTGCACCGGTGATTGCGCGCATCCGTGAAAGCCTTGTCGCGGACGGTGCCGGTTACAAGGGTCCACAGCCATCGGAGCTTTCCGACCGCGATTGGCGTGCCGATCCGGTGGATGGAATGCGTCCGCTTCGTCATATCCGCGCCGCTTGGGAGCCCGCCGCTTGAACACCCGCGAGCATCTGCGCATCGTCGCCGTCATTCAGGCGCGCATGGGTTCGACACGTCTGCCCGGCAAGGTGCTGAAGCCGATCGCCGGTCAGCCGCTGCTCTGGCACATCGTCCATCGCTTGCAGGCATCACATCTCGTCGAGGACATTGCCGTCGCGACCACCACCAATGCGCGGGACGATGCCATCGTCGAATTTGGACAGAAACACGGCATCACCGTCGTCCGTGGGCCCGAAGATGACGTGCTGGCGCGTTTTGCACTCGCGGCTGAGGCACTTGATGCCGACATCATTGTACGCGTCTCTTCGGATGCACCGTTCATCGATGCGAGTTTTGTCGATCACCTTGTCGCTTCCATGATCGAGCAGGGCGGGGACTATGTGCTGCTCGAAGATGGCGCGATCACCGCGCATGAAGGTGTCGATCCTCTGACGCGCCGTGCACTCGACAAGCTGATGATGGATGCGCATGACGACCCTGTCGCGCGCGAGCACGTCACCGGCTATTTCAAGCTCCATCCGGATTTTGTTCCGATCGCGCGCGCAAAATCGTTTCCGCCTCTTGCGCGCGAGGGCGGCAGGCTAACCATAGATACGCCCGATGATCTCGCGTTCGTCGAAGCCGTGCATGCGCGCATGGATGCGAAGGCCGGCGAAGCATCGCTTGGCGACCTGTTGCAATTGCTGGATCGCGAGCCAGGCTTGCGCGCTTTGAACGGCCACGTTCGTCAGAAGCAGTTGGCGGTTGCCGGCGGGCTCGCGCTCATCCGCTGTGATGGTGGTGGTCAGTTCGGGTACGGCCATGTGAAGCGCATGGTCGCGCTTGCACGGGCACTCCGCGACCGTGAGGGGATCGGTGCGATCTTCGCCGTGCATGGCACTGCGGACGCCGTCCTCCCCATCCGCCGCGCGGGTTTCGAAGCGGAACTGATCGACAATTGTACGGGAAGACTCTCCGCGCTGGTCGAAGCCAAGCATCCCGATTTCCTTCTGCTGGATTGCCGAGAAGGTCCGCCGCAATCCGAGATCGAATCGCTCTCCCGAAACATTCCTGTGACAGCGGTCATTGACGATGGATCCGAGCGCAGGCTGGCCGCAGACCTCGCATATTATCCGCCCGTGCCGCAGGCAGAGCGGCTCGACTGGAGCGGATCGCAATGTGCGGCGCGGGTCGGCTGGCAGTGGTCGTTGCTCGGATTGGACATGAGTGCTGCGCGCCGCAAGCCGGTCTCGCCGCGCCCGACTTTGCTGGTTTCCATGGGTGGTAGCGATCCGCTGGGGCTGACGATGCGGACGGCGCGTGCTTTGACGCGGCTCGATCCGATTTTCCGCGCACGCTTTGTCATCGGGCCGGGCGTGGCGGATCGAGAGAAAGTCGCCAGCGCAATCGTAAAGCTGAAATCCAATTTCGAGACCATCGAAGGTGCCGACGATCTGGCGAACGAATACGCATCCGCGGATTTCGCACTGGCCGCGTTCGGTGTCACGGCCTATGAGCTCGCTTCGTTCGGAGTGCCCGCGCTTTATCTCTGTTTGACCGAAGATCACGCGCTGTCGGCATCGGCTTTCGAATACGGGGGCATGGGGGTTTCGCTGGGCATCGCCGAGGACGTCAGCGACGATCGCATCGCCAAGTCGGTGTGGTCGATGCTTGGTGATCCGTCACGCCGGCGTGAGATGCACGCTGCCGGTTTGATGACGATCGACGGTCAGGGGGCTGCGCGTATTGCAGCCGATCTGTCGGCGGCGCTTCAAGCGAAGCGTACAGCTAAGACTGTGAAGGCCGCTGGCTGAGCGCAGCGTGGATTTGCGCGAAGCCGTCCGTCCAGTCGCCACGGTTTTTCGGCATGACGCAGATGCAGGATGGCCCGAACGGCTCGTAATTCTTCCCAAACCCGGTCCAGCTTTTGTCGTATAAAACCTTGTAGGTCGGAACGCCGGCCCCTGCCGACAGCCAGGATACAGCCGTAGGCGCACTGATCACGGCGTCGAGCGCGGAAAGAAGTGCGCAGGCCCGATCCAGTTCATTCTTCTGATCTATGCAATGGGGTACGACAATCTTCCGGCCGCTCATACTTTCGAGCGCGGCAATTTCATCGGGCGTCGCATCGTATTGCACCGACACGACAGTGCCGGTCCATGTGCGCAGGAAAGCAGCCCAGGACTCCAGAGGCGCATATTGTAGTGCGCGATGACCGCCGGCCTTTCCACTGCGCCAGCAGATGCCGATGGCGCTGCCGAACGTCTCGCGCCAGCGCGCGACCTCGCCGGAATCTGGAACGAGAAAGGTATTCGGACTCGGAAACGAAGCGACGGTGGGTCGCAGATGGCGCGCCAGCGTTCCCATCTCGGTAAAGCGCGTGGCACCGCCGACGCCTTTCAGCCAGCCGTAATGGGTCAGCGGTATGCCGCCCCGCGTTTCGGAATCCCAGGGTCTGACCGTTGTCGAAGGAAATGAACGGGCGAACAGGGATGTGAGCCGCGGCTCGCATTCCAGAATAACGCTTCCCCCCTCGCGCGCGGCGCGCTCGGCGAGGTCCGGCATCATGCTCGCGAACATCAGGTGATCGCCGACACCCTGTTCGGCGGTGACCAGAAGGCGTTGGCGTTTGAGCAACTCCCCATTCCAACGCGGCAGCTTGTGATCCGGAACCGGTACTTTTCCCGGGAGCTTCAGTCGTGCGGCATAGTCTCGCCAGCCCTCTTTCAGGTTTCCCAGGCATAGATGAAGCACCGCGCGGTTGAGACGCGCCTGTGCGTTGTCCTTGTCGGTGCGCAGCGCACGGTCGTACAGCGCGAGCGCCTCCTCGATCTTTCCATCGTCAGCGATGAGATCCGCGAGATTGCCAAGGGCCTGCGGATAGTTCGGCCTGTGGGAAAGTGCCTCGCGATAGTGCCTGACGGCTTCAGCCTGGTCGCCGATCTCCCGATGGACGGAGCCCAGGGTCAGCCACAACTCGGAACTCGTAGGATTGCGAAAAAGGGCCGGCGTGAGCAGGGCGGCGGCAGAAGAGAAATCGCCTTGTGATCTCAGAAGGTTAGCGAGGTTGACGAGGGCCTCGATCCGCTCCGGCTCCAGCGACAGAACCCGGCGGAAGAACTCCTCAGCCGGCCGCGCAAGGCCCAGCGCACGTGCGGTATTCCCTAGCGCGAACAACACCCGCGCGTCGTTCGGCGCCTGAACAAGGGCCTGTTCATAGCGTTTGATCGCAAGCGCATGCCGCCCCTGGGCTGAAAGCTTCAGGCCGTCTTCGTAGGTGCGCGCCGCTGCGGTCATGGCGCTGTTGTCGCGCAGTCCGGTTTAACGGCGCGTTAAGCACAAATCGCCGCGGCTTAGCGGGCTATTAACGCCCGTCGGGCGATTGTTTCACACCGGTGCGGAGCGCATGAGTACAGGAACATCCATTATCGGCTTCGATTCGTCGACGCTGCTGAGCTACTACCAGTCGAAGATGCCGGTGGCGCCATCGACGATGAGCGCTACTGCTTTGGCCGCCGCACAGAACAGCGCCACGGCGAATGACGTACCGCCCTGGGAAACGACGCTTCCCGCGCAGCAAGCCCGCGACGCGCAGGTTCTCGGCATCACGAATTTCGTCGACACCAGCAATGTGCCGCTTTCAGCGGGTACCTCGACAGATGCCGCGACAGAGCAGGACAACCAGAAGCTCTTCGCCCTCTACACTGCAGTCAACAATCTTTCCTATCTCGCCAGCATGTCAAATCGCGACGGCATGACCGCGGGACAAATGGCCGGCTTCAACACGCGATTTCAGCAGGGGCTTCAGCAGGTCCAAGACTATATCTCGAACACCACCTTCAATAATTTTACGCTGCAGGCGTCGGAGCCGAGTTCGTCGGCGACGAGCAGTGTCGGCGTTTCATTCGGAAGCTTCACCTACGACACGCGCACGCTTACCAGCAACGACAACCTGTCAAATCCACTTCCCGGGCTTAGCACAAGCCAGAGCTTCACCGTTTCCGTCAAGAAGGGCGGGACGACAACGGACGTTCCCATCGATCTGTCCAAGGTGAGTGGACCGCTCACGCTCGACAATGTCATTTCCTATATCAACCAGCAGCTCTCCAGCGACGGCTTCTCATCGCGCTTCCACCGTACCATCACCAAAGGGACGATCGACGATCCGGACAATGCCTCCTACGGCATGGAAGTCGCGCCTTCCGGATCCGAGACAATCACGCTGTCTGCGCCGAGCGCCACGCCTGCGCTCTATGTCGCCGGCAACAGCGGCGTGACAACGACAACGGACGATCAGACCGCGGATCAGCAGGGCCGCCTGGTAAAGCTGACCGATCTTTCCGGTTCGCAAACAAGCGCGTTCAGCGCCACCGAAAACCCTACGAGTGGACTCACGACGGCGCAGTCGACGGTCATAGATGCCAGCGGCAACGTCTATGTCGTCGGCAATGCAACGGGCGATTTTGGAAACCAGCTCAATCAGGGCACGCAGGATACCTATCTCACCAAATACGATTCCGCCGGCAACGTCGTGTGGACGCAGATGCTCGGCAGTGCCGGGACTGCGTCGGCATATTCTCTGGCGCTGGATCCGACCGGAGGCGTGGTCGTCGCGGGATCGACAACCGGCACTGTGATGCAGACCGCCGTCTCGGACGGCAATACCGATAGCTTCGTTGCAAAATATAGCGCCACCGGCACGCAGACCTGGGCGAAACAGATTCAGACGCTCGCCAACAATCAGGCTGCCGCGGTCAGCGTCGATGCCTCGGGAAATGTCTATATCGGCGGCCAGGTCAGCGGTGGCGTGATCGGCGCGGGGCAGACCAGCAGTGGCGGCGCTGACGCCTACCTCGCCAAGCTCGATAGCAAAGGCAACGTAGTCTACGAAAAGCAGTATGGTTCGTCAGGGACCGACACGACGGCTGCGACCGCGACGACATCCGATGGCGGCCTGATGGTCGCCAGCGTGGTCAACGGCCATGCGATCGTGTCGAAATATGCCAACGGCGATGCGACGCAGGCGCCGGTTTGGCAGGAAGATCTCGGCGCACTGCAGGCTGGCGGATCGATCGGCGGCATCACGGTTTCAAACGGTCAGGTCTATGTCGCCGGCACGACGTCGAATGCGAACCTCACCGCCGGAGGTCAGGCGACCGTCGCGAATGCGAGCTCTGGCGGTACCGACGCCTTCGTCTTCAACATTACAGACTCCGGAACGACGGCGACCGCGAACACCGTCACCTATGTCGGCACCGGCACCAGCGACAAGGGCAACGCGGTGACCGTGGGATCGGATGGCACAATCTACCTTGCAGGCACGACCAATGGCACGTTTGCCGGTCAGTCCCGGAACATTCCTTCCGTCGACAACATGTTCGTCAGCGCGCTCAACCCCGACGGCTCGATCCAGTGGACCAAGCAGTATGGCGGGGCCGACGGCACCTCGACGGGCCAGGGCGTGGCGTTCGACAGCCAGGGCGCCAGCGTGCTCGATGCGCTCGGCCTGCCGCGCGGACAGATCACATCCAATCAGACGGTCGATCTCACGCAATCGACGACGCTCCGAGCGGGCGACAGTTTCAGCATCCAGATTGCGGGTGCTAGCACACGCACTGCGAAGATCACCATCGATCAGGGTGAGACGCTGTCCACGCTGGTCGACAAGATAAACGTCGAACTTCAGAACGCGGGCAAAGCTTCCATCTCGTACGGTGCATCCGGCGAGACGCTGAAGATCGCGATCAATTCCGGCGTGACGGCGACGCTCATCAGCGGCCCGGCGAATTCGGACGCGCTGTCGCGGTTGGGGCTGAGCCCGCAAACCCTGACGGGCGCGGCGAGCAGCACATCGTCCACCTCATCGTCGAGTTCGACCACGACCAAGACGGCCTATGGATTGGGCCTGCCGGAAAACACGGACATCTCGACGGCGTCCGGCGGAGGCGCCGCGCGCGCGCAATTGCTGACCGCGTTGAGCACGATCCAGAAGATCTATCAGACCGAGAACATGCCCGCGTCCAGCAGCACCGCCTCGACGTCGAGTTCCACGACTTCGGGAACCTCCACGGCATATCTCCAGTCGCAGATCGCGAACTATTCGCTTGCCCTCAGCATGTTCAGCGGCACCAGCGACACGTCCACGGTCAGCTTAACTTAAGTCAGGCTCTGCGGATTTTGCATGGCTATCAACATGGCCAATGCGCGATCAAATCCGCGGGAACGATATGTTTCGCGACAAACTTCACGGACTTCTGACAAAACTCTGTCGCCCGTCTGTGAAATTATGCGGATCGAGGAATATTACCCTTTGGTCATGAGCAGCAGGGCAACAACTTCATCGGCTCGCAGAAACCATTCGGCAGGAAACGTCGCAGTCGTGAACTCCGGCAGCAATTTGTCGAACGCGCATATGGATGCGATGAGCCGCGCCGCTGCGTTCCGGATTGAAGCGGACATGCTTCGCGCGCGTGCACGGGCGACGGGCGAGGCCGTTATTCGCGAGCAATATCTCGCGCTTGCCGATCGCTGGGCGATGTTCGCGGCGAACCTCGAGGCCGAGCTGATGCACGCAAGCGGAATGCACTAGACCACGCTGTTGTAGAGCATCGCTCCGCTCGAGCGCGGCGCCTGAGCCGGCGTCGCGCCATAGGTGCGCAGCGGCGCGTTCTTGCGTTCGACTTCTTCGGCGACCGCGCGGATCATGCCTTCGCTCGCAGTGCGCAGGCGCATCAGCAAGCGCGTCTGCGCCGAGAGAAGTTCGCGGAATTTTTTTGTCGCCTCGAACAGGCGCTTGCGCAATTCCAGCGGCGCGCTTGCGGCCGTCTTCGGACTCAGCCCGGCGGCCTCGCGGCTGTAAAGCGCGGACAGCTTTTGAATCTCCGGATCGATGGTGCGCAGCGCCCGCGGATTGCCGGCCTTGAGCGATGCGATGTCGGATTCCAATGCTTCGATCAGGCGCGCGGCCATCGACAGAAGACGTTCGATGCGCTGTTCGTCGGGCGTCGCGGTCATTGCGCGACCTCCTGATGCGACAGAAGCTGTTTGGTGATCGCGCTGGTCAGGCCCATGCCGCCCTGCTTGGCGATCTGCTTGCCGTATTCATCGACCATCAAAGAGCGGAACATCTCCTCACCCTGGCCGCCGCCGAACATGCCATCGGTCTTGATGCCCTCGAACATCTCGTTGAGCATTTGCGACATCAGGACGCCTTCGAACTGCTCGGCAACTTTCTTCGCGCCACCGAGTGTCGTCGCGGATCGCGGTGCCTGCACCGGCGCGGATTGCGCCAGCGTCATCGCGCTCTGGATCTGGATGTCGGTCCCAGCGCTCATCAGCCGATCACCTGGATGTCGGCCTGCAGGGCGCCGGCGGCTTTGATTGCCTGCAGGATCGAGATGATGTCGCGCGGGCCGACGCCGAGCGCGTTCAATCCATCGACCAGGCTCTGCAGACTGACGCCAGTCTTCAGCACGGCCATCTTGTTGCCCTTGCTGTCGTCGACCTGGATGTTGGTGCGCGGCACCGTCGTGGTTTCACCCTTCGAGAACGGACCGGGCTGGCTGACTTCGGGCGTCTCCGTGACTTTGATCGTGAGGTTGCCCTGCGCGATCGCGATCGTGGAGATGCGCACATCGGAGCCCATCACGATGACGCCGGATTGCTCGTCGATGATCACTTTTGCCGGCTGATCGGGATCGACCTTGACCTGTTCGACATCGGTGAGGAGGCCGATGACGCCCTTCGGATACGTGTCGGGCACATTCAGATGCACCGTCGACGGATCGCTCGCTTCCGCGATGTTCTGGCCGATGAAGTTGTTCACCGCAGCGGCGATGCGCGTCGCCGTGGTGAGATCGGGGTTGTGCAGCGACAGGCGCAGGTTCTTTTCGCTCGCGAGCGAGAACGGAATCTCGCGCTCGACGATCGCGCCGTTGGCGATGCGGCCCGCGGTCGGCACGCCGCGCGTGACGCTCGCGGCATCGCCTGAAGCGGTGAAGCCGCCGATCGCGACCGGGCCCTGGCCCAGCGCGTAGATCTGGCCATCGGCGCCGAACAGCGTGGTGACGAGCAACGTACCGCCCTGAAGCGATTTGGCATCGCCGAGCGCGCTGACCGAGACGTCGATGCGCGTGCCTTGCGCCGCGAAGGCCGGCAGGTTCGCCGTCACCATCACCGCGGCGGTGTTCTTGGTCTGCATCGTCTGGCCGCGGGTGTTGACGCCCATGCGCTCCAGCATCGTCTGCAGGGTCTGCTGGGTGAACGGTGCGTTCTTGAGGCTGTCGCCCGACCCGTTCAGGCCCACGACCAGGCCATAGCCGACCAGCATGTTGTCGCGGATGCCGTCGATATCGACGAGGTCCTTGACCCGGGAATAGGCGACGGCCTGCTGCGGGCTTAACGCCAGCAGGGCAAGGCTCAGAAAGGCGGCGAAACGGACGATCAGGGCGCGCGGCAACAGCATGAGCGGGTTCTGCTCTTTATATGACGCTGTCCTCCTTGCCAGTTCTGTGCCTCCTTTCTCCCGAGGAATTATGAATAGTAACAGTGGCTTACGAAGGTCTACCCTCGGCTTTTCGGTGAGGTAGGCAGGATTTTCCCGGCAGCTTTGCCCATTCGAACCTCAAATTCTCGAGGGGGTACCCCCTCCGCTTTCTGCCCATTTCACACTCCACATTCGTTTTTTGTTTTTCCCGAATATTCCCCGCGCTGCCCATTTGAACCTGATGTTTCATGGTGAGCGGTTCAATTCAGCCATGCTTCGGGATCGCCAAAACGTGCCGTCAACCAGCACCGATGCAGAGCCTCCATCGCTCCTCCGCGCACAACGCCGGACCGATTTGGGGATGCCAGAAGGTCGTTCAAGGTTTATGATGTTCACGTTTTGTTTCAAACCAGGCCAACACGGAATTGGGGCCGGGCGCGATACGGGGTACGCAATCAGACCGAGAAAGCGCCCTGCGAACAGGCTTGAGGGTGTAAAATCTTTCGGTCGCCGGCAGGGCTCAGGGCGCCGGCGCTTGAGAGACATCAGGGACACTTTTCAGAACGGTGCCCGCGCTCTTGCTCGAAGCGGGAGCCGCGAATGTCGGAATACAAGTTTTTCTTTCTGGATGAGACCGGCCACGTGTATCGCTCCGAGGATCGCAAATTCCGCGGTGACCTTGAGGCGCTGGAAGCCGCACAGAAACTACGCTCTAAAGACACGATCGAGGTTTGGCAGCTCGGCCGCGAAGTAGCGCGGGTGAAACCGGGCGACGGCAATGCCACTCCTTCGGACCGCGTCAGCGGCTAGGCCATCGCACAAAGCGCGCGTTTCCGGTGGGGTCATCCGCATCATGGACAAGGCCGTCCACGCTTCCTAATTTGCAGTTCGATTCAACACCTCCGCGGGCATGCATTTGAGCCAGGAATCCCCCTACCAACTCGTCCTCCTCCGCCATGGCGAGAGTGAGTGGAACAAGAAGAATCTCTTCACCGGCTGGCGCGATGTGCGGCTGACGGAACAGGGTGAGCGTGAGGCACGCGATGGCGGCCGCGCGATGGCGGCGGAGGGGCTGCGCTTCGATATCGCCTACACCTCGCTGCTCAGCCGCGCGATCAAGACGCTGTGGCTGTCGCTGGAAGAGATGGATCAGATGTGGCTGCCGGTGATCAAGCACTGGCGGCTCAACGAACGTCATTACGGTCAACTTCAGGGCCGGAACAAGAAAGAAGCAGTCGCGGAATTCGGCGATGCGCAGGTCGCGATCTGGCGCCGCTCCTACGCCGTGCCGCCGCCGCCGGTCGATCTCGATTCGCCGGAATATCCCAAGGCCGATCCGCGTTATGCGGGGCTCACCGCCGACGATCTTCCGCGCAGCGAAAGCCTGAAAGACGTTCTCGCGCGCGTGATGCCCTATTGGGAAGGCACGATCCTGCCGCAACTGAAGGCCGGAAAACGCGTGCTGATCGCGGCGCATGGCAATTCGCTGCGCGCCCTCATCAAGCATCTTGAGAATATCAGCGACGACGACATCGCCGGCATGGATGTGCCGACCGGCGTGCCCAAGGCCTATCGGCTCGACAGCGCGTTCAAGTCCGTGGAGACGCGTTATCTGATAGACCCGGAAGAACTCGCGCGCCGCATCGGCGTCGTCAAAGCGCAGACGGGATGAAGTCCGTCCGGTTCGGCGCGGTTCTGCTTGCGGGCTTCGTGTCGTTCGCGGCCACGCACCCCAATCCTCCCGCACCGAAACCGAATCCGAAACATCACGCGCCCGCGCAATCCGCGAAGACGGAAAAGCCCGCGCATCGCGCCAAAGAGCAGGCCGCGGTAAAACCTCCGCCGCCGCCCGAACCGCTGCAGGATTTGAGTCACGCGATCCCGGCGAAGGACGCGAGCAAGCTTCCCTCGACCAAGGAGCAGTTCGACGCGCTCAAGAACCAGATCGTTCACGACCGCCCGGCCGTCATCGACGCCAGGCAGAAAAGCGATGCGCTGAAAGCGGAGGCGCGCGCACTGGAACAACGGCTCATCGCCACAGCGGCGCGCGTCGTCGATCTTGAAGCCGAGAAGGTCCAGCTCGATTCCGATATCGCCCATCTCGAAAGCGAAGATGCGCGCCTGTCGGCGAGCTTCGCGCGCGACCGTGTCGCCGTCGAAAAGCTGCTCGCGATCCTGGAGCGCATGCAGAACGACATGCCGCCGGCCATCGTGCTCAGGCCCGACGATGCGCTCGGCGCCGCGCGCAGTGCGATGCTGATCGGCGCATCGGCGCCGAACGTCTATCACGCCGCTGCCGCGCTCGCGCATCGGATCGCGGAATTGCAGCACACACGTGCGACCCTGATCGAGCGCCGCGCCGAAGGTGTCAAAAACGCAACGAAACTTCGCGCCGCGCGCACGGAACTCGATCAACTTCTCGCGACGAAACGCGTCGAGGCCGATGCGGCGTCGAGCCGCTATGGCGATCTGGAATCGAAACTTTCGCAGGCCGCAACCGCCGCCGCCGATCTGCAGGCGCTGCTCGCCAAGGTCGCGCAGCTGCGCAAATTGCCGGACCAGAAATCTGTCGTCGAAGTCACCGCCCAAAAGGGCGGCCCGCCGGGCGTTTTACAGGCGCGTTCGCTCATCAAGCCGGTCGTGGGAATGCAGGTTCCCGGCGGCATGGAGGGCGTGGGCGGCGCGCGCGCGCCAGGGCTGACTTATGCGGTTTCGCCGGGGGCGCGGGTGATCGCGCCGGCCGACTCCCAGGTTCTTTTCGCGGGTCCTTACCATAAGACCGGCTATGTCTTGATCTTGGAGTTAACCGCTGGATACGATCTCGTCCTTGCTGGGCTTGGCCGCGTGGATGTGCGTCCAAATGACGAGGTGCTGGCGGGCGAACCTGTCGGAATCATGCCCAAATCCGGCCAGGACATGCGATTATACTTTGAGTTACGACAAAGCGGGCATGGTACCAGTCCGGCCCCCTGGATGGCAGCGGACTTAAGGAAGGCTCAGAGATCATGAAACCAGTTGCGTATGTTGGCCTCGGCATTTTGCTCGGTGGTGCCGCGTTCGGTCTGTTGCCCGCAGCGCGTGGCGCCAACGACATGTCGACCTACCGCCAGCTCGATCTCTTCAGCCAGGCTTTCGATACCGTCCGAAAGAATTACGTGCGTCCGGTGCAGGACAGCGAACTCGTCAACGCCGCCATCGACGGCATGGTGACGGGCCTCGATCCGCATTCGAGCTACATGGATCCGAAGGCCTATGCCGACATGCAGATTCAGACCAAGGGTGAGTTCGGCGGCGTCGGCATCGAAGTGACGATGGAAGATGGCCTCATCAAGGTCATCTCGCCGATCGACGACACGCCCGCTGCCAAGGCCGGCATCAAGACGGGCGACTTCATCGTCGCCATCGACGGCGCCGCGATCCAGGGGCTCGATCTGAATGCCGCCATCGACAAGATGCGCGGAAAGGAAGGCTCGAAAGTCACGCTCGAGATCATGCGCCAGGGGCAGAAGAAGCCCATCGATATCACGCTGGCGCGCGCGATCATCCGCGTCGACAGCGCGAAGTGGCACCGTGACGGCGATGTCGCCTATCTGCGTCTCACCGGCTTCAACGAGCAGACGGCAAGCGGCATGGAAAAGGGCATCCGCGAGCTGAAGCGCCAGATCGGCCCGGGCATCAAGGGTTACATCCTCGATCTGCGCAACAATCCCGGCGGCCTGCTCGATCAGGCGATCCAGGTCTCCGACGATTTCCTCACCCAGGGTGAGATCGTGTCGACGCGCGGCCGTCATCCCGACGATACGCAGCGCTACGATGCGCATCCCGGCGACCTGACCGACGGCAAGAAGGTCATCGTGCTGGTGAACGGCGGCACCGCCTCGGCGTCGGAAATCGTCGCCGGTGCGCTGCAGGATCACAAGCGTGCGATCGTGGTCGGCATGACCTCGTTCGGCAAAGGCTCGGTGCAGACGATCATCCCGCTCGGCGAAACCGGCGGCGCGCTGCGTCTGACGACGGCGCGCTACTACACGCCGTCCGGCCACTCGATCCAGGCTCAGGGCATCATCCCCGACATCATGGTGGCGCAGGGCGACGAAGAGCAGGTGCCGAAGATCGCGCGTCCGACGGAGGCCGATCTCCCTGGCCACCTGATCGGCGAGCCCGTCATCAAGAAGCCGGATGCCAAGGTGTATCGTCCCGCGCCGGGAAAGAAGTACGATGACTTCCAGCTCTCCTATGCGCTCGATCTCCTCCGCGGCCAGACCACCGTCAGCGCGGTCACGACCAAGGACACCAAGACGGCTGCCAAGGCCGACTAGGCTGGAAATTAACCAGCGCGTAACCATGTTTCGGGCTCTATGCGTCCATGGCTGCCACTAGCTCCATGGACGCTGGCGCGCGCCGGGGGCCGCACCCCCTGGCGCTGGCCTATCTCACGTTCTTCATCCTGCTGATTGTCGCGGGCGCCGGGATCACCTTCTTCGGCAATCCGCACGCGGGCGATTCCGTCGTCTCGATCGATCTGCCATCCCCGGCCGCCAAACCGAAATTCGCCGCAAAGCCTGCCGCAGCTGCAGCACCGCAAACCGCTGCGCCGACGCAAGGCCTCACCGATCAGGCGCAGATACCGCAGACGGCCTCACAGCCGGTGACGCAACAGGTCTATTCCGGCCGCGCGCTGATCGCCGATCCGTCTTTGGTCGAGAACACGCCAATGGGTCCGCTGCCGCGCATCGCCGATGACGGCACGACGCCGATGCGCGCCTACGCGCCGCCCGCGATCAGCGATGGTCATCCGCGCATCGCCATCGTCATCGGTGGCCTCGGCATCAGCGCGAAGCAGACTGACGCGGCCCTGAAGGGATTACCCGCAGGCGTCACGCTCGCGGTGGCACCCTATGCCGGCGACGCACAGCACTGGGTCAGCCAGGCGCGCGCGCAAGGTCACGAAGTGTTGCTCGAAGTGCCGATGGAGCCTTACGATTTTCCCGATAGCGATCCGGGGCCGCACACGCTGCGTTCCGGCGCGGGCGAGGATGCGAACACCGAGCGTCTGGTTTGGGCGCTCACCCGTTTCTCCGGCTATGCCGGCATAACCAATCTTCTCGGCGGCCGCTTCATGTCGGATGCGAATTCGCTCGAGCCGATGCTGACCTATCTCGCGCGGCGCGGATTGATGTTCTACGACAATGGTCAGGCGACCCATTCGGCAGCAGCCGATGTCGCCGGTCGCGTCGGCGTGCCGTTCGCACAGGCGGATTCCGAGATCGACACGATCCAGACCGCGATGGAAATCGATCGCCGTCTTTCTGCGCTTGAAAGCAGTGCCCGTGCGCGCGGGTTCGCCGCCGGGTCCGGCGGGCTCACCCCGATAACCATCGACCGGGTGCGAATTTGGGCACAGGGTCTTTCCGGACGGGGCTTTGTTCTGGTCCCCGCATCCGCCATAGTTACCCAGTCCAAATAGAGTTTTGCGAGATTTATGGCGCGTTCCGGCCTCACCGTGCGGCATGAGGATCTGCCCTATCGTCCGTGTGTCGGCGTCATGCTGATCAATGCGGAGGGGCTGGTGTTCGTCGGCCGCCGCATCGACCAGACCGTCGAAGGCTGGCAGATGCCGCAGGGCGGCATCGACATGGGCGAGAACCCGGAACAGGCGGCGCTGCGCGAGCTCAAGGAAGAGATCGGCACCAACAAAGCCGAGCTTCTGCGCGAGATGGATGGCTGGCTCGACTACGATCTGCCCGCGCACCTCGTCGGCGTGGCGCTCAAGGGCCGCTATCGCGGACAGCGGCAGAAATGGCTCGCGATGCGCTTCACCGGCAAGGACAGCGATATCGACGTCGCGACCGATGAGCCCGAATTCGGCGAATGGAAGTGGCTGGCGATGGAAGCGCTGCCGCGCATGATCGTGCCGTTCAAGCGCGACACTTATACCAAGGTGATCGAAGCCTTCCGCGACCTGGCGTTCCCGACCTGATGCCCAAGCGTTCGCGTTCTCCCATAGTGATGATCCACGGCGCGTTCTGCGGCGCGTGGGCGTTCGACGATTTTCGCAAGCCGTTCGAAGGCGCGTACACCGTGCATGCGCCGACGCTGCGGCTTCACGATCATGGCCGCACGCCGCCGCGGGCGCTCGGCATGGTCAGTCTTCTCGACTATGCCGCCGATCTGGAAAAGCTGATTCACGAATTGGATGAGACGCCGATCCTTGTCGGCCATTCGATGGGCGGATTGCTGGCGCAGATGCTGGCGGCGAAAGGATTGGCAAAAGCGTGTGTGCTGCTCGCACCGTCGGCGCCGTGGGGCGTGCTGCCATCGACGATGTTCGAGATCGCGTCGGCGCAGACCTTGCTGTTCTCCGGCGGCGATTATCGCGGCACGGTCATCCCGCCCAGCTACCAGATCGCAGCGGCGCATTCGCTCGACAAACTGGATGAGGCGACGCGCAGCGCCGTCTACGCGAAATTCGTCCCCGAATCGGGACAGGCGACGTTCGAGATCATGAACTGGAGTTTCGATTTCCGCCGCGCGGGCCATGTCCGCGCAAGCGATGTAAAATGTCCGGTGCTCTGCCTCGTCGGCTCCGGCGACAAGATCAATCCACCATCGACGGTCTCGCGCATCGCATCGCGCTATCGCGGACGGTTCGAAGAGATCAAAGGCCACAGCCATTGGCTGATTGGAGAACCCGGTTGGGAGAATCTCGCCGCGCGTTCGATGACGTGGCTGGAAACCGTGCTCGCTGAAGAAAAAGCGCGCAGCGCCTAGTTCGTGCGCACCGCCGCGCTCTGCGCGCGGATGTCTTTCATGAAGCTTTTGAGCGTATCGACGGAGGCGATCTGTGCGGCTGCATCGCGGAAAGCGGCGCCGTGCGCGTCGATGCGGTCGCTGACAACCTTGAAGGCATTGGCGTCTAGCGTCGGTTTCATCTTCGCGGAGAAGTGGTCGCGCAGGCGGTC
>DATJUS010000091.1:0-47607 GCA_035502175.1 Rhizomicrobium sp.
CATCAAGGGTAACCTTCACTTGTTGAAGCGTCGCATCGAACAAAGTCAACCTGACGTTCAGAAGTACGTCGATGGTGCGATGCAGGGAGTCGATCGCGCCGCCAGCGTCACCCAGCGCATTCTCGCTTTCTCGCGTCGCCAACCTCTCACGCCGGAGCCGAATAACCTGAGCGATCTGGTGCGGCAGGCGTTGCCACTGGTACGCCAGTCCGTCGGCGGTCGCATCGAAGTGGATACAGACCTGAAAGCCGATTGGTGGATCTATTGCGACACCAACCAGATGGAGAACGTGCTGCTCAATCTTGCGATCAACGCACGGGATGCGATGCCGGACGGCGGGCACCTCACACTTGTGACGCGCAACTGCGAAATAGATGAATCTGCGCAGGAAGCCGAAGATGTGATTGCTGGCGAGTACGTCGAGTTGTTGGTTCGCGACACGGGGACGGGCATGACAGAGGAGGTACGGGTCAAGGCTCTGGACCCATTCTTCACCACAAAAGCGCACGGAAAAGGAACCGGTTTGGGACTGAGCATGAGCTTCGGCTTTATCCGCCAATCAGCGGGCTATCTCGGAATAGATAGCAAGATTGGCTCCGGCACGACCATTCGCATTCTGCTGCCGCGCCGGTATGTCGATTCGCTCTCACGGAGAGTTTGAAATGTCAGCACCGACCCTGCTTGTTGTCGAAGATGAAATGCTCGTCCGCATGGTCGTGGTCGAGGTACTACGCGACGCGGGCTTCAACCTGCTGGAAGCAGGCGATGGTGCTGAAGCGCTGGAGATACTGCGCGACAATGCCGTTGATATGTTGATGACCGATATCCAAATGCCGCGTATGAACGGCTATCAACTGGCGGAAGCCGCACTCGCCCGGTGGCCTGCGATGAAAATCCTGCTTGTCACAGGCTACGCGCGAGAAGTTGTGCCCGAATCCATCGCGAACGCGGCGCTGCAAACTCTTCACAAACCGTTCGACGTCGATCGATTGCCTGCGCTGATTACCGATCTTCTCGCGAAAGGATCGGCCGCGTCGCCGGGCTAGATTTCGCCGCCGCGGACCGAGGTTTTCAATCGCCCGCGCAGCATTTCAAGAAGCTCAATGCCTGTCTGATGGCGCACCCGGTCGGCCGGGTTGGTTGGAAGGGCTGCAAACAGCTCGCCGAAGCTGATGGCGTCCAGAACCGCCAACGCTTCACGCAATGCAGCCGAGCCGTCCGAGCCGTCGTCTTGTGTCTCTCCGTCGATATCGGGAAGTGAAGTCAATCGCGTGAAATCCATGTTTTCCCCTGGTTTGCGATCAATGCACTGCTGGTTTGCTCCGCTGCGAAAAGCGCTATGTCCGCGGCCTGATCGGGCCGCATTTCGTCGGCCGCACCCAGGTACTCCGAGATCTCTTGCTGCAGCAGTATCGAGGGACATCTGCCCTCGTAATTCCCGAGATTGGGACGATGTTGGCGATATCCGGCCAACGCCGCGAGCTCTGGCGAAAAGGTGCGGGCCACGGCAGGAGGATAAGCGAGCCACTGGTTTTCATATGGCTTCAGCCATCCGAGGCAATAGCTGATCACCATGCCCCTCCGCACGCGATCTGCGCGATTAGCGCCGGCGCCGTGCAGGGTCGATCCCAAAAAAACGAGCGCCGATCCGGGATCCATCTCCGCTGCGCTGGCTTCGGAAAGATCGATGATGTCCTCGCCCTCGCGCCGGTGGCTGCCCGACCAAAGGAGTGTCGCGCCGTTGTCCGACCGATAGTCGGTGAAGGGCCACATGACGTTGATCAGATATTCAATCTCGCCTGTCGGGCCACGCCACATATCCTGGTCCCGGTGCGGCGCTTGCATTGGCGCGCCGGGATAGAGAGCAAGCGCTTGGGTCAGATTGATCTGATAGTTATCGCAATGGGGCAGAAGGATCCGGTCCGCGATGTCCAGAATGACCGGATGGCGTGCGAACGCTTCGGCGTGCACTGAGCGCTTGAGCAGGCTTCCGAACCGCTTTGTTCGCGGCCCGTAGAAGTCGCCATCGCAGAAAGGCGTTTTCTCGAACCGCTCGTCGAGATCCGCATGCAACGCCTGTACAGTTTCGATCGCAATCAGGTTGGGGATGATACACCAACCCTGCTCCTGAAGTATGTGCGTCCACGCCTCGGCAGGACTCTCGTCATGATGGATTTTGACGGCCGTGCGCATGAAATCAGGCAGCTTCCGCGCGCGCTTCGAGTTCGATGACGGGGTAACGTTCGCCGTAGCGCTGGCGCAGCAATTGAAGCGTCGCGGTACTGACCTTCATCGCAATCGCCATCAGCGATTCGCCGTTTATCTCTTTCGGCAGCCCGAGCGGTTCGCATTCCCAGCCCTCTGCCAGAACCTGCGACAGCATTGCGGCATGGGTCACGCAGACATACCGCGAGATTCCGTGCAGCAGCGCGAACTCCACAAGGGCGATGGAAATCTTGTCGCCCGCGGCACGCGCAGAGGGCTTCGGCCACTCCGGTGCTTCGCAATACCGTGTGATTTCCCAGGTATCGTCGCTTTCGGGCGGGGCTTCTTCGCAAAGCTCGTCGAACAGGCTGCCAAGCAGGTAGGGTCGTGTCGTCGGCAGAAGTCTTACCGAACTCAGATGCGTGTGGGTGAGGCGGTCGAGGCCGAGCAGATAGACGGCATCGTCAGTGTCGAACTGGTCGATTTCATATTGTCCGTCCACGACCGGCACGCTCCACTTCCAGCGATCCACGAATACCTTTTTGCGGTCGCGGTGCATCTGGTTGAGCTGTTCGCGGTATTTGGCGCGATTGTTGGACGTGATGACGGCAACCATGGAGCCCCCTGCGTCACAGGAAAGTCCCGGGATTTGCCGCGGTTGCCCATTCCCCTAATCGGGGGAGGTTCAGTGGACGATGTCGCGAAAGGTGAGCTGTCCGTCGAACAACGCACGCACGACGAGTTGTAGCCGGGTCGCCACGCCGTAGCGGCGCTTCGCGTCCTCTATGTGCTGATGAACGGTCTGGTCGCTGATGCCGAGCAGCTGGGCGGCGTCCCAGTCGCTCTTTCCTGCCGCAGCGAGCACCACACAATCGAGTTGGCGCGGTGTCAGCCGGGGCAGCGCCGGTGTCTCTTTTCCGGCCTCCAATCTTTGCGCATGAAGCACGCGGCGCGCGGCCTCGAAGCCGAAGCACCCCACAAACTGCGCTGCCGGCATTGTCGAGTCGTCGAAGCGCCGGTTCAACCGCAGACTGAAGGAACACGAACCGGCATATTCGCCGGGGATGTGAACCGGAACCGTGAAGCCTTCCCCGATGCCGGCGGTGCGGGCGCCATCGAGGATTTCCTTCTGCCGTTTGGAGAGCGAAATCCATCTGTGGATGTCGGACCAGCGGAACCCGACATTGGTATGCTCGCAAGCGACGAGGATCGGATCGTCCGATGTGTACTTCCGCTCGATGATCATCTCACGCCAGCCGGACGGATAGTTCTCGATATCGATCACTTCCGGAGCGACAAGCTCCACATGATGGACAAGGGCGAAATAATCGAAGCCGAGCATTTTGCTCATGCTGCTCATGAGCTCGCTGAGCTCCTGGAACGTCGTGACCCGGTTCACTTCCCGAACAAAGTCCTGAACGTCCCAAAACAGGCTCACGACCGTCCCCGGCCCGAAGATGGGTGGTCATCCTGCGCCGCGAGCTCGCGCGCGAGGTCGAGCAACGCCCTGCGCCGTTGCGGTGTCTGGATGGAGCTATAGGCCTTCAAAAGATCCGCAGCACCCGAGGTCCGCATGTTCGACATCATGGAGTTTGTCGTGGCGTTGTTGGGAATGCCTTTGTCGATTCCGCGAATCAAATCGCCGACGGTGCACTCAAGCGCGCGCGCGATCGCCACAAGCCGCGAGAAGCTCACCCTGTTCGTGCCTTTCTCATATTTCTGGACCTGCTGAAAGGTCAGCCCCACGCGTGCCGCCAGCGTCTGTTGTGAAAGATTGAGCTCACGACGCATCGCGCGGATGTGCTGCCCGAGCGCGATATCGAGCGGATCTGCGCCGTCGTCCGTGTCAGAGTCACGCATCCAATTCCCCCGAATGAAATCCACAATCCCCAGTTCGCTTGAGTATACGGCGTGCGCGCCGATTCTACCAAGGGACGAAGGCAGCGTAACGAAAGGGAAAGTTAGCGGAACCCGCGCTCGACCACGACCTTGGCATAGGCGCCGTTGATGGCCGCAAGCTTGTCGTTTGCCAATCGCACGAACTCTTCCGGCACGCCGCGGCCGATCAGGCTGTCCGGGTGATTGTCGCGCACGAGCCTGCGATAGGCATGCTTTATCTCGTCTTCGGAAGCATCGTATGCGACGCCAAGAACGACATAGGGGTCTGCCTTGTCCGGCGCGAAATGGCTGGCGCGGATGCGCCGGAATTCGTTTGGCGCGAAGCCAAAAATTTCCCCGACACGCTCGAGGAACACGGCTTCGCCGGGATGCAGCACGCCATCGGCCTTGGCGATCTCGAACAGTCCGTCGAGAATGTCTTCCAGCACGGCAGGGTTGCCGGCGAAGAGCCGCGCGACCTGGCCCGCATAGGTCTCGTAGCCGGCGGTGTCGCGCTGCGCCATGTCGAACACGCGCCGCACATTGGCCGCTTCGTCCGGCGTGACACGGAACAGGCGCTCGAAGGCCTGAACCTCGTCGCCGGTGACGATGCCGTCGGCTTTTGCCATTTTCGCGGACAGCGCGATCATCGCGATGGTGAAGGTGATGCTGGCGTCGGCTTCGCGATCGCCAAGCAGATGCTCCGCGACCGCGCTGAGCAGCGCCCCCCCGCTTGCGATCAGGCCGGAGACGGCGCCGCTGAATTTCCCCCAGATGGACATGGAGGAAAGCTCTAGGCCAATCTGGGCATAATTGCGACGTGGCGCATGTTTCAGGAAGCGGGCTTACAGCGATGTCATATTCCGAAAGTGTGCGCACACGATGAGCAAATGGAATTTCTACATCGATCGTGGCGGCACATTTACGGACATCGTCGCGGAGGCGCCGGATGGTACGCTGTCGACGCGCAAGCTGCTCTCGGAAAGCGCCGCCTATGACGATGCTGCGCTGGAAAGCATCCGGCGCACTTTGGGCGCGGCCTCCCGCGGGCCCTTGCCGCCGGGCGCGATTGGCGAAGTGCGCATGGGCACGACGGTCGCGACCAACGCGTTGCTCGAGCGCAAGGGCGAGCCGACCGTCCTGATCACCACCCGCGGATTCGCGGATCAGCTCAGGATCGGAAACCAGAACCGGCCGAAGCTGTTCGCGCTCAAGATCGAATTGCCGGACATGCTGTATGCGCGTGTGATCGAGGCCGATGAGCGGGTCGCCGCGGAAGGCACAATCCTGCAACCGCTCGACGAGATCAGGTTGCATCGCGATCTGACGCAGGCGCGCGCGGACGGTTTCGCGGCCTGCGCCATCCTGTTCATGCATGGCTATCGCTACCCGGAGCATGAACGGCGTGCGGCGGAGATCGCGCGCGAACTGGGGTTCGGCCAGGTCTCCACCAGCCACGAGACTGCGCCGCTGCCCAAATTCGTCTCGCGCGGCGACACGACGGTGGCGGACGCCTATCTGTCGCCGGTTCTCGATCGCTACAAGAACAAGATCGCGAATGCGCTGGGGAAAGATGCCAAACTCTTCTTCATGACGTCGAATGGCGGGCTTGCGGCGCCGGATTTCTTTCGGGGTAAGGACGCAGTTCTCTCCGGCCCTGCCGGCGGCGTCGTCGGAATGGCGGAAACCGCGCGCGAAGCTGGCTTCGATCATGTGATCGGCTTCGACATGGGCGGCACGTCGACCGATGTCGCGCGCTTCGATGGCGCTTATGAACGTGTCTACGAGACCGAGGTCGCGGGCGTCCGGCTGCGCACGCCGATGATGGCGATCCACACGGTCGCGGCGGGGGGCGGATCGATCCTGCATTACGACGGTGCGCGTTTCCGCGCCGGTCCCGACTCGGCCGGCGCGATGCCGGGCCCGAAGGCCTACCGCGGCGGCGGGCCGCTCACCGTCACCGACGCGAACGTGATGACCGGAAAGCTGCGGCCGGAATTCTTCCCCGCGATCTTTGGGCCGCGCGCCGATCAGAAGCTCGATATCGACGCGGTGCGTGAGGCATTCGACGCTATCGCGCGCGATCTCGGCGACGGGCGCAGCGCCGAAGCCATTGCCGACGGTTTTGTCCGCATCGCTGTGGAGAACATGGCGAACGCGATCAAGAAGATTTCGGTCGCAAAGGGCTACGATGCGCGCCGCTATGCCCTGAGTTGCTTCGGTGGTGCCGGCGGCCAGCACGCCTGCCTCGTCGCCGACGCGCTCGATATGACGACGATCTTCGTCCACCCGTTTTCGGGCTTGCTGTCGGCTTACGGCATGAAGCGCGCAAGCCTGCGCAGTGTGCGGCAGCGTGCGCTCGGCTGGAAACTCGACGGGCAGGAAGCGAGGATCGAACGCGTCTTGGACGAATTGCGCAAGCCCGCGGTCGAAGAACTGCGGGCGCAAGGCGCGGAGCATGTCGTCACATGGCCGCAGGTTCATATTCGGTACGAAGGCAGCGATACGACGATCCCGATCGCTTTCGGCAATTCCATGGCGAGCGAGTTCGCACAGAAGCACGCGCAGCAATTCGGTTTTGGCTTCGAAGGCCGTGCACTGATTGCGGAGTCGGTGGAAGTCGAGGTGGTCGGTTCGGGCGATGCTCATACCGTATCGGCCGCCAGACACGTCGTTTCGGATGTGCCGCCGGAGGAAATGCGATTCTTCTCGCAGGGCAGTTGGCATGACGCTGTTGCGTATCGAACGGATGCGCTTGCGAGCGGAACCGTGATCGAAGGCCCGGCGCTGCTGATCGAGCCGCATCAGACGATCGTGGTCGAGCCCGGTTGGCGCGCCGAAATCGCTCCATCGCGTGCCGTTGTGCTCAAACGAGCCGCGCCGCGGGCGACGCCGCGCGTCTCCGATACGCAGACCGATCCGGTTCTTCTTGAAGTCTTCGCCAACCTGTTCATGGCGATCGCGGAAGAGATGGGCGTCACGCTGCAGAACACGGCGGCAAGCGTGAACATCAAGGAGCGTCTCGATTTCTCCTGCGCGATTTTCGACGGCGAAGGCGCGCTGATCGCCAATGCGCCGCATATGCCGGTGCATCTGGGCTCGATGGGCGATTGCGTCACCGCCATCATGCGCAAGCATCCGCAGATGCGCGAAGGCGATGTCTTCGTCACCAATGCGCCCTATGACGGCGGCACGCATCTGCCGGACATCACGGTGGTGATGCCGGTGTTTGTCGATGGCGAACGCTCGTTCTTCGTCGCCAGCCGCGGTCATCACGCCGATATCGGCGGCGTCACGCCGGGCTCGATGCCGCCGTTCTCGAAGGACATCGCCGAGGAAGGCATCCTGTTCGATGGCATCCGCATGGTGCGCGACGGGGTGTTCGACGATGCAGCGGTGCGTGCGGTTCTCGGCAGCAGTGCCTGGCCCGCGCGCAATCCGGAACAGAACATCGCCGATCTGAAGGCGCAGGCCGCGTCCTGCGCGAAGGGTGCGCAGGAACTGAAGCGTATCTGCGCGCTGCATGGGCGTGCCGTCGTCGACGCGTACATGCGTCACGTTCAGGACAATGCCGAAGAGGAAGTCCGCCGCGTGATCGGTGCGCTGAAAGACGGCACGTTCGAAATGCCGATGGATGGCGGGATGATGATCAAGGTTGCGGTGACGGTGGATCGCGTGGCGCGCTCCGCCCGCATCGATTTCACCGGCACCAGCCCGCAGCAGGCGAACAATTTCAACGCGCCGGGTTCGGTGACGAAGGCGGCGGTTCTCTATGTCTTCCGCTGTTTGGTCGAGAGCGACATCCCGATGAATGCCGGATGCCTGAAGCCCCTGGAGATTGTGGTGCCGGAAGGTTCGCTGCTCAATCCGCGTCCGCCGGGTGCGGTCGCCGCCGGCAATGTCGAGACCAGTCAGGCGGTGGTTGATGCACTGTTTGGCGCGCTCGGTGTGCTCGCGGCGAGCCAGGGGACGATGAACAATCTGACCTTCGGCAACGAGCACTATCAGTATTACGAGACGATCTGCGGCGGCGCGGGCGCGGGACGCGATTTCGACGGCACTTCTGCCGTGCATACGCACATGACCAATTCCCGGCTGACAGATCCCGAGATTCTGGAAATGCGTTATCCGGTGATCGTCGAGCAGTTCGGCATCCGCCACAGCTCCGGCGGTGCGGGCGCGCATCGCGGTGGTGATGGCGCGATAAGGCGGATCCGTTTCCGCGAGAAGATGACAGCTGCCATTCTTTCTACGCGGCGCGATACGGCGCCGTTCGGTCTCGAAGACGGCGGCGATGGTACGAAAGGCGTCACCACCGTGATCCGCGCCAATGGTGCGCGGGAAATCCTGCGCGCGCAGGACGACGCGTCTATGGAGGCCGGAGACGCGATCGAAATTCAGACGCCGGGTGGCGGCGGGTTTGGCGTGGTTCGGTAGGACATACAGAAATTCTGTACGTTTTGAGCTTTTTGAAATTCTGCAATTCGAATACCCGTCTGGCGCCACAAGCGATTGATCGCGCAACAAAAAATGCTTCCTTCGCTGCACTGCAGCAGCGGGCTTACAGAATTCGTGATCGTATTTCGCAGCCAACAAGACGCACCTCTCCCGTCATTAAGACACGCTCCTTCTTGAGAAATGCGGCGCCCGTCCGCTCAAGGAAGGCGCATTTCGCCCGCCTGAAATGGGAGGCCGGGCCGGTGCCGTCAAGGGGTGGAGAGGAAATAATTCTTACGCCGGAAAGCGTGCCGCGCCGTCCTCGAGCGGCAGATGCAGTCCGTTCGTGACGAACGACACCATGTGATAGAAGCCCGCGAGCACGATGAGTTCGATCATCTGCGCCTCATCGAATTCGCCGCGCAATGCCGCCCACAGCGAGTCATCGATCGCCGCGTCGTCGTGCAGCGCGTCGATCATCTGGATCAGCAGGCTTTCGCGCTTCGTCCAGCACGGATCGTCGGTGGCGCCATGCACAGTGGCGCGCACCTGATCGGGCGTCAGCGCGCTCGCCTCTGCAAAGAACGCGATATGTACGCCCCACTCATATTCGCTGTGGCAGCGCGCGGTGGTGCGGTTCACGACGATCTCGCGCTCGCGAAGGGTAACCGATCCCTTGTCGAGCAATCCGCCGGCCATGAAGCGCTGAAACACACGCGGGTTGCGCGCCAGTGTCGTGAACAGGACCAGCGGCGGCACGCCCACCGGCATCACACGGTCTAGCGCGGACTGGATTTCCGGCAAAAAAGGCGGGTCGGCGGTGGCGATGCGCGGGATCATGGTTCTCTCTCCTGGTTTCTGCTATCAAAACAGTAGCGCAGGGCGCGGGAGGGTGCTATCAAATTCATAGCGATTTTTTCGTGACGAAACGGATTCCCAAGCCTGGCCAGCCGGTTCGCGGCTCAAAAAGCGGCCGCGCCGGCATGGCGTTGTTCGAGCTTCTCGGCCGCCGCTGGTCCCTGCGTGTGATCTGGGAACTGCGCGATGGCCGCCATCTCAACTTCCGCGAACTCGGCGACGCCTGCGGCATCGCGCCGAGCGTTCTCAACACACGGCTCAGCGAGTTACGCGAGACAAAACTCGTCGAACTTGGCGACGACGGCTATGCGCTCACCCAGCAGGGCGCAAAGTTGCTGCACCTGTTGATGCCGCTGCACGATTGGGCAGAAGACTGGGCGAAGTCGCTTTGACTGTTGCCATCCCCCTCCGTCTGCGCCGCTTGCGCGGCGCATCCACCTCCCCCGCTTCGCGGGTGGAGGATAAGAAGTGCGCTGCTGTCAGTCCTCCCCCGTTTACGGGGGAGGTGGCGCGCAGCGCCGGAGGGGGCTAGGCCGCTGCCGCCGCACGCGGATTGTAGTTCAAGATCGGCGCCAGCCAGCGTTCGGCTTCCTCGACGGTCCAGCCTTTGCGGCGCGCGTAGTCCTCAACCTGGTCGCGTTCGATCTTGCCGATGCCGAAGTAACGGCTGTCGGGGTGGCTGAAATATAGTCCGCTTACGGACGATCCCGGCCACATCGCGTAGCTCTCGGTGAGCTTGATCCCCGCGCGCGCCTCGGCGTCGAGCAGCTTGAACAGCGTGCCCTTCTCTGTGTGGTCGGGCTGCGCGGGATAGCCGGGCGCCGGGCGGATGCCGCGATAGGCTTCGGTGATGAGCTGTTCGTTGGTCAGTGCCTCATCCGGTGCGTAGGCCCAGAACTCGCGGCGCACGCGCTCATGCATGCGCTCGGCGAACGCCTCGGCCAGACGGTCGGCGAGGGCGCGGAGCAGGATCGCGCTGTAATCGTCATGCGCGGCTTCGAACGCCTTGATATGCGCGTCTTCGCCGAGGCCCGCGGTCACCGCAAACCCGCCGATGAAATCGGGCACGCCCTTGGGTCCGATGAAATCGGCGAGCGCCATGTTCGGGCGTCCGGCTTCGCGGTGCATCTGCTGGCGCAGCGTGTGCAATGTCGCGAGCGGGAATTTGCGCGCCTTGTCGCCGAACAACACGACATCGTCCTCGACCGCGTTCGCCGGCCAGAAACCGACCACGGCCTGCGCCGTCAGCCACTTCTCCGCAACGATCTTCACCAGCATCTTCTGCGCGTCGGCATAAAGACCGCGCGACGCCTCACCGACCTTGTCGTCCTGCAGGATCGCGGGGAACGGGCCGGCCAGCTCCCAGGTCTGAAAGAACGGCGTCCAGTCGATGTAGCGCGCGAGTTCGCCAAGATCGTAGGGCCCATAACTGCGCACGCCGAAATAGGTCGGCACCGGCGGGGCGTAATTCGCCCAATCGGTCTTGATCTTGTTGGCGCGGGCATCTTTGAGCGAAAGCCGTTTCGCAGGGCCGGTGCGCAGGGCATGGCTGCGGGCGACTTCTTCGTAATCGCGGCGCACGCCAGCGGCGTAATCGGCGCGGCCGGTTTTGCTCAGCAGGCTCGATGCCACGCCCACGGCGCGCGAGGCGTCGTTCACATGCACAGTCTGGCCGCGGCGATAGTTCGGGTCGATCTTCACCGCGGTATGCACGCGGCTGGTGGTGGCGCCGCCGATGAGCAGCGGAATGTCGAAGCCCTGGCGCTCCATCTCGGCGGCGACATGGCACATCTCGTCCAGCGAGGGCGTGATCAGGCCGGAAAGGCCGATGATGTTCGCGTTCTTCTCGCGCGCGACGTCGAGAATCTTCTGCGCGGGTGTCATCACGCCGAGGTCGATCACTTCGTAGCCGTTACACTGCAGCACGACGCCGACGATGTTCTTGCCGATGTCGTGCACGTCGCCCTTCACTGTTGCCATGACGATGCGGCCGGCGGGCTCCTTGGTCGCGTTCTTGGTATTCTCCGCTTCCATGAACGGGAAGAGATGGGCGACGGCCTTCTTCATCACGCGCGCGGATTTCACCACCTGCGGCAGGAACATCTTGCCCGAGCCGAACAGATCGCCGACGACATTCATGCCCGTCATCAACGGACCTTCGATGACGTCCAGCGGGCGCTCCGACGCCAATCGCGCAGCCTCGGTATCTTCAACGACGTAAGAATCGATCCCGTGGACGAGGGCGTGTGTCAGCCGCTCGGTGACGGGCAGCGAGCGCCACGCCGCGTCTTCGACTTCCGCGGCGCCGCCATCTTTCTTGTACTGCTTGGCGATATCGAGCAGCCGCTCGGTCGCGTCGGCGCGGCGATTGAACAGCACGTCCTCGATCGCTTCACGCAGTGGCGTCGGAATGTCCTGATAGACCGCGAGCTGGCCGGCGTTGACGATGCCCATGTCCATCCCCGCCTTGATGGCGTGGAACAGGAACACGGAATGCATCGCCTCGCGCACCGTGTCATTGCCGCGGAACGAAAACGAAAAGTTCGAAACGCCGCCGGAGACATGCGACAGCGGCATCTCTTTGCGGATTTCGCGCGTCGCGTCGATGAAGGCGACGCCGTATTCGTTGTGCTCCTCGATGCCCGTGGCGACCGCGAAGATGTTGGGATCGAAAACGATGTCTTCCGGCGGAAAGCCGACCTTGTTCACCAGCACGTCGTAAGCGCGTCGGCAGATCTCGATCTTGCGTTCGCGCGTGTCGGCCTGACCCTGTTCGTCGAACGCCATCACCACCACGGCCGCGCCATAGCGCATGACCAGCTTCGCGTGCTCGATGAACGCGGCTTCGCCTTCCTTCAGCGAGATCGAATTGACGATGCCCTTGCCCTGCACGCATTTGAGGCCGGCCTCGATCACGCTCCATTTGGAGCTGTCGATCATCACCGGCACGCGGGAGATGTCTGGCTCGCCGGCCGCCATCAGCAGGAAGCGCTTCATCGCGGCCTCAGAGTCGATCAGGCCCTCATCGACATTGATGTCGATGATCTGCGCGCCGTTCTCGACCTGACCGCGCGCGATCTCCAGTGCGCCCTCATAATTGTCGCTGGCGATCAGCTTGCGGAATTTGGCCGAGCCGGTGATGTTCGTGCGCTCGCCGACATTCACGAAGTTCAGATCGGGTGTGAGCGTGAAGGGTTCGAGACCCGACAGTCGCATGTATTTCGGCTTCTCCGGCACCACGCGCGGCACCACACCTTCGACCGCCTCGCTGAACGCCTTGATATGTTCCGGCGTCGTGCCGCAGCAGCCACCGATGATGTTGACGAGGCCGGAGCGCGCGAACTCACCCATCAGCGCCGCCATATTCTCCGGCGTGTCGTCATAGCCGCCGAATTCGTTTGGTAGACCGGCATTCGGGTGCGCACTGGTGAGTACGTCAGCGGCGCTCGCGAGTTCGGCGATGTAGGGCCGCAATTCCTTCGCGCCGAGCGCGCAGTTCAGGCCAACCGCGAACGGCTTGGCGTGGCGGATCGAATGCCAGAACGCTTCCGGCGTCTGGCCGGTGAGTGTGCGGCCGGAAAGATCGGTGATCGTTCCGGAAATCCAGACCGGCAACCGCTCGCCCAGTTCCTCGAACGCTTCCTCGATCGCGAAGATCGCGGCCTTGGCGTTCAGCGTGTCGAACACGGTCTCGATCATCAGCACGTCGGAGCCGCCGCCGATCAGCCCGCAAGCCGCTTCGAAATAGGTGCGCTTCAATTGATCGAAGGTGATGTTGCGGAACGCGGGATCGTTCACGTCCGGTGAGATTGTGGCGGTGCGGTTCGCCGGTCCAATGACTCCGGCGACAAGGCGCGGACGCGACGACGTGCTCGCTTCGTCGCAGACCTGCCGCGCCAAGCGTGCGCCTTCCTGGTTCAGTTCGCCAACGAGATGCGCGAGGCCGTAGTCGCCCTGCGACGTCTCGGTGGAGGTGAAGGTGTTGGTTTCGATGATGTCGGCGCCGGCGGCAAGATAGGCATGTCCGATCTCGCGCACGATATCCGGCCGCGTCAGGGTCAGAAGATCGTTGTTGCCTTTGAGTTCGGTCGGATGGTTGTCGAACCGCTCGCCGCGAAAATCGCTTTCGGCGAGCTTGTAACCCTGCATCATCACGCCCCACGAACCGTCGAGCAGGAGAACGCGCTTCTTCGCTTCCTCCATCATCCACTGGATGCGTGATGTGCGGTCGAAACTCATGACATGTCCTTCGCCCGCATCCCCAACAGGCGGCACGCCGCATAGGTGAGGTCGGACTGATTCAACGTGTAGAAATGGAATTGATCGAAGCCGAGGCGATGCAGTTCCGCGACCTGTTCGGCCATTACCGCGGCGGCGATGGTGCGGCGGCTTTCGACATCGCTGTCGAGGCCGTCATAGACGCGCGCCATCCAGCCCGGTACGCGCGCGCCACAACGCTCAGCCATCCGCTGCACACCCTTGAAATTCGTCGTGGGCATCATGCCGGGGATGATCGGCGCGAAGATACCCTGCGCCGCCGCGCGGTCGCGCATGCGGGCGACTGTTTCGCTGTCGAAACAGAACTGGGCGATGGCGCGCGTGGCACCGGCATCTATCTTCCGGCGCAGCAGCGCGAGATCGTGATCGCGCGACGGCGAATCCGGATGGCGTTCCGGATAGCACGATACGCTGATGTCGAAATCGCCTATTCTGCGGATTCCCTCGATCAGCTCCGGCGTCGAGGCATAGCCCTGAGTGTGCGGTGCGTAGCTGCCGCTCATGTCGGGCATGTCGCCGCGCAGCGCCACGATGTGCTTCACGCCCGCGTCCCAATAGCCTTTCACGATCTCATCGATCTCAACCTTGGGTGAGGCGACACAGGTGAGATGCGCGGCGGGTGCCAGCGATGTCTCATCGACAATGCGCTTCACCGTCGCGTGGGTGCGTTCGCGTGTCGATCCGCCTGCGCCATAGGTGACAGAGACAAACGCGGGCGATAGCGGCTCAAGCCTGCGGATCGCGCGCCACAGCTGCTCTTCGGCCTCAGGAGTCTTCGGCGGCGAGAATTCGAACGAGACTTTGATGGCTTTGCCGTCATTGGCGAGATCGCGCAGGCTCATGCGGCCTCCGCGCGCGACCGCGCCGACGTTTGCGCGAGCCAGATCTTCACGGTGAGCATTTCCTTCGAACCCTTGTGCGGCGCGATGGATTCGCTCGCGACGGATTTTAGACCCGCGGCCTGGAGCCAGCCCTGCACCTCGCGGTCGGTGAAGCCCAGACGGCGGTGCGCGAAATCGGTGCGCAGGAATTCGAGATCGTGCGATGCGAAATCGGCGATCAGCAACCGCCCGCCCGCGCGCATCACACGCGCGGCTTCGGCAACGGCCGCACCGGGATCGTCGAGATAATGCAGCACCTGATGGAACAGCACCGCATCGAAACCCGTCAGCGCGCCGCCATCGGGGAAGGGCAGGCGATAGGTGTCGCCCAAGCGCACCTGACATTGGTTGAGCCCACCGCGCATCAACCGATCGCGCGCGATGGCGAGCATTTCGGGACTCACATCGAGACCGACGGCGCGCTTTGCCTGCGGCGCCAGAAGTTCAAGCATGCGGCCCGTGCCAGTGCCGGCATCGAGGAGATTTTCCATCGGCGTGCTCGCGAGCAGGCGCGTGATCGCCGCTTCGACATCCTTGTCCGGTGCATGCAGCGAACGGATACGCTCCCACTCCGCCGCATTCGCTTTGAAGTAGGCGGCGGCTTCAGCGGCGCGTTCCTCGCGCACGGCGCTCAGACGTTTCAAATCTGCATCGGCCGTCTCTGATGCACCAAGGGTCGAAAGGGTTTGACCCAACTCTCCGCCCTTGCCGGTGTCGGCGGCGCGATAGAAGACCCAGCTGCCTTCCTTGAACCGCTCCAGCAATCCGGCGTCGCAGAGAAGTTTCAGGTGGCGGGAGACTCGCGGCTGGCTCTGGCCCACGATGTCGGTCAGTTCGCTGACGGTCAGCTCGGCCTGGCGCAGCAAAAGGAGAAGGCGTAGCCGGGTGGGGTCCCCCGCGGCACGCAGCATGGCAACGAGTCTTTCCATGGCTTTCTCCTGTCCACGGCATATAAACATATCTTTATATGATTATGCAAGAATGAGGCGTTAAGACCTGTTGTCCGGCCCGAGACCTGGGGGCATAACCCCGGCCAACAGCGGAGCGCGGGGGCGTGAGAAGCATCAACGGGATCGTTCTGGCGGCACTGGCCTTTTGTCTGGCCGGTTGCGCAGGCGCGCCTGCCGGTCAGGCAACCGACCCCGGCGATCCCTACGAGGCAACGAACCGGCAGATATTCGCCTTCGACCGGATGCTGGACCGCACGTTCCTCCTGCCGACGGCAAAGAACTACAACCGGTTCGTTCCGGAGTTCGGCCGCGACCGCATTCATGATCTTCTGACCAATCTCGATTTGCCGATCACCTTCGCGAACGATGTGCTGCAGGCGGAGCCGAAGCGCGCCGGTGAAACGCTGGCGCGCTTTACGGTCAATGCCACCATCGGTCTCGGCGGATTGTTCGATCCCGCCACCGCGCATTTTCACATGCCCGATCACGACGAGGATTTCGGGCAGACGCTCGGCGTGTGGGGCGTCGGCGGCGATCCCTATCTGATGCTGCCGGTGCTCGGCCCGAGCTCGCCGCGCGACACGATTGGCCGCGTTGGTGACATCGCGCTCGATCCGCTCACCTGGATCCGGTTCAAGCAGCACATCTGGTGGACGGGCGGGCGGATGTACATGAAGGTGCTGGACGCCCGCGCCCGCAACATCGACACGCTGGAGGGGCTGGAGCGCCAATCGGTCGATTTCTACGCCTCGACCCGCAGCCTCTACCGCCAGTTCCGCGCCAGCGAGATCCGCAACGGTCAGCCGGACGTGAAAGACCTGCCCGATCTGTAATGTGGCTGCCTTGAACTTGCCACAAGCTGCCGGGACCATTAATCCCGGTCAGGCGTTGTAGTGTAGCCAGGGTTTTTATCCGCTCCATTTTGATCGAAAGAGGGTTCACGTCGATGCGCAGATTTCTCCTTCTCTCGCTGGTCGCCTTTGCGGCAGCCTTCACGACATTGCAGCCCGTGCGTGCGGCGAGCGCCGCGGAAACCTTCGTCGCCACCAACATCGACAAGGGGTTGCAGATCCTCGGCAACAAAAGCCTGTCGCAGTCACAGCGCGCGTCGCAGTTCCAGAGCTTTCTTGAAGGCCTGACGGATATCGACCGCATCGCGAAGTTCACGCTTGGCAATGCACGCCGCACGGCGTCGCCCGCGGACGTGAGCGCATTCGATGCCGCCTTCCGCAATTACGCCATCGCGGTCTACCAGTCCTACTTCAACAAATACGCTGGCCAGTCTCTGAAAGTGACGGGCTCTACGTCGGTTGCCGCGAACGACGATGTGGTCAAGACGGTCCTCGTCGATCCCAGCGACCGTAGCGGAAATCCGCTCGAGGTGGACTTCCGCGTGAAGAGCGACACCGGCCGCCCGATGGTCGTCGACGTCAGCGTCGGCACGGCGAATGGCGGATTGATCTCACTTGCCATCGAAGAGCGCGATCAGTTCAGCGCTTTCCTCGCGCAGCACAACAACTCCGTGCCCGCGCTGGTCGCGCATTTGAACCAGCTGACGGAGCAATACCGCAACGGCGGCGCGCAGCCGCGGCGCTAGACGCTTCCGGATCAGAGCACTGCAGTCCGATTTTGCGGTGCAACAATTGGACAGAGGGTAGCCAAGCTCTCGGCTTTTGACTTGCCGGGACTGCTTGGTTGCGCTCGCGTCATCGTTCCCCTATAGCGAAAACCGACCGTGATCGGAGACATACCGGCGCGCGCGAGCGCCTCTCGTAAAGGAGTGTCATGACCGCAATCGTTGGAGCGTTCGAGATTCGATTCGGCGCCGGACAAAAACCTGATGCCGTCCCTGTCGACCCAGAGTGCCTGGTGTCATGAGGACAATTCTCATCGCCGCAGCACCTCCTGCGATCGACACCATCGCTCTGGCATTGCGCAACGTGGCACGTCTGGTCTCGGCGCGCACGTTTGAAGACGCGTTAGCCATTGTCCGAAACGGTATCGGTCTTGTGATCGTGGGGACGTTTTTCGACGGATCGCGCATGTTCGACTTCTTGCGCCTGGTCAAAGCGGACGAAGAATTGCGCGACGTGCCGGTTCTGTGTGTGCGCGGGATCAGCGTGCCAACGGATGCGACGCTTTCTCTGCGAAGACCTCTGATCTCGACATTTGCCGTCACGGATAACGCCGTGAGGGCATTGGGCGCCGCCGGCTATTTCGACTTGTGCGGGCGAACGCTGATTGCTGGTGAGCGTGTGGCGAACGAGGAGTTCGCTGCACTCGCGCGAAAATGCCTGAGCGGCGAAATCCCGTAGCAGGCCTTCGTGCGAGCGGCCTCAGGCGCGCGCAAAGCGCTTGTATTTGATCCGGTGCGGCTGGTCGGCATCGATGCCGAGGCGGCGTTTCTTGTCGGCTTCGTAGTCCTGGAAGTTGCCTTCGAACCACTCGACATGGCTGTCGCCTTCGAACGCCAGCATGTGCGTGGCCATGCGGTCGAGGAACCAGCGATCGTGACTGATGATCATCGCGCAGCCGGCGAATTCCTCGAGCGCGAGTTCGAGCGCGCGTAGCGTCTCGACGTCGAGGTCGTTGGTGGGTTCGTCGAGGAGCAGCAGGTTGGCGCCGCCTTTCAGCAGCTTTGCCAGATGCACACGATTGCGCTCGCCGCCCGATAGCTGGCCGACCTTCTTCTGCTGGTCGCCGCCCTTGAAGTTGAACGCGCCGACATACGCGCGGGAGTTCATCTTGGTCTTGCCGAATTCGAGGATGTCGGTGCCGCCGGAAATCTCCTGCCACACCGTCTTGTTCGGATCGAGCGCATCGCGCGACTGATCGACATAACCGATCTGCACCGTCTCGCCGATGTTGAGCGTGCCGGCATCCGGCTTCTCTTGCCCGGTCAGCATCTTGAACAGGGTCGTCTTGCCGGCGCCGTTCGGACCGATGACGCCGACGATGCCGCCTGCCGGAAGGTTGAAATTCAGATTCTCGATCAGCAGCCGGTCGCCGAACGCCTTCGACAGACCTTCGGCTTCGACGACGCGCGCGCCGAGACGTTCCGAGATCGGGATGAGGATCTGCGCGGGGCCGGAACGCTGCTCCTGCGATTTCGCGAGCAGTTCTTCGTAGGCGTTGATACGCGCCTTCGATTTCGCCTGACGGGCCTTCGGCGATTGCGATATCCATTCGCGCTCGCGCGCCAGTTCGCGTTCGCGCGCAGCGGCTTCGGCGCCTTCCTGATGCAGGCGCTTTTCCTGCACGCCGAGGAACGTGGAGTAGTTGCCTTCATGCGGAATGCCCTTGCCGCGATCGAGTTCGAGAATCCACGACGTCACATTGTCGAGGAAGTAGCGATCGTGGGTGACGAGGATGACGCAGCCCTTGTATTCGCGCAGCGTCTGTTCGAGCCACTGCACGGACTCGGCATCGAGATGGTTGGTCGGTTCGTCGAGCAGGAGAATGTCCGGCGCATCGAGCAGAAGCTTGGTCAGCGCCACGCGGCGCTTCTCACCGCCTGAAAGATGCTCCACATCGGCATCGCCATCGGGACAACGCAGCGCGTCCATCGCCTGATCGACCTGGCTGTCGAGATCCCAAAGGCCCTGCGCCTCGATCTCGTCCTGCAGCTTCGACATCTCGTCGGCGGTTTCGTCGGTGTAATTCGCCGCGATCTCGTTGTAGCGGTCGACCAGCGCCTTCTTCTTCGCGACGCCGTCCATGACGTTGTCGCGCACGTTCTTGGTCGGATCGAGTTGCGGCTCCTGCGGGAGATAGCCGGTGCGGATGCCGTCCGCGGCCCATGCTTCGCCGGTGAATTCCTTGTCCTGCCCCGCCATGATCTTCATCAGCGTGGACTTACCGGCGCCGTTGACGCCGACGATGCCGATCTTGGCGCCGGGATAGAAGGACAGCCAGATATCCTTCAGCACCTGCTTCCCGCCGGGATAGGTCTTCGACAGACCCTTCATCACATAGACAAATTGCGGACCGGCCATGGGAGTGTTTCGCCTGTAGCTGCTGGAAACCGTCACCCTTGGGGGCAAGCGGAGGGCGGTTCTTTGTCCCAATTCCGGTCCCAGTTCAAGCAAAAGCGGTCTCTCCGGCCGGACCGGGGCAGGACAATTTGTAACCAACTGAAGGTTGACCCGGAGATGTGCAGCCGCCTAGCGTCCCGCCCGTCGATGGTTCGGGGGGATTGTCATGACATCTGTGTTGCGCGCCGGAGAACGGCGTTTCCGCAAAGCCGCGTGTATTCTTGCCGCCGTGATCGCGGTCGGCGCGGCAGCGACAGCCGGTGCGGGGCCATCCACGCCCGGCTCCGCGATCTCTCGCTCGCAGACGAAGGCGTTCAAGGTCACGGTATCTTACGTCGCGGAGTTCTATCCGCTCTGGCTCAGCTATTTTCAGTCCTTGTATGCGAGCAAGAACCACCTCATCGGCCCCGACCGCGTTACCCAGCTTTATCAGATCGTTGTCGCAATCAACGTCGACACGCTCTACGCCAGCACCTTCCTCGACCTAACCGACGAGCCGGTCGTGCTGACCGTTCCGTCGACGGGGGTGCGCTATTCGATCCTCACGCTCGATCCCTACGGCGATGTTTTCGATTCCGGGCTTCCTGCGCAGACGCCCGGCGTCTTCGCGCTGACGGGGCCGCAGTTCACGGGCGATCTGCCGGATGGCGTGACGCGGATTTCGATGCCGCTCAATCACGCGATCATCATCTTCCGCGCCGACAAGTATTCGAGCGCCGGTGAAAATCAGAAAAAGGACGCCGAGATATTCCGCAAGTCGTTGCTCACGCAAACCTTGAGCAACTGGAAGCAGAACCAGTCCGGCGGAGCGACCGGCATCCTTCCGCAGGCATTCTTCGCCGTGCCGTTCAAGACGGCCGCCGATACACTGGTCGCGGCGGACCCGGTGACGTTCCTGACGCAACTCCAGGCCGCAGTTCATGCGGCCAATACGCCGCCGCTTTCATCGAAGCAGCAGGAACTCTCCGACAAGTTCGACAAGCTCTTCGCCGAGGGAAAGAACACATATGAGTTCGGCCAGGCGGTGCAGGCGGCGCACACCTTGATCCTCGACCGTTATCTCGCGCATACCGGCAAGACGAACTGGATACATTTCACCAATATCGGCGAATGGACGCCGCATCAGGATCTCGACCGTTCGGCGATCGCCGAGTTCATCCAGTATGGCAACAACATCGACGCGGCCGCCTACTACCATGCCTTCAGCGACGGAACCGGCGCGGCGCTCGATGGCACCGATCCGGCCGGCTATGTGCTCAAGATTCCAAAGAAGGAGATTCCGCAGGCCGAGCGGTTCTGGTCGTTCACGGCCTACACGCCGGAGTCGATCGAGCTCGTCAAGAACAGGGCCCAGAAATACGAGATCGCGAGTTACACGCCCGGGCTGACCTACGACAGCGATGGAGGCGTGACGCTCTATCTGGCGCGTGAGCAGCCGGCGGGTGTGCCGGCGGCGAACTGGCTCCCGGTTCCGAAAGGCCACTTCAACATCATGCTTCGTGTTTACGGCCCGGAAGGCAGCGTCGCCGACAACAGCTATGTGCCGCCCGCGATCGCGAAGCAGACGTCGAACTGAATTCGATACGCGATCAGAACTTGATTTTGGCCCGCGACAGCAGCGAGACCGAGGTCGCGCCGCTCTGTCCGGCGAAGTTCATCTGGTACGAGGCGTTGGTCTGCAATGCGACCGCACCGTCCATGAATGTCGTCACATAGCCGAGTTCGAAATCGGTTTCGGGCGCCTGGTTCTGGAGCAGGCGATTGTCCTGCAGAAGCTGCGGGTTTCCCTCCATGCCGGAGACCAGCGCGAATTCCGATCCGCCGATCGTTCCCGGCGCCGGGCGCGAGACCGCAAGGCCCATCGCGTCATTGCCAAACAAGCCCTTCTTGGCGACCGCGAAGCCGTAGGAGCGCGAGCGCATCTCATCGGCGGAGCCTCCGAGACCCGGCTTCAGATCGAGCTTGGTGATCGCTTCGGCGAACGATGCCGTCGTCATCCAGCCGCCGCCAAGCTGCAGCCGCGCGGAAACGCCGAGCGCGGACGTGTCCGCATTCTGTACGGCCGGATTGAAGCTGCCGAGAACGCCGTTGTGTTCGTCGGTCTGCGATGCGGTGAGACCGACGCCGACCCACGGCGCGAAATTCCACGACACGCCTGCCAGCAGCGAGTTGGCGCTGCGCGTGTCGTATCCGATCGGCGAACCACCGAGTCTCGCGACGGTGTCAGCCGGATTGAGCGAATACAGATCCGCGCCTGGCGCCAGCGATGCGCCGCCGATCGAAAGCCGCACATCGTCGGCCGGCATGAAATTGAACGACGCGAACGATCCGCCACTCGCGAGCGCGGCGTAGGGCGAGTTCACAGCCGATGCGGAGAAGAACAATCCGTCATAGGCGGTGTTTCCCGCGGCGTCGAAAAGATTGAACTTGCCGGCGAGGTCCGCGTTCGTGCCGAAGCTCAGCGACGTGCTGTCAGTCAGCGGAATGGTGCCGAAGGTCTCGAATGTGTGCGGCTCGACCGCGGGGGCTCCATAGGAGAGAACCGGCAGTGCGCCGGGAAGATCGAGGTCGAACTGTCCCGCCAGGCGCGCGCGCGCCTCGGAATCGTTGTCGATGACGGTCGAATAGGAATTCAGATCGAGGGTGCTCGCCGGCGCAGCAGCATGCGCACAGGCCGCGCTTGCCGTATAAGCAAACACGCCCGCAACGCATAGCGCGCGGATCGCCGATCCCTTCATGATCTGACTGCCTGCTCTCATTCCCCAAATTCCCCCGAAGCCTAGCAGAGCGAAAAGCCACACTTCAAAGGAAACATGCGCGGAAATGGCGGGTTTTGGTATTTCAATTCGGTCATGGCCTTAGCGATTGGTAATGATCTGGATGGCATTTTGCGCAATTAAATTTCAATGATCGGCGATATTACATCAAGCGGTTGTGGATAAAGGCAATGGACGGCACCAAAGGCGGTCTTTAAGCAGGCGGGATGACGGACGCTCCCCTCAAGGCCACGATTCTCCCGGTAACGCCCTACCAGCAGAACTGCTCCCTGGTCTGGTGCACCCAGACCGGCAAAGCCGCCTTGGTCGACCCCGGCGGCGAGATCGACCGGTTGAAGGGGGCCGTGGCGGCGGAGGGGCTGACCCTCGAAAAGGTTCTGCTCACCCACGGCCATCTCGATCATGCGAGCGGTGCCACGAAACTCGCGCGCGAATTCGGCATCCCGATAGAAGGTCCGCATAAGGACGATCTCTTCCTGCTCGAAGATCTTGGCCGTAACGCGAAGCGCCCCGGATTCGGCGATGCAGAGAACTGCCTGCCGACGCGCTGGCTTGAAGATGGCGACACGGTGACGGTCGGCGCGGTCGAGTTCGGTGTGCGCCATTGTCCCGGCCACACGCCGGGCCATGTCGTGTTCTTTCACGAAGGTGCGAAGATCGCGTTCGTTGGCGACGTGCTGTTCAAGGGGTCGATCGGACGCTGCGATCTGCCGCGCGGAAACTGGCAGCAACTCATCCACGCGATCACCGAGCGCCTCTGGCCGCTCGGCGATGAGATGCAATTCGTCCCCGGCCACGGCCCAATGTCGACCTTCGGCTGGGAACGCAGGACCAATCCCTTTGTGAGCGACCTCGCGCTCGGTAAAGCCTAATTGATCCTCCCCCGTTTACGGGGGAGGGGGACCGCGCAGCGGTGGAGGGGGCGCCCCCACCGTCACGCGCGACTGATGTCGCGCGCGCCACCTCCCCCGCAAGCGTGGGAGGAGTTTATCGCTTTGCCTGTTTATACCCCGGCGGGATGTCTTTCGAGACCTTGCCGGGGAAGCTTGGTTTGCGCTTCTCCAGAAACGCGGCGACGCCTTCGCGAACGTCGGGGCCGCTTCCGAGTTCGACGGAAAGCGGCCCGTCCATTTGCAGCAACTCGAACGGATGCGCGGCCGCGGAGTATTGCCATAGCATCTGACGCGTCATCGCGACGGAGACCGGCGCGGTGTTCTCTGCAATCTCCAGAGCGATCTCGCGCGCACGTGCAAGCAACTGATCCGGTGCGACGACTTCTGACACGAGACCGCCGTCCTTCGCTTCCTGCGCGCCGAAGATGCGGCCCGACAGGCACCAGCGCAGGGCCTGATCCAAACCGACCAGGCGTGGCAGGAACCAGGCGCTACCAGCTTCCGGCACAAGGCCGCGGCGCGCGAAGATGAATCCAATCTTCGCATCGCTCGATGCGATACGGATGTCCATCGGCAGACACAATGTTATGCCGACACCGACGGCTGGACCATTGATGGCGGCGATGCTGGGCTTCTTGCAATTGTAGATCGCCTCGACAAACCCGCCGCGCGACCGCGTTGCCCTCGGCCCCTGAAACATCGCCGCGCCCTTGTTGACGTTGAACGCATCCGCGCCGCCGGAGATGTCGGCGCCGGCACAGAACCCGCGCCCCGCGCCGGTCACGATGATCACGCGAACATCATCATTCTCATCGGCCTTCTGGAACGCATCCTCGATCTCCGATCCCATCAGGGCGGTGTAGGCGTTGAGCTTGTCCGGCCGGTTCAGGGTGATGGTGAGGATTGGGCCTTCGATCTCGGCTGTGATGTGTTCATAGGTCATGCGGCTCTCCCAATAGCGATGGCGAAACGATAGCGGAATCCGGAGTTGCCGTTGCGCAAGCATTCCACCCTCCCCTTGAGGGAGGGTCGAAAAATCCGAAGGATTTTTCGCGGAGGGGTATCCGTTGCGGCAATCGCCCCTCCCCGAAATTTGTTCGCTGCGCTCACAAATTGTCGACCCTCCCTCCCGGCTCCGCCTAAAGGCTACGCCGCGGCAAGTGAAACTCACTTGGCACGCCGAAGCTTAGCGGAGGCGGCAAGGGGAGGGTGGTTGGGACTCGACTCTATCCCCCGCGCCTGATTTTTTGTCGGTAACCAACAATTCAGGGAAAGCGCACCATGACGGCCATCAATCCGGTCACCGATCTCACGAATGACGGCGAGGTTGCCGTTGTCACGCTCAATTCGCCGCCGGTGAATGCGCTGTCCGCCAATGTGCGCGACGGATTGTTCAATTCCTTCCAGCAGGCGAAGGCCGATCCCTCCGTGAAAGCCATCGTGCTGATCTGCGAAGGCAAGACCTTCATCGCCGGCGCGGACATTTCTGAATTCGGCGGCCAGATGAAAGGCGCGAGCCTGTTCGATGTGCAGAAGGAAATCGAAGAGTCGCCGAAGCCGGTGGTCGCCGCGATCCACGGCACGGCGCTGGGCGGCGGCCTCGAAGTGGCGCTCTGCGCGCATTATCGCGTCGCGGTGCCGAGCGCGAAGTGCGGTCTGCCGGAAGTGAACATCGGTCTGCTTCCCGGTGCGGGCGGCACGCAGCGCCTGCCGCGCATCGCCGGTGTCGAGAAGGCGTTGGAGATGGTGACGAGCGGAACGCATGTGCCCGCCAAGCAATGCCTCGACATGGGCCTCGTTGATGAACTGGCGCCGGAAGGCAAACTGAAAGAGACGGCCATCGCGTTCGCGCGCAAGTGCATCGCCGAGAACAAGCCGCTCAAGAAGGTGCGTGAGAACAACGCCAAGCTCGAACCCGCCAAGGGCCATCCCGAAATCTTTGCCGACTTCCGCAAGAAGAACGCGCGCAAGTTCCGCGGCTTCGACGCGCCGGAAGCCAACATCAAGTGCATCGAAGCGGCGGTGAACTCCGCGACCTTCGAAGAGGGTCTCAAGACCGAGCGTCAGTTGTTCATGGGCCTGATGACCGGCCCGCAATCGGCGGCGCAGCGCTACGCGTTCTTTGCCGAGCGTCAGGCGAACAAGATTCCCGATGTGCCGGATGACACGCAAACCATCGCGATCAAGAAGGTCGGTGTGATCGGCGCGGGTACGATGGGCGGCGGCATCTCGATGAACTTCGTCAATGCCGGCATTCCGGTGACGATCGTTGAGATGAAGCAGGACGCGCTCGACCGCGGCCTGAAAGTCGTGCGCGGCAATTATGAGCGCAGCGCCAAGGGCGGCCGGTTCACGATGGACGATGTCGAGAAGCGCATGGGCTTGCTGACGCCATCGCTCAATCTCGAGGACCTCAAGGATTGCGACCTCGTGATCGAGGCGGTGTTCGAGCGCATGGACATCAAGAAGGATGTGTTCGGCAAGCTTGACGGCATCGTGAAGCAGGGCGCGATCCTGGCCACAAACACCTCTTATCTCGACGTGAACGAGATCGCGTCCGCGACCAAGCGGCCGGAATTCGTCATTGGCCTGCACTTCTTCTCGCCGGCCAATGTGATGCGCCTTTTGGAGATCGTGCGCGGCGACAAGACCTCGAAGGAAGTCATTGCCACCTCGATGAGACTCGCCAAGACCATCGGCAAGGTTGCGGTGCTGGTCGGCGTGTGCCCCGGCTTCGTCGGCAACCGCATGCTGGCGCAGCGCACGCGTGAGGCGAACGCGCTGGTGCTCGAAGGCGCGATGCCGTGGGATGTCGACCGCGTGCTCTACGATTTCGGCTTCCCGATGGGGCCGTTCGCGATGGGCGATCTCGCCGGCCTCGATATCGGCTGGGTGAAGGAAAACTCGAAGAGCTCCACCTTGCGCGAAGTGCTGTGCGAGATGGATCGTCGCGGCCAGAAGACCGGTGCGGGCTTCTATGACTATGACGAGAACCGCAACGCCAAGCCGTCGCCCGTGACCGAGAAAGTCATTCAGGACTTCCGCGCCAAGCTGGGCATCAACCCGCGCCAGATCAGCGACGACGAGATCTTGCAGCGCTGCCTCTATCCGATGGTCAATGAGGGCGCGAAGATTCTCGAAGAGAAGAAAGCCATCCGCGCCTCCGACATCGATACGGTGTGGCTGAACGGTTATGGCTGGCCGGTCTATCGCGGCGGCCCGATGTACTGGGGCGAACAGATCGGCCTCGATAAGGTTCTGGCCGGGATGAAGGACTTCCAGTCGAAGATGGGCGAGCAGTTCAAACCGAGTGCGTTGCTGGAGAAGTTGGTTTCCGAAGGTAAGAAGTTCTCGGATGTAAAATAACCTCCCCACAAGGGGGAGGTCAAGAATGGGGCATCGCCTGCGCGACGTTACTTCAGTCCTCCGACACGCCGTCGAATCCGACATGCGTCTCACCCGCGCGCGCCGCATCGGCGAGCACGGAGGCGACGCTATTATATTTGGCGAGTTTGTCGGCCCGGATGTGGATCTCGGGCTGCGGTGTGCGGTGCGCCGCATCGAACAGATAGTTGTTGAGCGTCGCCCGGCTGATCGTCTGGCCGTTCCAGGCGGCCACGCCGTCAAAGTCGATCGCAAGCGTCACGATCTCGGGCTTTACCGCCGACGGCGGGGCGGGATGCGGAAGATCGATCTTCACAGCGTTGGTCTGCATCGGCAAAGTGATGATCAGCAAAGTCAGAAGTACCAGCATCACGTCGATAAGCGGCGTGGTGTTCATGTCGACGAGCACGTCGCCGGCTTTGGTTTGAACAGTCGCGGCCATAGTTTTCCTCCCCAGGATGGCGCAAACAGAGGCTGCGCGCGGATTGTGGCGGAACTAGGAAAGGAATTTTTCGATGCGTGAGGCAGTCATTGTTTCGTATGCGCGTACCGGTCTGGCAAAGGCCGCGCGCGGCGGGTTCAACAACACGTCCAACATGGCGATGCTCGGCCATGCGGTGGAGCATGCGGTGAAGCGCTCCGGCGTGGCGCCGGCCGAGGTCGAAGACGTCGTCGCCGGTTGCGTAGCCGCGTCGGGCAATGTCGCGCGTGGTGCGGCGCTGCTCGCGGGTCTTCCGGTCACGACCTCCGGTGTCACCGTGCATCGCGCGTGTTCGTCGGGCCTCAACGCCATCGCCAACGCGGCGCGCTATGTCATCGATGATGGCGCGCAGATCGTTGTCGGCTCAGGCGTCGACTCGATCACCTATCAGGGCGGCGGCGGTGGTGGCCAGGAGCCGCGCATCGTCGAGATGTACAAGGACTACTGGATGCCGATGATCGACACGGCCGATGTCGTGTCGAAGCGCTACAATGTTTCGCGCGAATATCAGGATGAATACTCGCTCGAATCCCAGCGTCGCATGGCGGCCGCACAGCAGGCCGGAAAGTTCAAGGACGAGATCGTTCCGATGGCGACCAAGATGAAGGTCGTCAACAAGGAGACGAAGGAAGAATCCATCGTCGATTACGTCGTCAGCAAGGATGAGTGCAATCGCCCCGATACGACGCTTGAAGGTCTCGCCAAGCTCGCGCCGGTCAAGGGCCCCGATAAGTACGTCACCGCCGGTAACGCCTCGCAGCTCGCCGATGGCGCGGCCGCGGTCGTGATCATGGAAGGCAAGGAGGCCGAGAAGCGCGGCCTTCAACCGATGGGCTTGTTCAAGGGTTGGGCCGTTGCCGGTTGCGAGCCCGACGAAATGGGCATCGGCCCCGTGTTCGCGGTGCCGCGCCTGCTGCAGCGTCATGGCCTGAAGGTCGATGACATCGATCTCTGGGAACTGAACGAAGCCTTCGCGTCGCAGTGTCTCTATTCGCGCGACAAGCTCGGCATCGATCCAGCGAAGTACAACGTCAATGGCGGCTCCATCGCCATCGGCCATCCCTTCGGCATGACCGGCGCGCGTTTGACCGGCCATGTGCTGATGGAAGGCAAGCGCCGCGGCGCCAAGAAGGTTGTCGTCTCGATGTGCATCGGCGGCGGCATGGGCGCGGCCGGTTTGTTCGAGGTGTTCTGATGTACCCACCGTTCGAGGAGACGCTGCGCCGCGTCATCACCGGCGACAACGCAAGCGGCAAGTCGACGATCATCATCGACGGGCCGCCGGCGGACGCCGCGATCACACAGGGCCGCGGCGGTCTCCTCGAAATCTGGACGGACAGCGTTGTCGCCGCGCTGAACCCGAAAGAAGCGAAAGATAGCGGCAAGGGGACCGTTGTCCTTTCGCCACCTCACCAAAGCGTGAAAGTTCGCTGGTTCGTTATCGAACCGGTTCCGGAGGGAACTCCGAAGGAAGCGCTCGACGCCGCGACCCGAGCGGCGTTTGCGGGCTTCGGCGCGGAACATCATATCATCGACCAAAGCCGCCATTCCGCGATGCACGAGACGCATTCGCTGGATGTCATTTGCTTGCTGAAGGGTGAGGTCAGCCTGATCCTCGAAGACACCGAGACGCGCATCAAGCCCGGTCAGATCGTGATTCAGCGTGGAACCAACCACGCCTGGGTCGCGCATGGCGGCCCGGCGCTTCTATTGGCGGTACTTATCGACAGGCCTCTCGCGCTCTGATCGCAGTTGCAGCATGGACGGCGGCCTACAATTTTGTATTCTTCCCCGAGGTGGGGAAGAACAAACGTGCTCATATCTCGCGCGCTGATTTTTTCATTGCTCGGTCTGGCGCTGGCCGGTTGCTCCAGCGTGCAGAAATGGTCGAATGACGATCCGTTCGAGGGCTTCAACCGGAAAATGTTCTGGATCAACCAGAAGCTCGACCGCAACGCGGCACTGCCCGCTGCGGTGTTCTACAAGTCGAGCGTGCCGGACCCTCTGCGCGACGGCATCCACAATCTGCTTTCGAATGTCGGCATGCCGATCACCATCGCGAACGATGTGCTGCAGGGTGAATTCAACCGGGCGGGCAAGGCGACCGAGCGCTTCGGCGTGAACACGACTGTCGGCGTGCTTGGCGTCATGGACCCGGCGACGAAATGGGGACTCGCGCCGCAGCAGGAAGATTTCGGTCAGACGCTCGGCGTCTATGGTGTACCGCCAGGTCCCTATCTCGTGCTGCCGTTGATCGGTGCCGCGCTTCCGCGCGACGCGGTCGGCCGCATCTATGTCGATCACTTCTTCAGTCCGCTCAGCTATTTCGATTACAGCGGACGCTATTACGTCTCCCTCGGTGCGCGCGTGTTCTCCACCGTCGACGGCCGCGCACGGGTGATCGACGATCTCGAGGATATCGAGCGCAATTCGGTGGATTACTATGCCGCGATGCGTGACACCTATCTGAAGCGCCGCCAGGACCAGGTGGACAACAAGACGCCGCAGGACACAGCCGATCCACTGGCGAATTGATCGACTCGTGCGTTTCCTCTATCTGGAAAACGCATTTTGAGCAGATAAAGCCGGATTATGGCGTTCCTCGAGACGGTCGTCGCCCTGTGCTGCCGCCACGCGCGCGTGGTCGTGGCGGCATTCATTCTGGCTGCGCTGGGTGCGGGCCTTTACACCGCCCAGCACTTCAAGATGGACACCGACAGCGAGAAGCTGATCTCGCCAGATCTCGACTGGCGGAAGCGCGAGGCCCGGTTCGACAAGCTTTTCCCGCAGCAGAGCAATCTCATTCTTGTCGTCATCGACGGCGCGACGCCGGAGCTGGCGCAGCGCGCACAGTCGATGCTCGCGACGAAACTTGCAGGCGAGAAGAAGCTGTTTCCGATCGTGCGCCAGCCGGGTGGCGGGCCGTTCTTCCTTCAGAGCGGATTGCTGTTCTCCTCCGAAGCCGACGTGAAGAAAACGACGCAGCAGCTCATTTCAGCACAGCCGTTTCTCGCGGGTCTCGCCGCAGATCCGAGCCTGCGTGGCGTGATGGATAGTCTCTCCACGGCATTGATGGGCGTGCAGCACGGTCAAGCGACGCTCGACCAGCTCGACAAGCCAGTGAAGGCGTTTGCCGACACGCTGGGCAAAGTCGCCAACGGCGAGCGTGCTTATCTGTCCTGGTCGTCGCTGGTGACCGGCACGACCGATCCGTCACGGCTGCGCAGCTTTATTGAAGTGCAGCCTGCGCTCGATTTCGATGCGCTGTCGCCGGGCGCAGCAGCGAGCGACGCGATCCGCTCCGCCGCGCGCGATCTGGGGCTCAAGCCGGACAATGGCGTGCGCATCCGCCTGACCGGTCCTGTGCCGCTGGCGGATGAGGAGTTCGCAACCCTCGCCGAACGCGCCGATCTCATGGGCATCGTGATGATGCTCGCGGTCACGCTGACCCTGTGGCTTGCGGTACGCTCCTTCCGTATCATCGTCTGTATTCTGGTGACGCTGTTTACCGGCCTTGCGCTGACGATGGGCATCGGTCTCGCCGCCGTCGGCGTTTTCAACATCATTTCGATCGCGTTCGTGGCGTTGTTTGTCGGCCTTGGTGTCGATTTCGGAATCCAGTTCTGTGTGCGCTATCGCGCCGAGCGTCACGTCATGCGCGATCTCATGCCGGCGCTGGTGCGAGCCGGTCATGGTGTGGGCAAGCCGTTGGCGCTCGCCGCGCTGGCAACGGCGGCCGGCTTCTTTTCCTTCTTGCCGACGAAGTATGTGGGCGTGGCCGAACTCGGCCTGATTGCCGGCATAGGCATGATCGTGGCGTTTGTGCTGGCGATCACGATGTTGCCGGCGCTGATGATGCTCATCGCGCCGCATGGCGAAGCGGAAGAGGTCGGCTTCCGGTCGCTCGCGCCGGTGGACCGTTTCCTCGCCGACAAACGCCGTCTTGTTCTGATCGCAGCGACCGTCGTGGGACTCGCGTCGCTCGCCAGCATTCCATTCCTGCATTTCGATTTCGATCCGCTGCATCTGCGCAGTGCGAAAGTCGAATCCGTCTCTACCCTGTACGATCTGATGAAGGATCCGCAGACCTCGCCGAACACGATCGACGTGCTCGCGCCGTCCTTGGATCAGGCGGATGCTCTCGGCGCGCGGCTCTCGAAACTGCCGGAGGTCGGGCAGGTTCTGACGCTCAAGAGCTTCGTGCCCGACGACCAGCCGCCCAAGCTCGCGGCGATCCAGGACGCGTCCTTCCTCATGGACGCTGCGATCAATCCCTTCGTGACGAAGCCACCGCCGTCGGACGTCGAAGTGGTCGCGAGCTTCCGGAATACGGCGAAGGCGCTCCGCGATGCAGCCGCCACACAGCGCGGCGAACCCGCACAAGACGCGCTGAAGCTCGCCAATGTCCTCGACAGGCTCGCAGGCGCAGACTTTGCGACCCGGGCGCGGGCCCACGCCGCGTTGATCCCGGGCCTCGGTGCACTGCTCGATGAATTGCGCGCGGCATTGCAGGCGGCCCCTGTATCATTGCAGACGATGCCGCCCGATCTGGTGCATGACTGGGTGGCGCCGAACGGGATGGCGCGCGCGCAGGTCTTCCCGAAAGACACCAGCGGCAGCGATGAATCGCTGCGCAAATTCGGCGCCGCGGTGACGCGCGTGGTGCCCGATGCGACCGGCGCGCCGCTCTCCATCCGCCAATCCGGCGACACGATCATGGGCGCGTTCCTGCAGGCGGGGCTGTGGGCGTTCATCGCGATCACGATCCTGCTCGGGTTCGTGCTCGGCCGGATCTACGATCTGGTTCTGACGCTGGTCCCGTTGCTGCTCAGCGGGTTGCTCACGCTCGGCACCTGCGTGCTGATCGGGTTGCAGCTGAACTTTGCGAACGTCATTGCGCTACCACTGCTGCTCGGCATCGGCGTTGCGTTCGATATCTATTTCGTCGTTGCGTGGCGGGCAGGGGCACGAGATCTGCTGCAGTCCAGCCTGACACGCGCGGTGATCTTCAGCGCGCTGACAACGGCGTCTGGCTTTGGCACGCTGTGGCTGTCGAGCCATCCCGGCACCGCCAGCATGGGCGAGCTTTTGATGATCTCGCTGGCATGGACGCTGATAACGACGCTGTTCTTCCTGCCGGCGCTGCTGGGTCCGCCCCCGGCTACTTCATCAACCCGTCAGCCAGCGCATTGATCTTCTTGATCAGCGCCGGCGCGCCGCCGCTGGACAGAGTCGCGCCGAAATCGGAGCGGCGCGTCGCCAGTTCGCTGACGAAGCCGTTCAGATAAACGTCCACGATCTTCCACGTGCCACCGTTCGACTGGCGCATGCGATAATTGAACGGGATCGACTGGCCGCCGGTGACGAGCTTGCTCATCACGACCTTGTCGACGCCGCGCGTCTGCACCGCCGGATCGACCGTGAATTTCTCGCCGCTGAAATCGTCGAAGTTCTTGGCATAGTTCGCGATGGTCATGCGCTCGAACGCATTGATCAGCTCTTTCTGATCGCCCGCCGACAGCGTCGACCAGCTGGAGCCGACGACGAGGCTTGTCATCAGCGGCAGGTCATACGCCTGTTCGACGGCAGGCTTCAGTTTCTCGTAACGGCCGTTCAGCCCGAGCTGCTTGCCGTGCTTCATCGTGTCGAGCAGCGCATCGTAAAAGCTCTGGACCTGTGCCGCCGCCGGATCGGCATCGGCGGCCAGTGCGGGCGTTGCAATAGGTGCGAACAGAAGTGTCACAACCAGCGAAAGTGCCCCGAACAACGCGTTTTTCATCGGTCAGCCTCGTTATCGAAGAGAATATGGAAACATAACATTTGCGGCGGAATTTCGTTGCAACTCAGGTGTCGCGATCCAGCAGGAACATCGGCAACTCGCGGAGCGGGTTCGCCTCCGGCCCATAGCCCGCCAGCGTGTCTGCGGCGTGGCGCGCGAGTTTCTCGGCCTCGGCGCGCGCGCCTGCGATGCCGTAGATCGACACCAGTGTCGCCTTGCCCTGATCCTTGTCCTTGCCAACGGCCTTGCCGGTTTTCTCGGCGGTCGAGGTCACATCGAGCAGATCGTCGGTGATCTGGAAGACGAGGCCCATGCCGTGTGCGTAGTCACGCAGGCGTTTGCGGTCGTCGTCGCTCGCTTCGCCGAGGATCGGGCCTGCCTCGCAGGAGAATTCGAACAGCTGCCCCGTCTTCAGTCGTTGCAGCAGCTTGATCTCTTCCACGCCGAAGTCACTGACGGCGGCGCGCATGTCGATCATTTGTCCGCCGATCATGCCGTTGCTGCCCGACGCTTCTGCGAGGCGCGTGATCAGCTTCAATCGAACATCGGCGTTCGGATGGGTCGCGGCATCGGCGAGAATCTCGAACGCGATGGTGAGCAGCGCATCGCCGGCGAGCACCGCGGTCGCCTCATCGAAAGCCTTGTGCGTCGTCGGGCGCCCGCGGCGCAGATCGTCGTCATCCATGCAGGGAAGGTCGTCGTGCACCAGCGAATAGGTGTGCAGCGATTCGATGGACGCTGCTGCGCGTGCCGCGCGCTCCGGCGCCACGCCGAACATTGCGGCCGAATGCATCACCAGAAAGGGGCGCAACCGCTTGCCGCCCGCGAAGATCGCGTAGCGCATCGCCTCATGGATGCGCGCATGCAGGCCGTGCGGCTGGGGCAGCACTTTCTCGAGCACCGTCTCCACGGCCTTCGCCGATTCGGCCATCGCCGCGGTCAGGCCGCTATGTGGCGAAACTTTCGATTGCGCCTGTGAAATATCGTTCATGCCGTTTTGCTTAATCCCCGATGGCATAATACCCCTACTGTTTTCCAGTCTATCACAGGGGTTTTGTGCCTGATCGCGGACCCTCCACTATTGTTTGTTGCGTTGCAATAAAGCCATTGCGGCGCCGGGTGCGTTTCTAGAAAATGTGGGGTGAGGGAACAACAATTTCCGTCCTGGCCATTGGCCAATCCGGGCGGCCTTGGAGCCAGCAGCATGATGCGTGTCGTACTTGCCCAGCCGCGTGGTTTCTGCGCGGGCGTCGTGCGGGCCATCGACATCGTCGAGCGCGCGCTCGAGAAGTATGGCGAGCCCGTCTATGTCCGCCATGAGATCGTGCACAACAAGCATGTCGTCGACACGCTGAAGGGCAAGGGCGCGCGCTTCGTCGAAGAGCTCGATGAAGTGCCCGATGGCGCGGTGACGGTTTTCAGCGCGCATGGCGTTCCGCAGACGGTGGTGAACACGGCGAAGTCGCGCAACCTTCCGGTTCTGGACGCGACCTGCCCGCTGGTGTCGAAGGTGCACAATCAGGGCAAGCGCTACGTGACGCACGGCCGCCAGCTGATCCTCATCGGACATGCCGGCCACCCCGAGGTCGAAGGCACGATGGGCCAGGTTGGCGCGCCTGTGACGCTGGTGCAGTCCGACGCCGATGTCGATGCGCTGACGATTCCGGCGGACACGCCGGTCGCCTACATCACCCAGACGACGCTTTCGATCGACGACACCAAATCGATCATCGCGGCGTTGAAGCGGAAATTCTCCGACATCGTTGGCCCCGAGACGACCGACATCTGCTACGCGACACAAAATCGCCAGACTGCCGTGCGCGAATTGGCGAAGGTAGCGGATGTGATACTTGTGGTTGGCGCGAAGAATTCTTCCAACTCCAACCGCCTGGTCGAGATCGGGCGCGAAGTCGGCGTGCCATCTTATCTGATCGCGGACGGCAGCGAACTGAATCCGGACTGGGTGCGCGGCAAGACCTCCATCGGCCTGACCGCCGGCGCCTCGGCGCCGGAAGCACTGGTCGAGCACGTCATCGGCGCGCTTGCGAAGATCGCGCCGGTCGAAGTTTCGACTATGGACGGCAAGAAAGAGCATATCGAATTCCGGCTTCCGGCCGAGCTTAGGGATTGATCGAATGGGTATTCCGCTGAAGCAGGCCGCAAAGATCGGCTCCTACGTCGTCAAGCAGCACATCACCGGCGTGAAACGCTATCCGCTCGTGCTGATGCTCGAGCCGCTGTTCCGCTGCAACCTCGCCTGCGCCGGTTGCGGCAAGATCGATTATCCGGACGACATCCTGAATCAGCGCCTCTCTTATGACGAGTGCATGCAGGCCATCGATGAATGCGGCGCACCCGCGGTGTCAATTGCGGGCGGCGAGCCGCTGCTCCACCGCGAGATGCCGAAGATCGTCGAAGGCTTCCTCGCCAAGGACAAGTTCGTCATCCTCTGCACCAATGCGCTGCTGCTGTCGAAGAAGATCGACCAGTACAAGCCGCATCCGAATTTCACCTGGTCGATCCATCTCGATGGCGACAAGGCGATGCACGACCATTCGGTCTGCCTCGACGGCGTCTATGAGAAGGCCATCGACGCGATCAAGCTCGCAAAGTCGAAGGGCTTCCGCACCCAGATCAACTGCACGCTTTTCTCGAACGCCATTCCGGAGCGCGTCGCGCAGTTCTTCGACCTGATGATGGAGATGGGCCTCGACGGCATAACCATCTCGCCGGGCTACGCCTATGAGCGCGCGCCGGATCAGGAGAGCTTCCTCAACCGCGAGCGCACCAAGCGCCTGTTCCGCGATATCCTGTCTCGCGGCAATGGCGGCAAGAACTGGGAGTTCACCCAGTCCGCGCTGTTCCTTGATTTCCTCGCGGGCAATCAGACCTATGAATGTACGCCATGGTCGATGCCGCTGCGCTGCGTGTTCGGCTGGCAGAAGCCCTGCTATCTGCTCGGCGAAGGCTATGTGAAGACCTTCAAGGAGCTGATGGAAGACACCGACTGGGAAAAGTACGGCGTCGGCAAGTACGAGAAATGCCAGGACTGCATGGTCCATTGCGGCTTCGAAGGCACCGCCGTCATCGACTCGATCAAGCACCCGACAAAGCTGATCCCGCTCGCGATGCGCGGCGTGAAGACCGAAGGTCCGTTCGCTAAGGACATCGACACGTCCAAGCAGCGGCCGGCCGAATTCGTGTTCTCCAAGCACGTCGAGACGAAGCAGGCGGAAATCCACGCCGCTAAGGCTGCGCGCGCACAGGCGCAGCGGGTCGAAGCGGCGGAATAACGCGTTTACGGCCCTACGAGCGCCGGGCCCAGCGCATCGCGGCAACGCATAAGCGTTTTGAACGCCTTTTCCGACTCGCGGCTTGTGCGCATCAGCGCCGGAATTTGTGCCGGGTTTAACACGATCGATTTCAGCACGCGCCCAAGCGCGATGCCGCCATTGGGTTTCATTGCGGCCAGCGCCGCTGGCGGCAGCGCGTGATCGGCGCGGTCCGAGATCACGCGCAATGCCGCGAAGGGCAGGTTGCTCTCACGCGCGACCAGCGCAGCAATGTGCGACTCCATATCGACCGCGTCCGCGTTCGAAGATTCGAACAGAGCAGCTTTGACGTCTGCGCTGTCGGCAATGACGTTGCGGCCGAGGATCGCGCCGATGCGCGCATCGCGAACCGCACCTGCGAGCCGCCCGGTCCATTTTGCGTCGGTCTCGAAGGGTTCGGTCGCGGTGACGATGCGTTCTGCGATGACCGCGTCGCCGGCGTTCAGATCCGGCGACAGCGCGCCCGCGATCCCGATGCTGATGATGCCGCGCACATCCGGATTGAGCGCGCCCTGAATGCGCTGACGAAGTATCCCGCTGTTGCCTGCGATGACCGGAACGATCTGCGGTCCCGTGACTATCGCGGCCTCCCGCTTCAGCCCGACGACGGCAAGAACGGTCATACTTTTCCGCCCTCCCCTTGAGGGAGGGCCGACAATTTGCGAGCGCAGCGAACAAATTTCGGGGAGGGGTTCAGCTGCAATGCTCGTGCTTTACCCCTCCTCGAAAAATGCTTTGCATTTTTCGACCCTCCCTCAAGGGGAGGGTGGAAGTGGGCGCTACAGTCCATGCGCCACGCTGCGCGAGTTGCCGGCTTTGAGATTGCGGTAGCGCGCGACGGCCCAGAGTGGGAAGAACTTCGCGTAGCCGTGATAGCGCAGATAGAACACGCGCGGGAAACCGCCGCCGGTGTAGGTGTCTTCGGGCCAGAGCCCGTTCTGCTGCTGCGCGCCCTGCAGATAACGGATGCCGCGCGCGGTGGCGGGATGATCGACTTCGCCGGCCGCCATCAGACCCATCAGCGCCCATGCCGTCTGCGACGCGCACGACGCTGCGCGTTCGTAACCGGAATAATCGAGCTTGTAACTGTCGCAGCTTTCGCCCCAGCCGCCGTCTTCGTTCTGGATCGAGACGAGCCACTGCGCGGCGCGGCGGATCATCTGTTCATCCATCGGAAGGCCGACGGCGTTCAGTCCCGCGAGCGCCGACCAGGTGCCGTAGATGTAATTCACGCCCCAGCGGCCGAACCAGCTTCCGTCTTTCAGTTGCGAAGAGCGCAGGAAATCCACGCCTGCCTTCACATGCGGATCATCCTTGCCCGCGCCAAGCTGCATCAGAAATCCGATGCAGCGTCCCGTCACGTCGTCGGTCGGCGGATCGAGCAGTGCGCCGTGATCGGCGAAGGGAATGTTGTTCAGGTAGTAATAGACATTGTCGGCATCGAACGCGCCCCAGCCGCCGTTCTTGCTTTGCAGCCCCTCGACCCATTCGCGGCCGCGCGAAATCAGCTCGGCGTAACGCGCGCCATCGAAACGATGCAGCGCCATCGCCACCACCGCAGTGTCGTCGAGATCGGGGTAGTGGTTGTTCCAGTATTGAAACGCCCAACCGCCGGGGCGTACATTCGGCCGTTCCTCGGCCCAGTCGCCTTTGACGTCCAGCACCTGGCGGCCTTTCAGCCACTCAAGACCTTTGCTGATCTCGGCGTCGCACTCCTTCGCTTCCATCAGCGCGTGGCACATCAGCGCCGTGTCCCAGATCGGCGAGACGCAGGGTTGGCAATAGGCTTCTTCGTCCTTCACGACGAGCAGCTTTTCCACCGACAGCCGCGCGATGGCGCGATCCGGATGATCCGGCGCGTAGCCCATCGTGTCGTACATCATCACGCTGTTGGCCATCGCGGGATAGATCGCGCCGAGCCCGTCCTCGCCGTTCAACCGCTCGGTGGTCCACGATACGCATCGGTCGATCGCGCGCTGGCGCAATCCCTTTGGCCACAAAGGCTCGACACGCTTCAGCACCCAATCGAGCGCACCGAAGAAACCCGACCAGAACGCGCTCTGATGCGGCGCGCGTTTCGACGCCGCGGTGCCGCCCGGAACGAACAGTTCCGGCACATGGATGCCGCGGGGATTGCGCGCGACGGGTTTCTTTGCCGCCAGCACCAAGAGCGGCACGATCACCGTTCGCGCCCAATACGACATCTTCGACAGATGGATCGGGAACCAGCGCGGCAGAAGGATCAATTCCACCGGCACCGTCGGCACGTTCATCCACGACGTCTCGCCATAGAGCGCGAGCAGGATGCGCGTGAACACGTTGGCCTTCAGCGCGCCACCGCGCGACAGGATCGCGTCGCGCGCGCGCACCATGTGCGGCGCGTCGATGTCGTCGCCGATCATCTTCAGCGCAAAATACGCCTTTACCGTCGCGCTGATGTCGAGCGCGCCGCCATGATAGAGCGGCCAGCCGCCGTGATCGGCCTGGATGCGGCGCAGATAGACGCCGATCTTGCGCTCCAGCTCCAGGTTCGGCGTCTCCGCCAGATGATGGACCAGCAGCACATATTCCGACGGGATCGTGGCGTCGGCTTCGAGTTCGAACACCCAATGGCCGTCGTCGCGCTGACGGTCGAGCAGCGCCTTGGTCGCGCCGCGGATCGTCGCCTCGACGGCGGCCCAGTTGTTCTCTTCGATGCTGATCTGGTTCATCCCCGCCATTATACGGCGGCGCGGGCGAGCGCCAACTCCGCCGCTTTATGGCCCGACCTTACGGCACCTTCGATGGTTGCGGGCAGGCCGGTCGCGGTCCAGTCGCCGGCGAGGAGCAGGTTGGCCCATTGTGTCTTTGCGGACGCACGTTTGGCGGCCTGTTCCGGCGTCGCGGCGAAGGTCGCGCGGCGCTCCTTCACGATCTGCCATTCGGGCATCGGCGCGGTGATGCTCAGCGCGGTCGCGACATCCTTCCAGATCAGTGCGATCAGCGCGTCACGGTCCATATCGACCAGGCGATCGGCGCCGCTGATGGTGGTGGAGATGCGGTCGGGGAAGGAGAATATCCATTCCGCGGTGCCTCCGATGACGCCGAGCATCAAGGGTGCGTCTTTCGGCGCCGGCATCTTGAAATGCGCGTTGACGATGGAGCGGAATTCATCCGGTGCCTTGATCTGCGGCAGAAGTTCTTTCGCCACCCACGGCGGCACGGCGAGAATGACGGTGTCGTTGCTTGTCAGCGGAATCGTGTTGTCCGGAAATTCGAGCGCGACCGCTTGCGTGTCACCCATCACGATGCGGCGCAGGCGCTGTCCCAGTTGCACGCTGGTGCGCCGGTCGGCGAGATAACGCTGCGCCGGTTCGACGAATGCGGCGGCGAGTGTCGGATGCGCGATGCGTGGACGATAGGCGCGGCCGCCTTTCGCCAAGGTCTCGCGGATAATGGCGCCGGCGAGCGCAGCGGATGCAGTTTCCGGTTCTGTGTTCAGCGCGGCGAGCAGAAACGGCTTCATCAACCGCTCCCACAGCGGACCTTCACAACGGATGACATCGCAGATGCGCTTCGGCTCGCGCGCCCACATCAATCCGGCGAGACCGGCGTAATCGAAGAAGCCCGTATCCGGCACGCGGCGCGAATTCATCAGCGCCCAATACGGCACCGGCCCTTCGTTCGGCGTGATGGTCCAGTGCTTGCCGCTCTGCACATCGGCGAAATCGAACCGCGCTCTGTCCGGTCCCGCGAGGTGATAGCGCGCCTTGATGCGCAGCAGATAATCCATCGTCGCATGGTTGCCGGACAGCACAAGATGATTGCCGTTGTCGATCGTCTGGCCGAGGACGGGATCGACATAGGATCGGCAACGCCCACCCGCCTGCGGCGCGCCTTCGTAGACTTCGACGCGTGCGCCTTTTTCAGCGAGCGCCGTCGCACACGACAAACCGGCGAGCCCTGCACCGATCACATGAAAGCGCTTGCCGTTCATCCGAACAGCCCGTTGCGCAGGACCAGCATCGCGAGCTGAGATTTCGGCAGGCTCACGCGCGTGCGCGGCGCGTTCCAACCCTGCGCTTCCATTGCAGAGAGGATTGCCGCGTAAACCGCACCCATGAGGCGCGGCGCGCGCAGATTGCCCTTCGGCTTTCCGCGCATGACTTCATTGGCGATCTCGTAGTGCCGATGCGCCAGACGCGCACATTCCCGGCAGGCCGCATCGATGTGCGCATCCACGAGAATGGATTTCGGGTCCGTGATCTTCACGCCTGCGCTTTCGAGATGTTCGCGGGCGAGATAGAGGCGGCCGATCCCGGCGTCCTCGTCGAGATCGCGCAGGATGTTGGTGAGCTGCAAGGCGCGTCCCAGATGCTGGGCGAGTTTGAAGCCGGGACCTTCGTCCATCCCGAACACCTTGATCGACAGGCGGCCCACCGCGCTCGCCACCCGGTCGCAATAGAGATCGAGCATGATGAGGTCAGGCGCGACGATATCGGCGTGCACATCCATCTCCATGCCGTCGATAATGGCTAGGAAATCGTCCTTGTGCAGGCCGTAGCGCGAGACGGCGTCTTTCAGGAAGCCGCATTTCAACGGCACTCCACCGCTATAGAGGACATCGAGATCGCGCCGCCATTCGACGAGCCGCGCAAAGCGTTCCTCGCGCGTGCCGATGCCGTCGTCGGCGATGTCGTCGACCATGCGGCAGAAGGCATAGATCGCGAACATCGCCTCGCGCTCGGCGCGCGGCATCAGCTTCATCGCGGAATAGAACGAGCTGCCGCGCGCTTTCGCCTCGACGGCCTGGATTTCTTTGGCGGTCATGTGCGGCGGCGTCCCAAGAACCCTAAGAACGCCCGGAAGGCGAGCGGCATCAGTTCCAATTTGCGATGATGCACGCGCTCCGACAAGGGGTCGCGATGCTGAAGGCGGCGGTTGAGATCCTCCGCAAATGTTTGGATCATGCTGACCTCGAGCGCCAGACGGCGATCTTTGATCTGGCCGGCGAACGGTTTGGACTGCGCCAACAATCCACCGGTGCGTTTTGCGAGCGCCGCGATGACGCCGAGCAATTCCGGCGTCGCCTTGTCAAGGCCGAGCGCATCGGTGTCGGTGAACACATCCTGCGGAATGTAGACGCGGTTGAGCGAACGATAGTCCTTCCCGCAATCCTGCAGATGGTTGATCACCTGCAACGCGGCGCACAGCGCATCCGATAATGGCCATGTATCGCGCGACTCGCCGTGCACGTCGAGCACGAAACGTCCGACCGGCATTGCCGAATAGCGGCAATAATCCATCAGCTCGTCCCAGTTCGCATAGCGCAATTTGGTCACATCGCGGCGGAAGGCTTCGAGCAGCAGCATCGCGTGCTGTTCGCTCAAGTTGTGGTCCTTCAGCACGCGACGCAGCGCGAACGCCTCTGGCGCACTGTCGAGTTCGCCGAGCAGTGTGCGCTCCATCTCGTCGAGCAGGCGCAATTTTTCTTCCGGCGTCGCGGATTCATGATCCGACACGTCGTCGGCCGCGCGCGCGAAGCGGTAGAACGCCAGGATCGGTGCACGATGCGCGGGCTTGATCAACCACGACGCGACCGGGAAGTTCTCGTCCTTGTGGCCTTTGCCGGATGCAAGATCGGACGCGCTCATGCCTTCTCCATCGCCTGCGCGCGCCCCTTCCACATGCCGCCGCGTCCGCGCCAATGCTGGATCGCGGAGTCGAGCGTGAAGAGGCCATAGAGCAAACCGATAAGCGGCATCGCAAGCCCGATGATCGGCGAAAGCCGGTAGAACCGCAGCATTGGCGCAAACGCGATCACCATCGCCGCCCACGCCGCGATCCCCGCGATCTGCACCAGCCCATGCGCAAAGAACGCGACGAAGGGTGCCGCGACATAAACAACGATCATCCCGATCACTGTGCCCAGAAGCTGCAACGGCGAATAGCCAAGCTGCGCGTAGGCCGAGCGCGACACCATCTTGCGGATGTCACCGAAACTGTAGGGCCGCACGCTCACGCTTCGATCCGTCAGGCCGAGCCACACTGGCCCCTGCGCCTTCATCAGGCGCCCCATCGCGCAATCGTCGATGATCTCGCCTTTGATCGCGTCGATCCCGCCCGCGTTCTCCAGCGCTTCGCGTCTGATTAACATGCAGCCGCCTGCCGCAGCCGCGGTCCTGTTCTTCGGATCGTTCACCCACGCGAACGGATAGAGCATGTCGAAGAAGAACACGAAGGCGGGGATCAGGAGCCGTTCGGCGGTGTTGCCGCAATGCAGTTTCGCCATCAGCGTGGTGAGCGCGAGCTTTCCCGCATCCGCGCGCGCGACGAGCTTGGAGAGATTGTTGTTCGTATGCGCGATGTCAGCGTCTGTGAGCCAGAGATAGTCCGGCGCTCCCGCTGCTGTGACGCCTTGCTTGACTGCCCAGAGTTTTCCGGTCCAGCCGGCGGGACGTGGCGCGCCAGAGATCACAGTCAATCTGTCGCTGTTCAGGTCTCGCGCAATCTCCGCGGTCTCGTCGCTGCTTTGGTCATCGACAAGGATCACGCGGAATGAACCTTTGTAATCCTGCGCCACAACACTGCCGAGCGTGCGTGCGATAACGTCAGCCTCGTCACGTGCGGGAACGATGGCGACAACGCTGGGCCACATCTCGGGCAACGGCGCGTCGCGGTCGTCGCGTTCGCGCGTGACCCAGAACATGCCGCGTCCGAACAGCAGATAGAGCCACGCCAGAAGCGGGACGAAGCCGAGCAGCCAGATCATTTCAGATATCCGGCCTGTCTGAACCAGTCGAGCGCGTCTTTGATCGCTTCGTGGTAAGGACGCGCTTTATAGCCAAGCTCGCGTTCCGCCTTCGCGGACGAGAAGAACATGTGATACTTCGACATGTTCAATGCATCGACGGTGACGAACGGATCCTTGCCGGTGAGCGATGCGAACGCCTCCGCTGCATAGGCGAGCGGATAGAGCGGTCCGCGCGGCAGATTGATCCGCGGTGGCTTGCGGTTCGAAAGCTCGGCGATGACGGCGAGCATCTGTGCGAGCGTCGCGTCCTGTCCGCCGAGAATGTATCGCTCGCCGATCTTGCCCTTGTCCAGCGCGAGCAGATGGCCTTCGGCCACGTCATCGACATGCACAAGATTAAGGCCGGTATCGACATAGGCGGGCATGCGCCCCGTCGCGGCTTCGACCAGGATGCGGCCCGTCGGCGTCGGTTTCACGTCGCGCGGGCCTATCGGGGTCGATGGGCTCACGATGGTCGCGGGAAGATTGCGTTCGGCAATCATCGCCTCGACCAGTCGCTCGGCGACGACCTTGCTGCGCTTGTAGGCGCCGACGGCTGACTGTTCGCTGTGGCGTGAGTCTTCGCCGACGGATTGTCCGGCGATGGGCTTCAGGGTCGCGACACTGGAGGTGTAGACGATCTTCTCGACACCTTCGGCCAGCGCCGCGTTCATGACATTGCGCGTGCCCTCGCGGTTGTTGCGGACGATCTCTTCTGGATCGCGCGCCCAAAGGCGATAGTCCGCAGCGACGTGGAACAGATAGCGCGCGCCGTGCATCGCCGCGCGCATCGATGCGGCGTCCATCATGTCGCCTTCGACGGGTTCAGCATCGAGACCGGCGAGGTTGGTCTTCGGACTCGTCTTGCGCATCAGCACGCGGACACGGTAACCGCGTTCGGCGAGTTTGCGCGCAACGGCGGAGCCGACGAAGCCGGACGCGCCGGTGACGAGGACGGTGTCGCTCATGGCTTCGGCGCCGCGAGCGCGCGGCGTCCTTCCATGCCCTGCCACGCGAGCAGCACGGGAACGCCGATGACGATCTCGCGCGCGCGTTTCAGCAGCGATACGGCGAGACCCATCTCGGCGGGCAACCCGAACAGCGGCAGGAGTAGCGCATAGCCAGCTTCTTGCACGCCCAATGCGCCGGGCACGACGACGGCGGCACTGCGCAGTGCGCAAAGAATGCTTTCGATGGCGATGGCACCCGCGACATCGATGTTTCCACCGATCAGGCGGATGGCGAGCCAGAGGGCGATGCCGCTGGCGAGCCAGCCGACCAGATGCAGGAACGATGACGCGGCGAGACGCGCGGGGCTTTCATAAAGTGCTTCAAGTTCTCGGCCGAAAGCCTGTGTGTGTTGTTCCGCTGCGGGCAGCAGGCGCGTGGCCAACGATGTCGCGAGGCCGACACCGCGCCGCTGAAGCACAATGAAGGCAAGACTACCGACGATCACGAACGCGATGCCGGCAAGCGTCGCTGCTGGCAGTCCGCCTGCGTGGATGCCGAAGCGCGCGACAAAGATCGCGATGCCGATGGCGATGAACGCGATCTGCGCCATCATCTCGGTCGTGAGATCAACGGTCGTAGAGGCGAATGCGGCTGGCGTCGTAAGCCCGTTCAGTACCAGAGCACGCGCGCCGATCAGCATGCCGCCGAATTGCGAGAACGGGAGCACTTCTCCCGCGGAGTCGCGCACCATGCGGGACCAGATGAAAATCTGCGCGCGGCCGTTCGGCATGAGCGCGCTCCACGCAGCACCGAGCACGACGAACATCGCGAGGCCGAACGCAACGAGGATCGCGAAGCCGCTCCATCCGACCGAGGCGACCGCGCTGAGCACCGAGGCAAATCCGATGTGGAACACCAGCCACGCCGCCAAAGCGAGGCCGGCAAGCGCGGCGAGGATGACGCCGAGTTTCATCGCGGCTCAGTTCGGAATGAAGCGGCGAATCTGCCGGATCATGAACGGCACGAAGCGCGGACGCTTCAGTCGCTTGTCGTAAATGCCGAGACGGCGGTCGTTCTCGGCGAGGCACGTCTCCATCAGCTTGCCGACACTGATGCCGTCGCCGAGATGATCCGCGCCGTTGAGTGTGAAGTTGTTGTCCTGCTCGCCATTGCCGACGTCGTTCGCGATGCCGATGCGCTCCCATACCAGGAACGCCCACACGGCGAGGACCTTCGCTTCGAAATACGGCCTACGCCACCACGGCATGTTGCGGCGCCACCACGCGACCCAGTTCACGAAGAACAGGATGTGACGGCCTTCCTCATGCACGACGGGCTCGAAGGTGTCGACGAGCTCGGCGGGGAAGAAACCGGAGCGTTTCGCGGTCTCGAACAGGCCGAAGGCAAAGAACGAGTCGATGCACTCACTATAGCCGGTGACCATGAACGCCCATTCCGGATCGCGCGGGCGGTCGTACACGGGCTCCGGCGCGAGCTTGATGCCGTAGGCCTCGACGAGATTCGACAGCACGTGTCGATGACGGCGCTCTTCATAGCCGTTGAGCTCGACTGCTTTCTTCAGCAGCGAATCGGAAATCTCTTCGGCATAGGTGCACACATTCAGGCCCGCGCGGTTCTCGGTCTGCACCGCGATGTCCCAGATCGGCAGCGACGTGATGCGCGCGAGCTCGTCGGGCTTCAGCGCCGGCCAGTCGATAACGGCGGGCTTGTACGGATCGAAGGTGTCGAGCAGCGTGCGGCAGAACAGGATCTTGTGCGCCTCGCTGCCATAGCGGATCGGGCCGTTGCCGGGCGTCAGCCTCGCATCGACGGCGATATCGGGTAGAGGAAGGGCGGCGCTACTCACGGGAACTCCTATAGGGGCAGTTTAGCGCGTCATTGTGCGGCTGCGAAATCCGCAAAACCGCCGCACGTGACGCCGGAAGATTTAATCTTTTCAATAGTTTGAGCGTCGGTCAGGGCTGTCAGTTCCTCAGGATACCGATACCCCTTGGCCGAGCCGGGATAGGGCCCGGTTGCAGGGTGCATGTAGATCTCGCTCAGGCCATCGGGCAGGTTTTCGACAATTCCCTTTAGGCGATCTTTTGTCATCGCGCCTGACCAATGCAGACCGAAGACCTGATCCGGTACGGTCAGTCCTCCTTTTCGGAATTTTGTCTGCAACATTTTTGCAAACGGCGTGAGCAGCATTGCGCCAGTGCGCTGTGTATCCGGTTCGATTTTTTTTAGAACTGAGATCGGTTCGAGTGGAGCGCGGGCGCCGTTCAGCCCAAAGTGCTTTCCTATGGAAACGATCATCGAAGCTATTGTCGGGTGCAGGTGAAAATGCTTGTGCGCGTTCACATGGTCGAGTGGAAGTCCTGTTTCCGCGAATGCCTTAAATTGGGCGGTGATCTCCACCGCCAATTGCGCGCGTCCCGTTGGAGTGAAGAACATTGCCGCCCCGCTACGCGCCATGTTCGTCCGAAAGTCTCCGTTCTCATCGACAAGATGCGTTAGTTTGCATTTTCTTATCGTCGGTCGGCCGTCCACCAGCACCAGATGCAAACCCACGCGCAGCTTCGGCATCGTCTTCGCGCGCGCCACCGCATCGGCAGCGGCCGGCGCGCTCACCATCAAGCTCGCGGCGGTGAGGATGCCCTCGCGATGCGCGCGTTCGACCGCTTCGTTGACTTCCGTCGCGGCACCGAAATCGTCGGCGGTGATGATGAGTTGTTTCACCACCTACCCACCATGGCCGGGCTTGACCCGGCCACCCAGTAGGCGCGCGTCCGCGCGCCGCAAGAAGGAATCACGCGGAGTCGCGGAGGACGCGGAGAAGAAAGGAGAACTCCGCGAACTCCGCGTCTCCGCGTGCGACAACAATTTCATATCCCTCGCTAGCGCTCGCCTGCTGGGTGGCCGGGTCAAGCCCGGCCATGGTGAAGATTGGGAAGACGAGGCCAAACCCTACGCCGCGTGTTCTTTGCGCTCGCGCAGGAACTGGAAGAATTCGACGCCTTCGCGCAGGCGGCGCTTCATCATCTGGCTGGACGTCACCATTTCGCCGACGATCGAGGCGATCTTGCTCGGGCGGAAATAGAACTCCTTGTAGAAGCCTTCCAGCGAATTGAAGATCTCGCCGTGCGAGAGATGCGGATAGTGCAGCGGCGCGATCTGGATGCCGCTGTCGTCCACCAGCTCCGCGTTCGCGGCGTCGAGCCAGCCGTTCTTCACCGCCTGATCGAACAGGAACGTGCCGGGATAGGGGGCTGCCAGCGACACCTGGATCGTGTGCGGGTTGATGCGCTTGGCGAATTCGACGGTCTCGCGGATCGTCTCCTTGGATTCGCCGGGCAGGCCGAGAATGAAGGTGCCGTGGATCGCAATGCCGAGCTTATGGCAGTCCTTGGTGAACTGCTCGGCCACTTCGATGCGCATGCCCTTCTTGATGTTGTGCAGGATCTGCTGGTTGCCGGATTCGTAACCGACGAGGAGTAGGCGCAGGCCGCCGTCTTTCAGCTTCTTCAGCGAGTCATACGGCACATTGGCCTTGGCATTGCACGACCATGTCACGCCGAGCTTGCCCAGTTCCTTCGCGATCGCTTCGGCGCGCGGCAGGTTGTCGGTGAAGGTGTCGTCGTCGAACATCAGCTCCTTCACTTCCGGCATGTTCTCGCGAATCCACTTCGCTTCTTCCAGCACGTTCTCGACCGA
>DATJUS010000092.1:0-2451 GCA_035502175.1 Rhizomicrobium sp.
GAAATCGCTTTCCGCCATCTCGGTGCGACCACTGCCAACAATGGCGAGGTCCGCAGGCAGCAACCCATCGGCATCGAGGAAATAGAGCGAAGGGAACACCATGATCCGCGCCAGATCGCCGGTGGCGCCAAACAGGACAAAAGCTTTCTTACCATTCATTACGGGGCCTATCTCTCAAATCAGGAAGGGCATTGTTCCTACTGTGCAACCATAACGCCTGAAAAACGCAGGCGGAGGCTGATAAAATCACGATCGGACGGAAATTTCCTAAACCCCTCAAAACGTTGCGGGTAATTATCACCTGCTGAAGAAACCAACCGCCTTGCTCATCCGTAAAGGAATATCGGGGTTGCCGGGTGCAGGACCGGCGCTTAGATGAGATAATCCAACAGCCGTCTGAAGGGGCGGCAGATGGGGACCGATGCACACATTGATTCACTGGGCGGGGCTGGCCGCAACGGCATTGGCGTTGATAAGCGCCATGTATGCCTTGGCGGCGGTGTGCCTGGCCGGTCGATTCAAGGCATCGCGCCAGATGGTGCCGACGAAATTCGCACCGGTGACGCTGATAAAGCCGCTGCATCTCGATGAACCGCGGTTGCGCGAGAACCTCGAAAGTTTCTGCCGTCAGAATTATGCGGCGCCGGTGCAGATCGTGTTCGGCGTACAGGACTCCCTCGATCCCGCGATCAAGATCGTGGAGTCACTGAAGCGGCAATATTCAGCACTCGACATCGAACTTGTGATCGACACGCGGCTCTACGGCACGAACCGCAAAGTCTCGAACCTTATCAATCTGGTCGAGCGCGCAAAATACGACGTGCTGGTGCTGAGCGACAGCGACATCAAGGTGGCGGAGAATTATCTGGCTGCCGTCACCGCTTCGCTGGAAGAAGCCGGCGGCGGCGCAGTGACCTGCGTGTACAGCGGTGCGCCGCTGAACAATTCCTGGTCGCGCTTCGTGGCGATGGGCATCAACTATCAGTTCATTCCGAACGCGCTGTTCGGCACGACACTGGGCCTCGCCTCGCCCTGCTTCGGTTCGACCATCGCGTTGCGCAAGGATCTGCTGCGCCGTATCGGCGGCATGCAGGCGTTCTCCAATCTTCTTGCCGACGATTATGAGATCGGCCGCGCGGTGCGCACGCAAGGGCACAGCATGACGCTGGCGCCGATCGTGGTGGCGCACACCTGCGCCGAACAATCCGGCCGCGAGATGTTCGATCATGAGCTGCGCTGGGCGCGCACGGTGCGCCTGCTGAACTTCAGCGGCCATTTGGGAACAATTGTTACGCATGCGCTGCCACTCGCGCTCATCGCGATGGCGCTGAACGGCGTTCACTGGACAAGCCTCGCCGTGCTTGGTGTTGCACTTCTAGCGCGGCTTTCGGTCAAATGGCGGATGGACCGGGTTCTTGGTACAAGCGCCGGTCCTGCGTGGCTCTTGCCCGTGCGGGACGTACTCTCTTTCGCCGTATTTCTGGGCTCTCTGTTCGGCGGAAACATCCGCTGGCGCGGCTCACGGTTTCTGGTCGCGCCCGACGGCGTGCTATCGCATCAATAAGGACGTTTCGAATGCGTACGCTTTTTCTGCAGGCTCCCTCTTTTGACGGCTTCGACGGCGGCGCGGGCTCGCGCTATCAGGCGAAGCGCGAGATCAAGAGCTTCTGGTATCCGACCTGGCTCGCACAGCCGGCAGCTTTGGTCGAGAACTCCAAGCTGATCGACGCGCCGCCGCACAAGACCTCGCTCGCCGAAGTGGTCGGACAGGCGAAGGATTTCGATCTCGTCGTCGCGCACACCTCTGTGCCGTCGTTCAAATCCGATGTGAAGGTGATCGAGGCCCTGAAGGCCGCGAACCCGAACCTGAAGGCCGGTTTGATCGGCGCGAAGGTCGCGGTCGATGCCGACGGCTCACTCAAGAACGGCGCGGCCATCGACTTCGTCGCGCGCAACGAGTTCGACTTCACCATCAAGGAAGTGGCCGACGGCAACGACTGGAGCAAGATCAAGGGCCTTTCGTTCCGCAACGATCAGGGCGTCATCGTGCACAACGAAGACCGCCCGATCCTGCACGACATGGACAGCCTTCCCTTCGTCACGCCGGTCTACAAGCGTGATCTGGTGATGGAGAATTACTTCATCGGCTATCTGAAGCACCCGTACATCTCGATCTATACCGGCCGCGGCTGCAAATCGCGTTGCACCTTCTGCCTGTGGCCGCAGACGGTCGGCGGACACACCTATCGCACGCGTTCCGTCGAGCACGTGATCGAAGAGATCAAATGGGCGATGAAGGCATTTCCGCAGACCAAGGAATTCTTCTTCGACGACGACACGTTCACCGACAATCTGCCGCGCACCGAAGCGATCGCCCGCGAGATGGGCAAACTCGGCCTCACCTGGTCGTGCAATGCGAAACCAAATGTCCCGCGCGCCACGCTGAAGGTG
>DATJUS010000093.1:0-31959 GCA_035502175.1 Rhizomicrobium sp.
GGTCAGGTGACCGCAGGCGCGACGGTGATGAAATCCGGCGCGCGCAAGGTGCGCCGCCTCGCGAAGGGCGATGTGATCGTCGGCTTCGCGGGCGCAACGGCGGATGCGTTCGCGCTCTCCGAACGGCTCGAAGCCAAGATCGAACAGCATCCGGGCAATCTCACCCGCGCCTGCGTCGAGCTCGCCAAGGACTGGCGCATGGACAAATACCTGCGCCAGCTTCAGGCGATGATGGCGGTGGTGGACGCGAAAACTTCGCTCATCCTCACCGGCAACGGCGATGTGGTCGAACCGGAATACGGCTTGATCGGCGTCGGCTCCGGCGGCCCGTTCGCGCTCGCCGCCGCGCGCGCATTGCTCGACACGGATCTGTCGGCCGAAGAAGTCGCGCGCCGCGCCATGAAGATCGCGGCCGAACTCTGTATCTACACCAATGACAACGTGACGCTTGAGAGCCTGGTTGCAGATTGACGATTATGTACATTTATGATAGATAATGTACATGAGCGATGCGCTTCACATAAACAATGCCAAAGCCAGCCGTCTCGCGCGCAAATTGGCGAAGCAGACCGGCGAAACGATCACCGACGCGATCATCCACGCATTGGAAGAGCAGTTGAAACGCAGCACCACGCGCGAAGCGGAGGAGCGCGAGAGGCGTAGGGCGTCCATCATGAAGATCGTGGAAGAAATACACAAACTCCCCGTGCTTGATCCGCGCAGTCCCGATGAGATCATCGGTTACGACGAGAACGGACTGCCGACCTGATGGTCATAGACAGCTCCGCATTGTTCGCCATCGTTTTCGATGAGCCGGACCACCCGGCATATCTTGAAGCGATCATAACCGCCGTGTCTCTTACGATATCGGCCCCGACGTTGTTCGAATGCCGCATGGTCGCGCTACGCAAATCGGGCCCGGACCTCGAAGAACGTATTTTGTCTCTTCTTAAGAAGTCGCAAGTCAGTGTTGCCGCCTTTGACGAACACCATGTCGAACTCGCCATGCAGGCGTTCCATCGCTACGGTAAGGGCAGGCACGCTGCCGGGTTGAACTTTGGCGATTGCTTCGCTTATGCCCTCGCAAAATCGTTGAACGAGCCACTTTTGTACAAAGGGGCTGATTTCGCGCGCACCGACATCGTCTCGGCCATTTAACGGTGCAAACGACAACGCGAAGACTTATATCGACCCCATGACCACAGCCTTTACGCCGCGTGAAATCGTTTCCGAGCTCGATCGCTATATCGTCGGGCAGGCCGATGCCAAGCGCGCGGTCGCCATTGCGCTGCGCAACCGCTGGCGCAGGCAGCAGCTGTCGCCAGAATTGCGCGAAGAGGTTCTGCCGAAGAACATTTTGATGATCGGGCCGACTGGCGTCGGCAAGACGGAGATTTCACGCCGCCTCGCGAAACTCGCGCAGGCGCCGTTCCTGAAAGTCGAAGCGACGAAGTTCACCGAGGTCGGTTATGTCGGCCGCGATGTCGAGCAGATCGTGCGCGATCTGGTCGAGGTCGCCATCGCGCAGGTGCGCGAACGCAAGCGCCGCGATGTCGAGGCGCAGGCCGAGGCGCGCGCCGAAGACCGCATCCTCGACGCGCTGGTCGGCAAGTCGAGCGGCGCCACGCGCGAGTCGTTCCGCAAATCGCTGCGCGCCGGCGAGCTCGACTCAAAAGAAGTCGAACTGGAGATGAAGGACACCGGCGGCATGCCGTCCTTCGAAATCCCCGGCATGCCGAATGCGCAGGTTTCGATGGTGGGCCTCGGCGACATTTTCGGCAAAGCGTTCGGCGGCAAAGCCAAGACGCGGCGCATGACGGTCGCGCAAGCGCACGATCCGTTGGTCGCGGAAGAGGCCGACGCACTGCTCGACAACGATGCGGTCACGCGCGACGCGATTGAGACGGTCGAGAACCACGGCATCGTGTTCCTGGATGAGATCGACAAGATCTGCGCGCGCACCGAATTCCGCGGCGGCGGCGATGTCTCCCGCGAAGGCGTGCAGCGCGATCTGCTGCCGCTGATCGAAGGCACGACGGTCGCCACCAAACACGGCCAGGTGAAGACCGATCACATCCTCTTCATCGCGTCCGGCGCGTTCCATATCGCGAAGCCCTCCGACCTGCTGCCGGAATTGCAGGGCCGCCTGCCGATCCGCGTGGAGCTGAAGGCGCTGTCGCGCGACGACATGCAGCGCATCCTCACCGAACCGGAAGCGAGCCTGATCAAGCAATACGTGGCGCTGCTCGCGACCGAAGGTGTCACGCTCGAATTCACCGAAGACGGCGTCGCCGCCATCGCCGACATCGCCACGCATGTGAACGCCAGCGTCGAAAACATCGGCGCGCGCCGCCTGCAGACGATCATGGAACGCGTCCTCGACGAAATCAGCTTCTCCGCCACCGAACACGGCGAAGGCAAGATTGTTGTCGATGCCAAATATGTGCGTGACCGCGTGGAAGACCTGTCGAAAGATCAGGACCTGTCGCGGTTTATTCTTTAGCGATGAACGACATCGGCCAATCCCTGATGTGGTTCGGCGTGGCGCTGTTCTGAGGATTTCTGTATGCCGTCGCGCGAAAAGCCGGTCGCTTTCAAGGACGTCATCGCCGATGGGGCGAACGCGAAACGGATGATCCCACGCTCTGGGTCGATCGCGACGACGATCCGGAGCGTTTCGGCTTTTGGCAAGGCGTGAACTTGGTGCTTTGCGGAGTTTTTCTGCTTCTTGGTCTGCTGAGCTTGATCTGATTCAGTCTGTACCACACCTCCGATGTCATCCCGGACATCTCACGCAGTGAGATGATCCGGGACCCATCGAGACATGTCACGCTGGGTCCCGGCTCGGCGCGCTGCTGACGCAGCGCTTGGCCGGGATGACAGGAATGGCGTAAAGTTCAGTATTATTCTCTTTGGGGGGAACCATGAAAAGCTTCAAAGCAATTATCTTGTTAGGGGCTCTGATCGTCCTTGCCTCCTGTAATAAAGAGAGCGCCCCAAAAGCGGCGACTTCAGGAAGCGCGTGCGACGGGCTACCTTCGAAGGAGAAAATTGGAGACGCGCTGGCGCAATTAAATGGAAAGAAAGCTGCAGACTTCTCAATCGCGTGTGGGGGTATGGCATTTATCGCGGGCTCAGTTGCCGCCGTTTGGTATCAAGACACGCGAGGCGGACCTTTACAGGCTCGATATCTAATTCACACAACTGATGGCGAGTGGATAATGCTTCGCAACGAACAACAGCCTGCGTGGTTCGTGATGATTAAGTAGTATCGAGCATTCGCGAAATTCAACCTAACCCGCTATCAAACACCTGAATAAGCCCATTCAGAATTTCATAAGCACTGCGCCTTGAACCGCTTCAGGCGCATCACCATTTCCCCACGACGTTTGGTGTGACGGCGGTTTGAGAAAATCGTCGGAAGAAGAATTGTGTCTGGTTGTTCGCAATACAGAAGATGTGAGGGGCGCGGGGGAGGGGTGTGCGGATTCGTGAAAACAACTTTCAAGATGTTGGGGGCGTCGCGGCCCCAGGACATAGGGACATAGAGAAGCGAAGGGGTACCCCCTTCAAAACATGAGGTTCAAATGGGCAAACGGACGGGAGGCAAGCGTGGGGCGCCGGTTGGCAATTCCAACCGCCTGACTCATGGCCGTTATTCGGCGCGGCGTGTTGCGCGCCGCAAAGAGGTGCAGGTGCTGCTGCGCGGCATGCGCAACCTCACGCGCAAGATCGAGATGATGGGTTGGACGCGCCAAGCTTTGCGCAGCAAATATCAGTCGCTCCGCAACAAATATAAAGCGCAGTGGCTGGCGCGCGCCCGGCGGCCCCTTCTCGAAGGCCAGCTTGGCGGGATCGATATGCGCGCGACGCCCGGCTTTCCCTATATAGAAGCCGCAGTGTCATGTTCGGCGCTTCGTCCTGGTCTGCCACAAGCGCATCCGCCCTGAAACGCCGCAAATCCTTGGGCAACCCATTGTGACAACAGGCAAAGCCCATCATTCCGGTTGACCCCCAAGCCATTCCTGATAAGGAGTCCCGCCTTTCCAGACAGGATTCCCGCAAGATGGCGCGTCAGAACTACCTCTTCACCAGCGAAAGCGTGTCCGAAGGCCACCCCGACAAGGTCTCCGACCGCATCTCCGACGAAGTGGTCGATCTGTTTTTCCGCGAAGGCCCCAAGAGCGGTCTTTCGGAATGGGATATTCGCGCGGCGTGCGAAACGCTCTGCACCACCAACCGCGTCGTGATCGCGGGCGAGACGCGCGGACCGAAACATATCGGCGCCGCCGAAGTCGAAGAGGTCGCGCGCAAGGCCATTAAAGATATCGGCTACGAGCAGGACGGCTTCCACTGGAAGAACGCGAAGGTCGAAGTGCTGTTGCATGCGCAGTCCGCGCATATCGCGCAGGGCGTCGACGCGTCGGGCAACAAGGACGAAGGCGCGGGCGATCAGGGCATCATGTTCGGTTATGCCTGTAACGAGACGCCCGATCTCATGCCGGCGCCGCTCCACTACAGTCACAAGATTCTGAAGCTGCTCGCCGATGCGCGCCACGCCGGCAAGGAGCCGACGCTACAGCCCGACGCCAAGAGCCAGGTCACGCTGCGCTATGAAAACGGCAAGCCGGTCGAAGCGACGCAGATCGTGCTCTCCACACAGCACTCTCACGAGTCGCAGACCAGCGAAGACATCCGCAAGATTGTCGAGCCGTATATCCGTCAGGCGCTTCCCGCCGAATGGATCAATGCGAAGACGGTGTGGCACGTGAACCCGACGGGTTCGTTTGTGATCGGCGGCCCCGATGGCGATTGCGGTCTTACCGGTCGCAAGATCATCGTCGATACGTATGGTGGCGCTGCCCCGCATGGCGGTGGCGCATTCTCGGGTAAGGATCCGACGAAGGTTGATCGTTCGGCCGCTTACGCAGCGCGCTATCTTGCGAAGAACGTGATCGCGGCGGGCCTCGGCGATCGCTGCACGATTCAGCTGTCTTATGCGATCGGCGTTGCCGAGCCGCTGTCGGTCTATGTCGATCTGCACGGCACGGGCAACGTCGATGAAGCGAAGCTCGAGAAGATTTTGCCGGAGCTGATGAGCCTGAAGCCGCGCGGCATCCGCACGCATCTGGGTCTCAACAAGCCGATCTATGCGCGCACCTCAGCTTACGGACATTTCGGCCGCACGCCGGATGCCGATGGCGGGTTCTCGTGGGAGAAGACCGATCTCGCGGACGCCATCAAGCGCGCCGTCTGACGACGCGCCGGCCGAGCGCCGCCGCAGACTTCTCTACGGGCGGCGCAAGGGGCCAAAGCTCTCCGCGCATCAAACGCATCTGCGTGAGACGCTGCTGCCGCAACTGAGCGTGCGGTTGCAGAGCGGCGCCGATCCGCGTTCGTATTTTTCGTCGAGCGTCGATGATGTGTGGCTCGAAACTGGCTTCGGCGCCGGCGAACATCTGCTCTGGCAGGCGCAGCAGCATCCCAATATCGGATTGATCGGTGCGGAGCCTTACGAGTCCGGCGTCGCCAAACTGCTCTCGCGCATTCCCGACGGTATGCCGAACATCCGTCTGCACGAAGGCGACGCGCGCGACATCATCGAAGCCTTGCCGGACGCGAGCATCGGCCGCTTCTTTATCCTCTTCCCCGATCCGTGGCCAAAGGTGCGCCACCACAAGCGCCGATTCATTCAGATGGAGATGCTCGATCAACTCGCACGCATCTTGAAACCCGGCGCCGAACTCCGCTTCGCCACCGACGACAGATCCTATCTACCCTATGCACTCGAACGCCTGATGGCGCACCCAAAGTTCGCCTGGACCGCCCAACACATCGCCGACTGGATCTCACGCCCCGCCGACTGGCCCCAAACCCGCTACGAAGCCAAAGCCATCAAAGGCCCGCCCGTGTTCCTGCGCTTCAAAAGGCGCTAACATCGCGCAATGCGCGCAGTCTTCTTCTTACTCGCCTTGCTTCTTGCTGCTTCACCGGCGCTCGCAGATCGCATTCCGAAGGTCGGCCTATACTCAACCTTACCTCTGCCGCGGAAGGTGCTTCCTAACGGTGGGTATCTGCCAGAAGAAGTCCCTTTCCCAGCAATTACCGATCCGGCATCTGTCCGAATTGCCCTCGAACGAGGCCCGAACCCTGGCTACAAGTTGGAAATACACGGCGACGGCAGCGTGATTTATTCTGGCGAAGTCTTTGTCGCCATCTCTGGCCGCCATCACGCAAAGGTCTCACAACAGGCTGTTAATCGATTGGTCGCGGCTTTCCGCGATGCGCGTTTTTTCTCTCTGCGCGATTCCTATTCTGGCGACATGACCGATGGAGAGCTGCACGAGATTTCGATTTCCTTCGATGGCCATACCAAAAAGGTCGAGGAGATCTGGGGCCTCGAAGGCGGAATGCCTGAAGCTGTCGATGCGCTCGAGAAACTTGTCGATGAGATCGCGGGTACTGATCGGTGGATCAAAGGTGATGCGCACAGTGTCGCTGCGCTTCAAGCAGAAGGCTGGGACTTTTCTGGTCAGGACGACGAACATCAGCAGATGATCGTCAATGCCGCGTGGAATGCGGATTCGAATCTCTTCAACGCCCTTCTTGATGCCGGGGCGCGTCCGAGTGGACGGTATGGATGCGAAGCTGCTGCGTGGGCTGCTGGGCATTCCGATGCGCGAGCGCTCGAGAAACTCTTGCACCAAGGTGTGCTATTGCATTGGGATGCACCACCCGGCGACCGCAATCTCATGACCTGTGATGTCTTAACTTGGTCATTGGAGAAAGGCGTGCCGGAAATCGTGTCGCTCGTGCTGGCGCGCCATCCCGACGTGAATCGTTCTTCCCAAGAGGAGGGCACGCCACTGCAGTACCTGGCCGACAGCCGATACAATCGTGCTGGGTCGGGCTCCGATTTTGCCCTCTGTGCTGAGATGTTGCTGGCGGCAGGCGCTGATCCCTACATCCGCGATGCGAAAGATCGAACTGCTCTCGATATTGCGATAGCCGAAAAATCGCCCGTCGCTCCGGTGCTGCAGCGCTGGATGGAACAACACCCGCAACCGCTATAACATCAACATATGACAGACGAAGACGACGACCGCGTGCCGATTGCTTGGGGTGATGTGGGCGCGATCACGATCATGGCGGGCGTTGCGATCTTCACGCTCTGGCTGATTGGCGATCTGATGCTCGGTGGCCATCCGCTGGACGCCTTCATCCCGAAGCCCGCGCCGCAGACGGCTCAGGCACCGACGGCGGAAGAGCAGCGCAACACGCCGATGCATTTGGAAAAGGGCGAGGTGCGGATTTTTCTGCCCTCCAAGCCCAAAACCCCGCCGCAAAAGCCGCCCGAGAAGCCGAAGAGTTGAGCCGTCTTAGCGTCCGGTCTGCGTCTTGGCATCGACGCCTGCCGCTTCATAGAAGTGGCCAAAGGGCCGGATGGCGAAGGAGTTGAATGGGCGGCAGGTCACGATACCGCCGTCAGCGGCGCGAAACACGATCATCGCATGTTCCGTGAGGGCATTGTTGGTTCTGCCTAGGCAATCTGGCTTGCCGTTGCTCATGGGATCGGTGGTGATCAGCCAGCTCTGCGTGACCTTCTTTTTCAGGAAGCTGTTGTAGGTTTCGCGCTGTTCCAGCCGGAAACGCTGCGTCACCACTTCCTGACCACTGAATACAGTCATGATGCCATCGTCGGCAAACCGCCAGCGTTCGGAACAGACTTTCTCGCCACGCTTCTGATCGGTCGCGTAGAAATAATAATCGCCCCGCAGAGTTCCTGCCTGCACCAGCCAGGCATCGGGCTGCGTGTCCGCAGCAGCCCGAGCGGCCAAGGCCGCGATAATAATCAATAATATTGCGGAAAATCGCGCCATTTCTGCCCCAAGACCGTCAGCTTAGTCCTTGAATTCCCCTATGGCGAAGCGTATATCCGCGCCATCCCAGACAACAGAAACGTCCTGTTGTGTGGCGGTCGAAAGACCGCCGCGCGGGAAAACCTATTGTCCATGGCCGGACTTGATCCGGCCATCCAGAACGAAGGAAGTTGGTCATTCTCAGCGCCATGTCGCATCTGGAGCCGATCCTGACCCCCGCCATCGAGGCGGCGGGCTACAGGCTTGTGCGCCTGCGCCTGATGGGCGGGAAGACGAAGACCCTGCAGATCATGGCCGAGCGGCCGGACGGCACGATGAACGTGGAAGACTGCGCGGTCTTGAGCCATGCGCTGCTCGACTTCATCGAGCGCGAAGAGCCGATCGAGGGCGAATACGAACTCGAAGTCTCCTCGCCCGGCATCGACCGCCCGCTGACGCGGCTGATGGATTACTCGCGCTACGCCGGACACGAAGCGAAGCTTGAACTCGTCGCGCCGATTGATGGTCGCAAAAGATTCCGTGGACAGGTTCTGGGACTCGACGGCACCGATGTCGTGATGGAGACGCAAGGCCAGCGCGTGAAGTTTCCGTTCAAGGGCATCGCTGAAGCGAAGCTCGTGCTTACCGACAAACTCATTCAGGAAGATTTGAAAGCGCGGAAGAACGCGCAACAGGAGAACTAAAATGGCTTACGGAGTGGCTGCCAACCGGCTTGAGCTTCTGCAGATCGCGGATGCGGTCGCGCGCGACAAATCGATCGACAAGACGGTCGTTCTCGGCGCGATGGAAGAGGCGATGCAGCGCGCCGCGAAAGCGCGCTACGGCAGCGAAAACGAGATCAAGGTCGAGATCGATCCCAAGACCGGCGAGACGCATGTGTCGCGCTATCTCCACGTCGTCGAACTCGTCGACAACGACAAGATCGAGATCAGTCTCGACGACGCGCGCGCACGCAATCCCGCAGCACAGGTCGGCGACATCATCGCCGAGACCTTGCCGCCGGTCGATTTCTCGCGCATCGCAGCACAGGCCGCCAAGCAAGTCATCGTGCAGAAGGTGCGCGATGCCGAGCGTGAGCGTCAGTACGACGAGTTTAAGGATCGCATCGGCGAGATCGTCCACGGCATCGTGAAGCGTTCGGAGTTCGGCTCCGTTGTCGTCGATCTCGGCCGCGCTGAAGGTGTGGTGCGCCGCGACGAGATGATCCCACGTGAATCGTTCCGCGCGGGCGATCGTATCCGCGCGTATATCTACGACGTGCGCCGCGAAGCCCGCGGCCCGCAGATTTTCCTCTCGCGTTCGCATCCGCAGTTCATGGTCCGCCTGTTCGCGCAGGAAGTGCCGGAAATCTACGACGGCATCATCGAAATCCGCGCTGTGGCGCGCGATCCGGGCAGCCGCGCCAAGATCGGCGTGATCTCGAAGGACTCTTCCATCGACCCGGTCGGCGCCTGCGTCGGTATGCGCGGTGTGCGCGTGCAGGCGGTGGTGCAGGAACTTCAGGGCGAACGTATCGACATCATTCCGTGGTCGAACGAGCCCGCGACGTTCATCGTCAACGCGCTCGCGCCGGCAGAAGTGTCCAAGGTCGTTCTCGACGAAGACACGCACCGCGTTGAAGTGGTCGTGCCGGATGAGCAGCTCTCGCTCGCCATCGGCCGCCGCGGCCAGAACGTGCGTCTCGCGTCACAGCTGACGACCTGGCAGATCGACATTCTGACGGAAGCCGAAGAGTCCGAGCGCCGCCAGAAGGAATTCGCCGAACGCACCAAGCTCTACATGGAAGCGCTGGATGTCGACGAGACGGTTGCGCAGCTGCTTGCCTCTGAAGGCTTCGCGACCATCGAAGACGTGGCTTATGTCGAGCTCGACGAACTCGCATCCGTCGAAGGCTTCGACGAAGAGACCGCACAGGAACTCCAGAGCCGTGCCGTCGAATACATCGAAGCGCGCAACAAGGAGATGGACGATAAGCGTCGTGAACTCGGCGTCGACGACGATGTCCTCGACGTGCCCGGTGTCACGCCCGCGATGGCGGTCTCGCTCGGCGAAGGCGGCATCAAGACGCTGGAAGATCTCGCCGGCTGCGCCACCGACGATCTCCTCGGCTATTACGAGGTGAACAAGGAGAAGGAGCGCATCCGCATTCAGGGCGCGCTTGAAGGATTCAACCTCACGGCCGAAGACGCCAACGCGATCATCATGAAGGCCCGCGTGAAGATGGGCTGGATCGAAGAGCAGGTCGAGGAAGAAGAAGCGGCCGAAGACTCCGAAGCCGCGGAGGAAAGCGCCGAGTGACAATGGCCGTCGAGATCGAAAGCGATATGCGCGAGCGCCGCTGCCTTGTGTCGGGAAAAGTCCTGGCCGAGAGCGAGCTCGTGCGTTTCGCGGCCGATCCCGACGGAAACGTTGTTCCCGATATCGCCGCGGCGCTTCCCGGGCGCGGCATGTGGGTGCGTGCCGATAAAGCTTCTGTGACAACCGCCGCGGCGAAGAATCTTTTTTCCAAATCCGCGAAGGCCCCGCTGAAAGCCGATGCCGGTCTCGCGGCGCGCGTGGAACGCCTTCTGGTTGCGCGCATGCAGGGCGATCTCGGCCTCGCGCGCCGTGCGGGCCAGACGGTCTTCGGCTTCGACAACGTGCTGCGCGCGATGGACGACAAGGTTCCGCCGGCGGCACTGGTCGAGGCCAGTGACGGCGCTGCTGACGGACGGCGCAAGCTTTCCGGTTCGGCCTACGCACGCGGCCTGAAAATCGAGACGATTGAGACGCTTACAAGCGCCGAATTGAGCTTGGCCCTGGGCCGCGAGAATGTGATACATGCAGCCCTCAAACCGGGGCGGCTGGCCGAAAGGCTGATCTTCGACGCCGGTCGGCTTCGCGGCTTCCGCGAACAGCCGCCGAAGTCGAAATCGGCCGGCGCCGCTTCGAACGAAAGAGACGAATGACCGATACGAACGACACGACGCGCAAGCCCGCCAAGACGCTCTCGCTGAAGAAGACCGAGATGTCGACGGTGAAGCAGAGCTTCAGCCACGGCCGCACCAAGGCGGTGGTGGTTGAGAAGAAGCGCGCCCGCGTCGAACCCGGTGTCAAGCCGGTTGAGAAGCCCGCGGCTGCAGAAGCCAAGACGACGGTTGCGCCGACACCGGAAGTCACAGCCGCGCCGACGCCGCGGGGTGTTGTCCTGCGTCAGCTGACGGAAGAAGAAAAGGCTGCGCGCGGCAAGGCACTTGCCGGTGCGCGCGTCTATGAGGAAGAAGCGCGCAAGCGTGCCGAAGAGGAGGCGCGTCTTCGCGCCGTCGAAGAAGCGCGGCTCAAGGTCGAGCGTGAAGCCGCCGCCAAGCGCAAGGCCGAAGAAGACGCGCGCAAGGCCGCCGAAGAGCAGGCCCGCAAGCACGCCGATGAAGAGCTCCATCGCCGCGACAAGCCTGCCGCTGCCGCAGACACCTCGACGCCTGCGCCGAAGCCGGTCGAGCCTCTGCGCCGTCCGCGCATCGTTGCGGAAGAAGAAGAGGAAGGCACTGCCAAGAAGGGCGGCGTCAAAACGCCGGTCAAGACGCCTGCCGTCAAGAAAGGCGAAGGCGATCGCCGTCGCGGCAAGCTGACCGTCACGCGCGCATTGTCCGATGATGATGAGCGCACGCGTTCGGTCGCATCCTACAAGCGTCACCTGCAGCGTGTTCACAAAGGCGCGCCGGTACAGGCGCAGCCCGCCGGTCCGCGCGAAGTCACAATCCCGGAAACGATCACGGTTTCCGAACTCGCCAACCGCATGGCGCGCCGCGCCGTCGACGTCATCAAGGTGCTGATGAAGAACGGCATGATGGCGACGGTGAACGACACGATCGACGCCGACACCGCCGAACTCGTCGCGACAGAATACGGTCACACCGTGAAGCGCGTTGCCGAGTCCGATGTGCTCGAAGGCCTCAAAGGCACGGCAGACGAAGACACCAATCTCGTCCCGCGTCCGCCAGTCGTGACCATCATGGGTCACGTTGACCACGGCAAGACATCGCTGCTCGATGCGCTGCGCAAGACCGACGTCGTGTCCGGCGAAGCTGGCGGCATCACGCAGCACATCGGCGCCTATCAGATTCAGCTGAAGAGCGGTCAGAAGATCACCTTCCTCGATACCCCCGGCCATGCCGCGTTCACCGCCATGCGCGCGCGCGGTGCGAAGGTCACCGATATCGTCGTGCTTGTGGTTGCTGCCGATGACGGCGTCATGCCGCAGACGGTGGAAGCCATCGCGCACGCGAAAGCCGCGAAGGTTCCGCTCATCGTCGCGATCAACAAGATAGACAAGGGCGACGCCAATCCGACGCGCGTGAAGACCGAACTGCTGCAGCACGAAATCCAGGTCGAAGACATGGGTGGCGAGACGCAGGCCATCGAAGTCTCGGCGACAAAGGCCATCGGCCTCGACAAGCTCGAGGAAGCGATCCTGCTGCAGGCGGAAATTCTCGATCTCAAGGCCAATCCGGATCGCGCCGCGGAAGGTGCCGTCGTCGAAGCGAAACTCGACCGCGGCCGTGGCCCGGTCGCCACCGTGCTGATCGAACGCGGCACGCTGAAGGTCGGCGATATCGTGGTCGCCGGTTCGGAATGGGGCCGCGTGCGGCTGCTTCAGAACGACCGCGGCGAGACAGTGACCAGCGCCGGTCCCTCGTCGCCGGTCGAAGTGCTTGGTCTGTCCGGTGCGCCGGAAGCCGGCGACGAATTCGTCGTCGTCGAGAATGATGCGCGTGCGCGCGAGGTTACGGAATACCGTGCCCGCAAGCGCCGCGAACAGCGCCAGGCCTCGAACTCGCGGCAGACGCTCGATCAGCTGCTCAAGACCCGCGAGACCGGCGAGAAGCGCATGCTTCCGATCGTGCTCAAGGCCGACGTGCAGGGCTCATCCGAAGCGATTCAAGGTGCGCTCACCAAACTCGCGACCGATGAAGTCGGGGTGCAGGTTCTGCAATCCGGCGTCGGCGGTATCACCGAAAGCGACATCATCCTGGCGCATGCGTCGGGTGCGGCCGTCATCGGCTTCAATGTCCGCGCCGACAAGCTCGCGCGCGAGCGTGCCAAGCGCGAGGGCGTCGAAATCCGCTACTACAACATCATCTACAACGTCGTGGACGATGTGAAAGCGGTGCTCTCGGGCATGCTGGCGCCGGAGCTGCGCGAGAAGTTCCTCGGTAACGCGGAAATCCTGGAAGTGTTTGCGATCACCAAGGTCGGCAAGGTCGCCGGCTGCCGCGTGACCGAAGGCGTCGTGCGCCGCGGCGCCAAGGTGCGCCTGATCCGCGACAACGTCGTGATCCACGAAGGCGAACTCTCCACCCTCAAGCGCTTCAAGGACGAGGTGCGCGAAGTGCAGAGCGGCCAGGAATGCGGCATGGCCTTCGCGAACTATCAGGACATGCAGAAGGGCGACGTGATCGAAGCGTTCGAGGTCGAAACCATCCAGCGCGCGCTCTAAGGCGCACGCTGGGGTTCGCGATGTCATGGCCTCGAATGTCACATCGGGCGGCGCTTTAGAGCAGCAATATCTGCGCGCGCTCGCAACCGCCGTTCAAGCCAAGGATTTTGAACGCGCCTTTGGGATCGCCGACGAAGCGCTCGCGAAGGGGGTCGAACATCCAAGACTTCTGGGTCTTGCCGCACAGCGCCGGCTACGGAGCGGCGATGCGGCGGGCGCTTATCCAATCCTGGTGCGCGCGCGCGAACTGGATGGGCGCAACGCGGATATCCTGAACGATCTCGGTCTTTGCATGATGCAGACGGGACGCGCCCGCGAATCGCTCGGCGTACTCGATGCAGCACTTCGGCAGGCGCCGGGCTCTGCCCGGTTCTATTTCAACAAGGCCCTGGCTTACGAGATTCTGGGGGAACTCGATTCCGAGCGCCGGGCGCTGGAACGCGTTGTTGCCATCGATGCCGATCATATTCCCGCGCTCAATCTTCTGGCGCTCCTTGCTGCCGATCGGAACGACGCCGAGGCGGCGCATGGTTATGCCAATCGCGCACTCGCGCTCTCGCCGAACGAAGTCATGGCGCGGCTCGCACTTGCGACGGTCGAGATCGGCGCGCGCGATTTCTCCGCAGCGCGGCGCAATCTCGAGCCATTGCTGAACAGCCCGATGCTCGATCCGGAGAATCGTGCACAGGCGCAAACCTTGATGGGTGACGCCCTCGACGGTGAAGCGGATTATGCCGCGGCATTTCGGTTCTATAGCGAGGCAAAGGAAGCGTTGCGCGCGCATTATGCGCGTGCGTTTACGACACGAACCGATGAGCCGGCGCTGGCGCGCCTCGCGCGTCTTCGCGCCTATTTCTCGATGGCTTCCGGGAATGGTTGGCGAGGCGCTGAAACCCGGAGGCGTGCGCCGGTCTTTCTGACGGGATTCTTGCGATCAGGAACGACCTTGCTTGGCCAGATTCTGGCGGGTCATTCCGATGTCGAAGTCATGCATGAGCGGGACTGCCTTGTAGACACTACCAACGACTTCATCGTGCCGCCCGGTGGTCTGGATCGTCTCGCCACGCTGGATGATGCGGCTATCCAATCCTACGCTGAGCGATATTGGACGCGGGCGCGGCAATATAGTCAGGAACTGCGCCGCGGCATGTTTGTCGACAAGGCGCCGACCCTGACGCCGCTTTTGCCGCTGGTTGCAAAACTGTTTCCGAACGCAAAGGTGCTGTTTATCGTCCGCGATCCGCGCGACGTGGTCCTCTCCTGTTTTCGCCGCCGTTTTGCGATGAGTGCCGAGAAGTTCGATATGCTGGCCCTTGCCGATGTTGCGGCCGCCTATGCCGCGACAATGGAGCTTGCGGAGCTTTATAAAGGCAAGCTCGACCTCGACGTGCTTGAGGTTCGATATGAATCCATCACGGCCGATTTCGATGTCGAAGTTCGCCGCGTCTGCGATTTCCTGGGCCTTGAATACCAGCCTGCGATGGCGGATTTCGGCGCCCGCGTGAAGACGTCCAACATCGACACGCCCAATATCGCGCAGCTCGCCCGTGGTCTTTCACGTGAAAGCGAAGGCCACTGGCGTCACTATCGGAAAGAGCTTATGCCCATCCTGCCAACGCTCGCGCCATGGTGCGAACGTTTCGGCTATCCGGAGGACTGAGATGTCGCGTCACCGCTCGACGCCAAACGATCGTGGTCCCTCACAGCGCCAGTTGCGCGTCGGCGAGATGCTGCGCCATGCGCTGTCGCAGATTCTGCGCCGTATCGAGATTCGCGACCCCGATCTGGAAGGCGTCTCAGTGACGGTGACGCAGGCGAAGCCGTCGCCCGACATGCGCCATGCGACGATCTTCGTCGAGCCGCTCGGCGGCAGGAACGCGAAGCAGATCGTAGCAGCCCTCAACCGCCACAAGGCGTTCCTGCGCGGCGAGATGGGCCACATGATCGAGCTCAAATTCACGCCGGAGCTCCGCTTCGTCGAGGATGAGTCTTTCGCCGAAGCGCAGAAGATCGAGGACATCCTGAAATCCGATCGCGTGCAGCGCGATCTCAAAGCCAACGACGATGCCTCGTAGAAAGAAAGGCTCGCCCGTCCACGGCTGGGTCGTGATCGATAAACCCGAGGGCGTCACCTCCACACAGGTCGTCGGCATCGTGCGGCGTGTTTTCGATGCGCAGAAGGCGGGTCATGCCGGAACGCTCGATCCGATGGCGACCGGCGTGCTGGCCATCGCGCTCGGCGAAGCGACCAAGACCGTCCCCTACGCGATGGATGCGACCAAGACCTATCGCTTCACCGTGACCTTCGGCGAAAGCCGCGATAGCGACGATGCCGAAGGCGCCGTCACCGGCACATCGGACAAACGTCCGTCACGCGCAGAGATCGAAGCCGCGATCCCGAAACTCACCGGGGCGATCTCGCAGATCCCGCCGGTCTATTCCGCGATCAAGGTCGACGGCGAGCGCGCCTACGATCTGGCCCGCGATGGCGAGGAGGTGGTGCTCGAAGCGCGCACGGTGGTGATCCATGGGGTGCGCTTTCTGGCCATGCCGGACGCCGACCATGCCGAATTCGAGATGGTCTGCGGCAAGGGCACCTATGTCCGGGCTTGGGCCCGTGATCTGGCACTCAGCCTCGGTACCTTGGGATATGTGTCCCAACTGCGCCGTTTAGCGATAGGAAATTTCAATGTCGAGCAGGCAATAGGGCTGGAACCGCTCAAGGGTTTTATGCATAGTCCCGCCGCTTTTGAGTACCTGAGGCCCATTTCGACCGCGCTGGACGGCATCCCGGCGCTGGCTGTCACGGGGCAAGACGCGGTTCGTCTGAAAAGCGGCAATCCGATTCTGGTTCGCCCTCGAGAATTCGAGCGGATCACGGAAAGCGCACAGACGAACGATCTTCAAGGGCTCACGGTCTTTCTTTCGACCGGAGATGGCGAGCCTGTGGCTCTCGCCAGCTTCACGGAAGGCGAACTCAGACCGTTTCGTGTGTTCAACTTTGCCACTGGATGACCGGGAAGAAAAAAGATGACGATTACGCCTGAACGCAAGCAAGAGCTGATGAAGGAATACGGTGCGGACGCCAATGATACCGGTTCGCCCGAAGTACAGGTTGCCGTGCTCTCCGAGCGCATCAACAACCTGACCGAACATTTCAAAGGTCACGTCAAGGACAACCATTCGCGCCGCGGATTGATCAGAATGGTCTCCACGCGCCGCCGGCTCCTCGATTACGTGAAGTCGAAGGACGTGAAGCGCTATGAAGCGCTGATCGCCCGCCTGGGCCTGCGCCGCTGAAAAGCGTCGCCTCCCAATCTCCCAAAATGATTCGCGCGAGGTCCGCGATGGTCGCGGGCCCGCGCATTTGCGTTGGCTTAAGCAGGGCTTGAGCCAACAACCCCCGTGGCAATCCGGCTGCGGGTACGAAGGAAGTGAAGAGAATGTTCAATATCGTCCGTGAGGAATTTGAATGGGGTGGGCGCAAGCTCACGCTCGAAACCGGCAAGGTCGCGCGTCAGGCTGACGGCGCGGTCATGGCCACCTATGGCGAGACTGTTGTGCTCGCAACTGTCGTCGGCGCGAACGCGCCGCGCGAGGGCGTGGATTTCTTCCCGCTCACTGTAAATTACATGGAGCGCTTTTACGCCGCCGGCAAAATCCCGGGCGGCTATTTCAAGCGCGAACGCGGCCTGACCGAGCGCGAGACGCTGATCTCCCGCCTGATCGATCGCCCAATCCGTCCGCTTTTCGTCGAAGGCTTCAAGAACGAGACACTGATCGTCGCGCAGGTTCTGTCGCATGATCTCGAGAACGATCCCGATGTCGTGGCGATGGTGGCGGTGTCCGCGGCACTGACGATTTCCGGCCTGCCGTTCATGGGCCCGATCGGTGCGGCGCGCGTCGGCTACATCGATGGCGAATACCGCCTCAATCCGCCGATCGACGACATGCCGAACTCCAAGCTCGATCTCGTCGTCGCCGGCACGCATGACGCCGTGATGATGGTCGAATCCGAAGCGCAGGAACTGAGCGAAGACGTGATGCTGGGCGCCGTGATGTTCGGCCACCGCGAGATGCAGCACGCCATCAACGCGATCATCCGTCTGGCCGAGAAGGCCGCGAAGGATCCGCGTCCGGTGCCGGAAAACACCTCCGCTCCGATCGTCGCGAAGATCAAGGCCGCGGCCGGCAGCGATCTCGCCGCCGCTTTCAAGATTCCGGTGAAGCACGAACGCCGTGACGCTATCTCCGCTGTCCGCAAGAAGCATGAACCCGCATTCGTGGGCGAAGGCGATGGCAAGATCAGCGCCAAGGACTACGGCAACTTCATCCATGAAGTCGAAGCCGATGTCATGCGCAATGCCGTGCTCGACACGAAGAAGCGCATCGATGGCCGCGATCTCGTGACCGTCCGGCCGATCGTCGCGGAAGTCGGCATCCTGCCGCGCACGCACGGTTCGGCGCTGTTCACGCGCGGCGAGACGCAGGCGATCGTCGTGACCACGTTGGGTACGAGCGAAGACGAACAGTTCGTCGACAGCCTCGAAGGCACTGCGAAGCAGACCTTCATGCTGCACTACAACTTCCCGCCGTACTCGGTCGGTGAGACGGGCCGCATGGGCGCGCCCAGCCGACGCGATCTCGGCCACGGCAAGCTTGCCTGGCGCGCGATCCACCCGATGCTGCCGACGAAGGAAGAGTTCCCCTACACGCTGCGCGTCGTCTCGGAAATCACCGAGTCGAACGGTTCGTCGTCGATGGCGACGGTCTGTGGCACCTCTCTCGCGCTGATGGATGCGGGCGTTCCGCTGAAGAAGCCGACGGCGGGTATCGCGATGGGTCTCATCCTCGAAGGCGACCGCTACGCGGTTCTGTCGGACATCCTGGGTGACGAAGATCACCTTGGCGACATGGACTTCAAAGTGGCGGGCACCGAAGACGGCATCACGTCGCTGCAGATGGACATCAAGATCGCCGGCATCACCGAAGAGATCATGAAGGTCGCGTTGGGTCAGGCCAAAGGCGGCCGTATCCACATCCTCGGCGAGATGAACAAGGCGATCAATCACGCCCGTTCGGAGCTCGGCGAACATGCGCCGCGCATCGAGCAGATCAAGATCCCGACCGACAAGATCCGCGAAGTGATCGGCACCGGCGGCAAGGTGATCCGCGAGATCGTCGAAAAGACGGGCGCCAAGATCAACATCGAGGATGACGGCACGGTGCGCATCGCGTCGGCCGACGGCGAGTCGATCAAGGCGGCGCTCAAGTGGATCCGCGGCATCACGGCGGAGCCGGAAGTCGGCGAGATCTATGACGGCAAGATCGTCAAGGTCATGGACTTCGGCGCGTTCGTGAACTTCTTCGGTCCCAAGGACGGTCTTGTCCACATCTCGGAACTGGCGCCGCAGCGCGTTGCCAAGACCTCCGATGTGGTCAGCGAAGGCCAGGCCGTGAAGGTCAAGCTGCTTGGCTTCGATGACCGCGGCAAGGTCCGCCTGTCGATGAAGCAGGTCGATCAGGCAACCGGCGAAGACCTGTCCAAGAAGGCGAAGCCCGCAGAAGAGGTACCCGCGAGCTAGGCGCCCTTACATATCCGATATGCAGAAGCCGCTCGTGACAAAAACGGGCGGCTTTTGTTTTACACTCGCGCTCGTTCCCATGTGGAGTTCGCGATGCCCAAGGTCGATGTGAAGTCTCTTCCCGAACGCCGGGGTTCCGCTTATCCGCCACCGTTCGACCAGATCGCGAAAGATCGCGTGCGCCAGCGTCTCGGCGATGCGGCGGGAATCACGCAATTCGGCGTCAATCTTCTGCAGCTGCCACCGGGCGCGGCGTCGAGTCAGCGCCATTGGCATTCCAGCGAGGACGAGTTTGTGTTCGTCGTTTCCGGCGAAGTGACGCTGGTTACCGACAAGGGCGAAGAAATCCTGCGCGCCGGAGATTGTGCGGGCTTTCCGAAGAATGTTCCGGACGGACATCAGTTGATGAACAAGTCTTCCTCCACGGCGGTGTGCCTGGAGATCGGAACCCGCACCGGCGAAGATGTCTGCATGTATTCCGACATCGACATGATGATCGATCCGCGAAAGGGCGGTTACACGCACAAGGACGGAACGCCGTATTAGGCCGGTTCCGTGGCGCGTTAACGTGAACCATAGGCGCAGCTTCGTGGTTAATCGCCGTTTGCCGTTCTTGTAGATGCGTCGCGCAACGCCTAGCTTTCAGGCTCGGGCTTCGCGGGAAATCTCTTATGCGTTCGGCATTGCGCCTGATCAGTCTTGTCCTGATCTCGCTCGCCCTGATGCTGCTGGGCGCCGATCTGGTCACTTCGCTCGACAAGGGTGGGGAGATCATGGTGCGCTCGGTCGAGCAGGTGTGGGCGTTGTTCAGCGCGCATGGCGTCGCCAGTTTCAGGGACTGGGCGCAGCACCACTGGCCGCCCTTTGCGCTGCACGCCTTCGATGTGTTTCTGACGTTGCCGGGATGGGCGGTTACCGGCGTGCCGGGCGTGGTCCTGAACTTCATCGCCGGCCGCGCACCGGATGGCGAGTAGCTACCGGTTGCCGCCTGGAATCCAGAGCACGTCCTTCGCACCCTTGTCGTTCAGATAGCGGCTGGCCACGAACAGATGATCGGAGAGGCGGTTGATGTAGCGGATCGCCGCCGCGTTGACGGGTTCGCGCTCCGCCAGCTCTACAATCAACCGCTCGGCACGACGCGAAACGGCACGGGCGACATGCAGGTGCGCCGCCGCCGGTGTCCCGCCCGGCAATACAAAAGACGTGAGCGGTGCAAGCTCGGCATTCATCTGATCGATCTCGTGCTCCAGACGCTCGACCTGTGCCTCGGCGATGCGCAACCGGCCTTCGCTGCGCTTGGCGGTTTCCGGCACGCAGAGATCGGCGCCGAGATCGAACAGATCGTTCTGAATCCGCGCCAGCATTGCGTCCACTGCACCGTCGGTGTGCAGCCGCGCGACGCCAATAACCGAATTGGTCTCGTCCACCGTGCCATAGGCGGAAATCCGCAAGGCGTGCTTGGGCAGGCGCGTTCCGTCGCCAAGCGCGGTTTCGCCCCTGTCGCCGGTCTTGGTGTAGATGCGATTCAGTGTGACCATAGGGGTTTATAGCACAGGGTTGCGGGTGCGCCGCCCGTGGCTATGATCCGCCCCGCACCCCGAAGAGCCGTTCCATGACCGTCGAAGCGCCCGAAATCATCCAGGTTGACGATACCCGCGTCCGTTGCGACGGCGGTGCCAAAGGACCTGGTGCCGCGCTCGGCCATCCGCGCGTATATCTGGAGATGGGCGACGAGACCTTCGTGGAATGCCCCTATTGCGACTGCCGCTTTGTGCTCAAGGACGGGGCGCAGCACCATTGAGCAAGGCCCAGGAGACAAGGCCGCTTAAGAAGGGCGACCATCTCTACCTGATCGATGGCTCGGGCTATCTGTTCCGCGCCTATCACGCGCTTCCACCGCTGACGCGCAAATCTGATGGCCTGCCCACCGGCGCGGTGTCGGGCTACTGCAACATGCTGTGGAAGCTGCTCGAGGACATGAAGGGTCCGGACGAGCCGACGCATGTGGCGGTGATCTTCGACGCCGGCGCTGTGACCTTCCGCAACAAGATCTATCCGCAATACAAAGCCAACCGTCCTGAGCCGCCGGAAGATTTGATCCCGCAATTTCCGCTGGTGCGTGATGCGACGCGCGCCTTCAACGTCGCCTGTGTCGAGCTTGCGAATTACGAGGCCGACGATCTGATCGCGACCTATGCGCGGATCGCGCGCGAAGCGAAGGCGCGGGTAACCATCGTCTCGTCTGATAAGGATCTGATGCAGCTGGTCGAGGATGGCGTCGTCACACTGCTCGACACCATGAAGAACAAGCGTCTCGGTTCCGCCGAGGTGATGGAGAAGTTCGGTGTGCCGCCGTCGAAGGTTATCGACGTTCAATCGCTCGCCGGCGACTCGACCGACAACGTGCCGGGCGTGCGCGGCATCGGCATCAAGACGGCCGCTGAACTGATCAATCAATACGGCGATCTTGAGACGCTGCTGAAGCGCGCAGGCGAGATCAAACAGCCGAAGCGCCGCGAGACTCTGATCGAGAACGCGGATAACGCGCGGGTCTCGATGAAACTGGTGACGCTCGACCAGAACGCGCCGGTCAAGGAAAGTATTGATAGCTTCGGTGTCCGCGAACCCGAAGCCGCGCCGCTAATCGGGTTCCTCAAAGCCATGGAATTCAATTCGCTGACGCGCCGCGCGGCATCGCATTTCGGCATAGAGAATCCGGACCTGATCACGGCGGATGCCGTTGCCGTGCCCTCGGTCAAGCCCTCCGCTGTTCCCCCGCCCCAACCGACAGTGCCGTCGTCAGCGGGCGGCGCGCCGGGCGCGATCATGGATCGTGGCTTGCTCACGAAAGCGATTGATCACGACGCCTATGAAACAGTCACGACGACGAAGCGTCTCATCGAATGGATCGTGCGGGCGCGCGAGCTTCGCGCGGTCGCCGTCGATACCGAAACGACGTCCCTCGATCCGATGCAGGCGGGACTGTGTGGCGTGTCGTTGGCGGTGGCGCCCGGCGAGGCTTGCTACATCCCCTGCGGTCATCGCGCCGGCGGCGATCTTATGTCCAGCCGCGATGCTATCGTGCAGATCGCGGAGAAGGACCTGATCGCCGCACTCAAGCCGCTGCTGGAGGACCCCGGCGTTCTCAAGATCGCACAGAACCTGAAATACGATTATCTCATCTTCCTGCAGCGCGGCATCCGCGTCGCGCCGTATGACGACACGATGCTGATGTCCTATGCGCTCGACGGCGGGCTGCATGGACACGGCATGGACGAGTTGTCGGAGCTGCATCTGACGCACACGCCGATTCCGTTCGCCGATGTCGCGGGCAAGGGAAAAGACAAAGTCACCTTCGACAGTGTCGCGCTGAAAGAGGCCACACGCTATTCGGCCGAAGACGCCGATGTCACGCTGCGTTTGGCTCTGTTCCTCAAGCCGCGTCTCGCCGTGGATGGAAAGCGTACGGTCTACGAAACGCTCGAGCGTCCGCTTGTGTCTGTGCTCGCCGACATGGAGCGCAACGGCATCATGATCGATCCCGATCTGTTGCGCCGCCTCTCCAACGATTTCGCCAGGGCGCAGGCGAAGATGGAAAAAGACATCCACAAGCTTGCGGGCGAAGAGTTCAATATCGGCTCGCCGAAGCAGTTGGGCGATATCCTGTTCGGCAAGTTCTCGCTGCCCGGCGGCAAGAAGACCAAGACCGGTGCGTGGTCGACCGATGCCGATATCCTTGAAGATGTTGCGGCGCAGGGGCACGACATCGCGAAAAAGGTGCTCGACTGGCGCCAGCTCGCGAAACTGCGCGGCACCTATACCGACGCGCTTCCCGGCTACGTCAATCCGAACACGGGCCGCGTGCATACGTCTTACGCGATGGCCTCGACCTCCACAGGTCGCCTCGCGTCGACCGATCCAAATCTTCAAAACATCCCAATCCGCACGGAGGAAGGCCGGCGCATCCGTCAGGCCTTCATATCGCCCAAGGGCACCAAACTGATAAGTGCGGATTACAGCCAGATCGAATTGCGCCTGCTGGCACACATCGCCGATATCCCACAGCTCAAGAAGGCGTTCGCGGAAGAGCTCGACATTCATGCCATGACCGCATCGGAGATTTTCTCGGTGCCCGTGAAGGGCATGCCGGCCGAAATCCGGCGCCGCGCGAAGGCGATCAATTTCGGCATCGTCTATGGCATCTCGGCATTCGGCCTTGCCAATCAGCTCGGCATCGCGCGCGGTGAGGCCGACGACTACATCAAGAAATATTTCCAGCGCTTCCCCGGCATCCGCGACTACATGGAGGAAACCAAGCAGTTCGCACGCGACCACGGCTATGTCGAAACGCTGTTCGGCCGCCGCGTCCATATCCGCGAGATCAAGTCGACCAACCCGAGTTTCCGCGGCGGCGCCGAGCGCGCGGCGATCAACGCGCCGATCCAGGGCACGGCTGCCGACGTCATCCGCCGCGCCATGATCCGACTTCCCGATACGCTCGCGGCCAAGAAACTAAAGGCCAAGATGCTTCTGCAAGTGCACGACGAACTCGTGTTCGAGGCGCCGGACGCGGAGATCGACAAGGCGCAGAAGCTGATCAAATCCGTGATGGAAGGCGCCTCCTTGCCGGCCATCCAGCTTTCCGTGCCGCTGACCGTCGAAGTGCGCGCTGCCGAAAACTGGGACGCGGCGCACTAACCCTCGAACTCGAAGTCGATCAGATAGACATTCTCACCGGATCCGTGCTTGGCGACCTTGAGAAGGTCGACGACACCGGCAAACCCTGAGCGCCGCGCAAGTGCGGGCGTTATGTCAGCGATCTCGATCTGACGAATTCTGGTCACATGCACATGGCCGTGTTCCAGCGGATAGCGTCCGCCGATTTTCACACGCGGCTGATGCCAGATGCGAACGCTACAGGTCACTTCGCCGCGGATGATGGGTCCATGAAGGCGCTTGGTGAACGTCATCCCGCAAATTTGCGCGGGACGCAGGCCTCGCACAAGTCACGCGGCGATGGATCTGAGTCCAACCTCGGCGCTGATGCCGGCTTTGTCCAGCGCACCCACCAGCTCTGCAACCGCGATTTCCGCGTTTGGCGGGCTGCCGGCCTGCTTGCACTGTGCGGTGTAGCTGGTGAGGAACCCGGGTTGCTGCAGCTGCGCCAGCACGAGGTCACGGGCATGCGATGCGAGAGCGCCTTCGGTCAGATAACCGCCGGTGCAGAATTTCAATAGCTTCGATGCCCTGTCGACGGCACTTGTTCCGTTTGTGACGATCGAATCGAGAAGCTTCGCGCGTTTCTCGACCTCGCTTGCCGTCTTGTCGAAGAGCGCGGCGATTTCCTGTTTCTGATTGTCCTGCAGGCCGGAACGCAGGACGCGCATTTGTAGTGCCGCAAGCACGTGCAGGCGCGACAGAGCCGGCACTTTTGGATTCTGGAAGTAAGTCTCGAACGCCAGCGCGGTGATGATCGGAACGATGAACTCCGCGAGCCGCCGCTTGTTCTCTGCGCCGATGATATTTTCCTCGACTGCAAAAAGCCGGTTGAGTTTTTCGTCCGGCGTTGCCGCGTCGGCCAGATGTTCGTTCAGCGTCTCGTTCGTCACAAGGCGCTTGGAGCGCAGCGTGAAGGCGGCAATGAGGTCCTCATGGCTCAGATACTTTCCGACTCCGCGGACCAGCCTGTCTGCGATCTTGCGCAGAGTCTGGAATTCCTCGACCAATGAAGCCGGACGGAGGCGCTTGATGCTCTTGAACTCGGCCATCAGGCGCTGGGCAATGGCGGTTCGCGCTTCCGGCAGATCGTCCGCCGCGAAATGGTGGGTCAGCGCGATGACGCCCTGGCGGTCGTGCTGTTTTGGCTCGGTGCCGAGAAACAGCTCCACGAGACTGGCGAGTTCGTTGCCGAAGTTCTCCTGAACACCGATCAATTCCCGCAGCGCCGCGGAGCCGCTCAGAATCTCTGCGATGATCGTGTCGATGGAGGCGAGCAAGAGCGGGCGGCCCTCGCCGTCCGCCTGTTCCGTGAGCGCGAGCAGCCGTTGGATCTTCTCGTCCCACCCCTTTGCATCGCGCAGATAGGTCGCGATCGCTCCGTTCAGAACGTATGAGCCGTCCGGCTGCTTGCAAAGTTTTGCCGCGAGCTTGTTGAATCCGGAAAGTGGAACGGTCGGGAAATATTTGTCCCGCTCGTCGCGATAGACCTTTTGGATCGCCCTGTTCACGAGTTCGTTGAGCGATTTGACGATCTGCTGCACCGGCGTGGTCGTTGACGCGGCCTGCGCCACAGCGACCTTCTGAACGGCGTGCTGTAACAATGTGCCGGTCGCTTCGAGCCGCTCCAGTGCATCTGCGCGATGACTAAGCTCGGTCAGGGTCAGCTTGTTGCGGCTGAGATAGTCGCCCAGCAGCCGTGAGATGGTGGCGCGTGCGTGATAGGAGTAGAGATCGTCCGGCTTGAAGCACGGCAGAGCATGCGGTGTATCTTCTGCAGCCGGAGTCGATTTGTACTGGTTGTGACCGTCTTCGAAAATTTTAAGCGTGAGATAGTCGCCGGTCTCGCTATTGTACGTTTCCTTGACGACTTTGACACCCGTGGCCTTGTCGTCTGCCATCAGGGATTGGGCGAACTGGATGGCGACGTCGCGATCGCTGCGGACGTCGAGCATTTTCCAGCCGCCATTGGCTCCCTGGCGGGAAAAAATTTCGTAGTGAATTTCGGTTGCCATGTGCCGCTCGCGGTCCCCTCGCCGGAACGGAGACTATTGCGCAGCGCGCTTTAAGCAGGCGTTAAGCCTGATGACGATGCGCCGACAGATCGGTGATGGCGGGCGAAGGCCCGCACAGCGCGCAGGCCGGTTCGGGTTTAACAGTCAATCGGCGGAAATTCGTGGTTAGCGCATCGTAAACGAGCAGGCGGCCCGCCATGCTCTCGCCGATCCCGGCGATCTCTTTCAACACCTCGAGGGCCTGCAACGTCCCCATCACGCCCGCGGCAGCGCCCAGCACGCCGGTTTCCGAGCAGGACGGTACCGTTCCCGCCGGTGGCGGCTCCGGGAAGAGGCAACGGTAGCACGGATATCCGCCTGTCCGATCGAAGGCCTTGAACGTCGCGAGTTGCCCGTCGAACTCGGTGACCGCTGCGGATACGAGCGTCCGGCGCGCAAAGAAACACGCATCGTTGATTAGAAAACGCGTTGCGAAGTTGTCCGATCCATCGGCGACGATGTCGTAGCGGGAGATCAGCTCGAGTGCATTCGACGGATCGAGGCGCCGGGTGTGTGCTTCCACCGTCACGCCGGGATTGATCGCATGCATGGCATCGCTCGCCGAAGCCGTTTTCGGCCTGCCGACGTCCGTCGTGCGATGCGCGATCTGGCGCTGCAGGTTGGAGAGACTGACGGTGTCGTCATCGACGATGCCGATGACGCCGACGCCGGCCGCGGCCAAGTACAGGATCACCGGGCTGCCCAGCCCGCCCGCGCCGATCACCAGAACGCGCGCGTTCTTGAACTTGGCCTGTCCCGCGCCCCCGACCTCGCGCAGGACGATGTGGCGGGCATAGCGTTCCAGTTCGTTGTCGCCAAGGCTCATGTTCCGTCCATAGCCGATCGGCGCAAAAGTGTCGCTATCTATGTAACCGTTTGAAACACAATAGAGATTTTGTAATTGTTTGAAGACATTCAATCATTGCCGCGCGATGGGGTCAGGGCCTATGGTGCCCGAAATTTCAGGGGTGTTTTCATGTCGGCGCACGGCCTCGAAGCCCAAGGCTTCAGCAATCTCAAAGCGGTCAATTGGAACCTGAACGTTCCGGAGCTCTATGAGGAAGCTCTCCGCCGTGGCGAGGGCCATCTGTCGAAGGACGGTCCGTTCGTCGTGCTCACTGGCGAGCACACCGGCCGCTCCGCCACCGACAAGTTCGTGGTGCGCGACGCCTCGACTGAAAACAATGTCTGGTGGGACAACAACAAGCCGATGAGCCCGGCGCATTTCGATGTGCTCCATGCCGATATGCTCAAATTCGCCGAAGGCCGCGAGCTGTTCGCGAAGGACCTGTATGGCGGCGCCGATCTTGAGCATCGCCTGCCGGTGCGCATCGTCACCGAGTTCGCCTGGCACTCGCTCTTCGTGCATCAACTCCTGATCCGTCCGACGGCCGATCAGCTCAAGGGGTTCAAGCCGGAATTCACGATCATCGATCTGCCGAACTTTGAGGCCGATCCCAAGAAGCACGGCTGCGCGACCAAGACAGTGATTGCGGTCAATTTCGCGAAGAAGACGATCCTGATCGGCGGCACGTCTTATGCCGGCGAAATGAAGAAGTCGGTCTTCACGATCATGAATTATCTGCTGCCGGCGAAGCGCATCATGTCGATGCATTGCTCGGCGAACATGGGCAAGGGCGGCGACACCGCGATCTTCTTTGGCCTGTCGGGCACCGGCAAGACGACGCTGTCGGCGGACGCGTCGCGTACGCTGATCGGCGATGATGAGCATGGCTGGAGCGAGCACGGCGTCTTCAACATCGAAGGCGGCTGCTACGCGAAGGTGATCAAGCTCAACAGAGAGAACGAGCCGGAAATCTTTGCGACGACGGAGCGTTTCGGCACGGTGCTCGAAAACGTGATGATGGATCCAAAGACGCGCGCCCTTGATCTCGACAGCGCGCATTATGCGGAGAATACGCGCGCCGCCTATCCGATCGATTTCATCCCGAACGCGAGCGAGACCGGCCGCGGCGGACATCCGAAGAACGTGATCATGCTGACGGCGGATGCGTTCGGCGTGCTGCCGCCGATCGCGAAGCTTACGCCCAGCCAGGCGATGTACCACTTCCTTTCCGGGTTCACCGCGAAGGTCGCGGGCACCGAAAAGAACCTCGGCAAGGAGCCGCAGCCGACCTTCTCGACCTGCTTCGGTGCGCCGTTCATGCCGCGCCATCCGAGCGAGTACGGTAATCTTCTGCGCGACCTCATCGCACAGCACGGCTCGGATTGCTGGCTCGTCAACACCGGCTGGACGGGCGGCGCGTTCGGCACAGGCTCGCGCATGCCGATCAAGGCGACGCGTGCCCTGCTTGCTGCAGCACTCGATGGCTCGCTCGCGAATGCCGAGATGCGCGTCGATCCGCATTTCGGGTTCCGCGTTCCGGTTGCGGTCGCCGGTGTCGATACCAAAATCCTGAACCCGCGCGACACCTGGGCCGACAAGGCCGCTTACGATGCGCAGGCGAAGAAGCTCGTCGGCATGTTCCGCGAAAACTTCAAGAAGTTCGAACAGCACGTCGGCAAGGACGTTCTTGAGGCCGCGCCGGTGCTGGCGGAAGCGGCGGAATAAGCAGCTGCCATCTGAATGTTGAAAGGCCCGCGAAGCTCTCGCGGGCCTTTTGTTTAGACTTGCCGATAGGTCCACACGCGGGCGGGCGGGAGATTCATCAATACCAGCGCGGCGCGTCTCAGCGAAATGCTTTCCGGCGCGGGGACGGGCGGATTGGTGCCGTAAGAAAGCTGTACGAACGGTGCGCCGGGTTTGAGATGGCGCAACGCGGTCTCAAGCAAGGCTAGCCGTTCTTCCATCGGGTGTGTGAGCAGCGGTAAGCCCGAGACGATGGCTGCGAATTGGATGTTGCCTGTCAGCTTCGGAAAGTTGAAGGCATCGCCGCGCAGAACGCGCGTACCGGGGCAGCGCCCGGCGACCATCTCGGCAAAGTCGGGATCGTATTCGATCGCGACGATGCGCTGCGGCGCGATGCCATGTTCGACAAGCGCTTCCGTCACGACGCCCGTGCCCGGACCAAGTTCGAGAATGTTGCCGTCCATCGCAGGATCGACTTGTTCGGCAATTGCGCGCGCGAGAGCCGGACTTGACGGCGTGATAGCGGCGACGTTCTTTGGGCGGGCGATCAAGCCTTTGATGAAGTCGAAATGCTGGGCGGCGGAATTGCTGGCCATGGCGTCCCCCGATGTGTCGCTTTTGTAACGCGCGAGCGGGGATGCGGTTGCGCTTAGGTGCGGCGATAAACCCACACGCGTGCCGGTGGGATGTTGAGCCAGATCACAGCGGCGCGTCGCAGTGCAACACCTTGTGGTGCCTGCACCGGCGGTCTGATGCGGTAGGAGAACTGGACGAACGGGGCGCCGGGTGCGAGGCGGCGAAAGATGTCGCCGAGCAGCGCTGTGCGCATCTCCATCGGGAAGTTTATCAGCGGCAAGCTGGAGACGACGGCCGCGAGCGGGCCATTCAGCTTTCCATCCAACGTTTTTTCCAGATTGAATGCGTCGCCCTGAACTACCTGCACGCCCGGACAGCGTTCGCGCACGCGCGTGGCAAAGCCCGCATCGTATTCGACGGCCGTGAGGCGCGATTGCGCGATGCCGCGTTCAAGCAGTGCTTCTGTTACGGCGCCTGTTCCAGGCCCGAGTTCAAGCACCGGCAAATCGCTGTGCGGGACCTCTGCGGCCATTGCACGGCCGAGGGCGCGGCTTGAGGGTGCGATGGCGCCGGTGTGAACCGGCCTTGCGATCATTCTTGCGAGGAAGCGAATCCGGTCGAGCATCGGTGCGGCGAGCTTACGCCTTTTCGCCGCTGCTCCAGAACTCTTTCAGCTTCGCCATGAAGCCTTCGGATTCCGGATTGGTTCCTTGCGCGCTTTCCTGCTCGAACGCCTTGAGCAGTTCTTTCTGCTTCTTGCTGAGCTTGGCGGGTGTTTCCACCGCAACCTCGACATAGAGATCGCCGGTCATGCCGCCGCCACGCAGCACCGGCATGCCTTTGCCGCGCAAACGGAACTGACGGCCGGACTGCGTGGCCTCGGGGATGTTTACTTTCGCGCGGCCGCCATCGAGCGTCGGCACTTCGATGCTGCCGCCGAGCGTTGCCTGCACGAAGGATATCGGCGCGCGGCAATAAAGATCGTGTCCGTCGCGTTGGAAGATCGCGTGCGGCGCGACCGAGATGAAGATGTAGAGATCGCCGGCCGGCCCGCCGTTCAATCCCGCCTGGCCTTCGCCGGAGAGACGGATGCGCGTGCCTTCCTCGACGCCGGGCGGCACATCGACCGAGAGCGTGCGCTCTTTCTGCACATGGCCCGCACCTTTGCACTGCTTGCACGGGTTGCGGATGATCTTGCCGGTGCCGCGGCATTGCGGGCAGGTGCGTTCGATGGTGAAGAAGCCGTTCTGTGCGCGCACCTTGCCGATGCCGGAACAGGTCGGGCATTGCTCGGCCTTTGAACCCGCTTCCGCACCCGTACCGCCGCAGCCTTCGCAGGCAACGGCGCTCGGCACCTTGATCTGTGCAGCGCGGCCCTTGAAGGATTCTTCCAGCGTGATTTCGAGATTATAGCGGATGTCGCCGCCGCGATTCTGCCTGCGGCCCTGTTTGCCTCGACCGCCGAACTCGCCGAACAGATCGTCGAAGATGTCGGTGAACGACGATGCGAAGTCGAACGGATTGCCACCACCGCGTCCGCCGCCTTGCTCGAACGCCGCATGGCCAAAGCGGTCATAGGCCGCGCGCTTCTGATCGTCCTTCAGGACGTCATAGGCCTCGTTGATTTCCTTGAATTTGATTTCGGCGGTGTGGTCGCCGGGATTCTTGTCGGGGTGGAATTCCATCGCGAGCTTGCGATAGGACGCTTTGAGCTCAACGACGGTCGCACCCTTCTTGCAGTTCAGTACGTCGTAGTAATCGCGTTTGCTCATCGCCCAGCCGAATTACATAAAACCATCGGGGCCACTCTTACCGAGCGGCCCCGAGGATATTGTCTTTAGGACTTCTTGTTCTCGTCGACTTCCGAGAACTCGGCGTCGACGACATTGTCGTCCTTCGGCGCTTCGCCGCCTTCGGGGGCCGCGCCTTCGCCGGCCGCCTGCTGCGCCTTGTACATCGCCTCGCCGAGCTTCATCGACGCCTGCGCCAAGGTGTTCGTCTTGGCCTGGATGTCGTCGGCGTCGTCGCCCTTCAGTGCTTCCTTCAAGCCCGCGATCGCGTTCTCGATGGCGGTGCGTTCATCGGCGCTGACCTTGTCGCCATGCTCCGACAGCGCCTTCTCGGTCGAATGGACCAGCGCATCGCCCTGGTTCTTCGCCTCGGCAGCGGCGCGGCGCTTCTTGTCCTCGGCCGCGTGGCTTTCGGCTTCCTGCACCATCTTCTTGATGTCGGCATCCGACAGACCGCCAGACGCCTGGATGCGGATCTGCTGTTCCTTGTTGGTCGCCTTATCCTTCGCTGTGACGTTCACGATGCCGTTGGCGTCGATATCGAAGGTGACTTCCACCTGCGGCACGCCGCGCGGCGCGGGGGGCAGGCCCATCAGATCGAACTGGCCGAGGATCTTGTTGTCCGCCGCCATTTCACGCTCGCCCTGGAAGACGCGGATGGTCACGGCGGTCTGGTTGTCCTCAGCCGTCGAGAAGATCTGCGACTTCTTGGTCGGGATCGTGGTGTTGCGATCGATCAGGCGCGTGAACACGCCGCCCAGCGTCTCGATGCCGAGCGACAGCGGCGTCACGTCGAGAAGGAGAACGTCCTTCACTTCGCCTTTCAGCACGCCGCCCTGGATCGCGGCGCCGATGGCGACGACTTCATCCGGGTTGACGCCCTTGTGCGGCTCCTTGCCGAACAGCTGCTTGACGACGTCTTGCACCTTGGGCATGCGCGTCATGCCGCCGACGAGAATGACTTCGTCGATCTGGTTCGCGCTGACGCCGGCGTCCTTCAACGCCTGCTTCACGGGGGCAACTGTCTTCTGGATCAGGTCGTCGACCAGCGCTTCGAGTTTCGCGCGCGTGATCTTGATCGTCAGATGCTTGGGACCCGAAGCGTCTGCGGTGATGAAGGGCAGGTTGATTTCGGTCTGCTGCGAGGACGACAGTTCGATCTTCGCTTTTTCGGCAGCTTCCTTCAGGCGCTGCAGAGCGAGCTTGTCGTTGCGCAGATCGATGCCGTTCGACTTCTTGAACTCGTCGGCAAGGTAGCTGACGAGCTTCATGTCGAAGTCTTCACCGCCCAG
>DATJUS010000094.1:0-15381 GCA_035502175.1 Rhizomicrobium sp.
AGTCAGGACGCCCGCAACCAATCAATTTGAGGGTGCCGCTCGAACTGGCATCGGGTGTGTACGGCCCCTTTTTCTGTGTCGCCTGAAGGACGCTGGATATCGACACGGTTTGATATTTGGCATCACCACTCTGCACGACCGCGAAACATTTTTCGTTCATCCCCATTAGCATTTCGGCCATCGACCCATCTGGGTCCGGCATGTCCATATTGATGAGTTCGACATGACCTTCGACAATCTTCCACGCCTTACCGTCCAACGTCGCGACATCGAATTTCTGATGATAGGAAATGCTGTCGAAGACGTAGGTCTCGATTGGGTTCAACGAAACCAGATGGCCGACAAAAGCCCCCATCACTTCCTGACCATTCTTTGGGCCAGGTTTTGAAAACATCAGGCAACCCCGCGAGAGGGCGTCTTTGCGGATAACGGACTTTCCATCTTTTGAGATCGTGAACCGGAAGTGGCCACCGACGACCATGACATCGGGCTTGGTTGTGGCCGCCATCGCCCACACCAGCCAGCCGTCGCTTTCCGGATCTTTCAGCGCGACAGTATTGATTGTCTCGGCACATCGACGGTCGACATTCTTGATGGCCGTCCATCGGGCATTGTACTGCGCCAGTTCTTCGCTGTTTAAAGTTTCGCCCTGCGGCTCCGCGTAGCCGGATGGCTGTCCGGCCGTGAAGGTGACGTCATAGGCCGGCACCGGGCCCGCATCAGTGTCGCGAACAAAACGCACGACATCGCGATGATCGGGAAAAGAATCCACGATCCAGCCGTGTTCTTTTTGTGCGACGAGCTCATCCTTTTTGTGTTTGGTGAAGAGAACGTCGGTCGCTTTCCAGGCGAGCTGGTCCTGGTCATACATCTCTCGCCCGAGACGCTCGATGGTGGGAATGTCGAACTCCCGAATCGCAGGAGTGGGCAATGGCGTTGGTGTATCGTCCGCAGCGTGTGCCACCGCCGCACCGAAAATGACGGCGAATATCGCCAGCCCAAAACCCCGCATGTTTTACCCCCGGTTGTGAGGACACTATAGGCGAAAAGCCCGAAGACGCACGTACATCCGGCAAGGATAGTGGAGATGCGCGAAGCGGTGTGGCTCTGCTACACTTGACTCATGGGGCAGTTCTTTCGTGGCATCGGCGCGCGGTTTGGCGCGGCCTGGCATTGGTTGTGGCACGGCAATCGTGGCCGCACGCCGTGGGTGCGTCGCGTACTGGCGGTGATCTTTTTCTTTCTCGTTCCCGCGCCGATCTTCCTGCTTTTGGTTTTCCGCTTCGTGCCCATCCCGGGCACGCCGCAGATGCTTCTGGATGCGGTGACGTTTCAGCCGGTGAAGTATTCGTGGCGGTCGTATGACGAGATCGCGCCGGCGCTGCCCCGCGCGGTGATCGGCGCAGAGGATCAGAACTTTTGTTCGCACCACGGCTTCGACTGGAAAGGCATCCAGAAGGCGATGGACGATCACAAGCGCCACCCGAACAAGCCGCTGCGGGGCGCCAGCACGATCAGCCAGCAGACCGCGCGCACCCTGTTCCTCGTCTCGACGCGAAGCTGGATCCGCAAAGGCGTGGAGGCCTATCTGACGGTCCTGATCGAAACGCTGTGGCCAAAGAAACGTATCCTCACCGCCTATCTCAACCTCGTGGATTGGGGGCACGGCAATTATGGTGCGGAGGCCGCTTCCGAAGTCTATTTCGGCACCAGCGCCGACAAACTCACACGTTCACAGGCTGCGCGGCTTGCGGCCATATTGCCCAATCCCGACCACTGGCGCGCCGACCGTCCGGGACGCTACGTTGCCGGCCGCTCGAAACATCTGCGTGGACAGGAATTCGTCGTCGCCGACGACGGTCTCGATTGGTGCGTGAAATGAATACTTCCGATGTTGTGATCATTGGCGGCGGCCATAACGGCCTTGTGTGCGCGTTCTATCTCGCGCGTGCCGGCATGAAGGTGACCGTGCTTGAACGCCGTGGCGTCGTGGGCGGCGCGGCGGTGACGGAGGAATTCCATCCGGGATTCAGAAACTCGGTCGCGAGCTACACCGTCTCGCTGCTCAATCCGAAGATCATCGCGGATATGAACCTTGCGGGGAACGGCCTGCGCGTGGTCGAGCGCAAGCTGCAGAATTTCCTGCCGTTGAACGACCGCGAATATCTCGAGACCGGCGGCGGGCGCGCCAAGGAAAGCGTCGCCAAATTCTCCAACAAAGACGCCGAGATGCTCGATCCCTATGGCGAGCGCCTGGAAGAGATCGCGGACATCCTGCGCGGCATGATGCTCCAGACACCGCCGAACGTGACCGAAGGCGGCTGGCTCTCCGCGATTCCGGAGATGATCAAGGCCGGACTTCAGGGCAAGGCGTTCACGAATCTCAGCATGCCGGCGCGACGCGATCTGCTCGCGCTGTTCGCAACATCGGCAAGCGACTATCTCGACGGCTGGTTCGAGAGCACGCCGATCAAGGCGGTCTATGGTTTCGATGGCGTCGTCGGCAACTACGCAAGTCCCTACACACCGGGTTCCGGCTATGTGCTGCTGCATCACGTGCTCGGCGAAGTGAACGGCAAGAAAGGCGCGTGGGGCCACGCCATCGGCGGTATGGGCGCGATCACGCAGGCGATGGCGAAAGCGTGCGCCGCGCTGGGCGTCACGATCAAGACCGACGCGGCAGTGAAGGAAGTCATTGTCGAGAAAGGTCGCGCCGTCGGTGTCGCGACCGAGAGTGGCGATATCTATCGCGCACCGATGATCGTTTCGAACCTCAATCCGAAACTGCTCTATCTCAAACTCGTCGACAAAACGCTTCTGCCACGCGATTTCCGGGAGCGCATCGAACACTACAAAGTCGGCTCCGGAACCTTCCGCATGAACGTCGCGCTCAGTGAGTTACCACGCTTCACGTGCAAGCCCGACGCCGGCGATCACATGACGGCCGGCATCATCATCGCGCCGACGCTCGATTACATGGACCGCGCCTACACCACCGCGCGCGAAACCGGCTGGTCGAAGGAACCGATCGTCGAAGTGCTGATCCCCTCCACGCTCGATGACTCGCTGGCGCCGAAGGGGCAGCATGTCGCCAGCATGTTCTGCCAGCAGGTGCAGCCGGAGTTGTCCGACGGCCGCTCATGGGACGATTATCGCGATGAGGTCGCGGACCACATGATCGCGACCGTCGACAAGATGGCGCCCGGCTTCAAGGCCTCGGTCGTCGGGCGGCAGATCATGTCGCCGCTCGACCTTGAGCGCACCTTCGGCCTCGTCGCCGGCGACATCATGCATGGCGCGCTGACGTTGGATCAGCTCTATGCGGCGCGGCCGGTGCTGGGTAACGGCAACTACCGCGCACCGATACCCGGGCTTTATATGTGCGGCTCCGGCACGCATCCGGGTGGCGGCGTGACCGGCGCGCCCGGCCACAACGCGGCGCGCGAGATCATCAAGGACCGCAGGCTGCAGCGTTGACAGAGCTGCCTGGCGCTTCTCTGATCGCCCGATGACGGAACAGGCCGGATCGCTCGACGCAGCGCTTGCCAACGCGCGAAAGCTGTTGGCGGTCAAACCGGCGCTCGCGGAAGAGCAGGCACGCGAAATCCTGAAAGTCGTGCCCGGTCAGCCCATGGCCGTATTGCTTCTTGCATCGGCGCGACGGGCACAGAACGACGATGCCGGCGCATTCGAGATCCTTCGCCAGCTTGCAGGCGCGCATCCCAACGCCGCCGTCGTGCAATTCGAGTTCGGCAACGTCATGGCCGCGTTGGGAAAAACCCGCGGCGCCGTGCTTGCGCTGACGCGTGCCGCAGATCTGGAACCGAACACGCCTGCAATCTGGCGCGCGCTCGGCGATGCGTACACGATGCTCGGCGAGACGAAGAACGCGGATCGCGCCTACGCGCAGAACATAAAGACGTCCGTCAACGATCCGAAGCTGATCGAGGCCGCGACGGCGCTTTGCGAGAACCGCCTCGCGGTTGCCGAACACGCCTTGCGCGACTTCCTGCGAAAGAACCCGACCGACGTGGCCGCACTGCGCATGCTGGCGGAGACCGGCGCGCGGCTCGGCCGCTATGCCGATGCCGAGAAACTTCTGGCGCGCGCACTGGAGCTTGCGCCGGGCTTCGACGCCGCGCGGCACAACTACGCCACCATCCTGCATCGCCACGGCAAGTCGGAAGATGCGCTGAAGCAGGTGGACATGCTTCTGAAGCACGAACCGCAGAACCCCAACTACACGACGCTTCGCGCCGCCATCCTGGTGCGCATCGGCGAATATCACGAAGCGATCAACGTCTATGAAGCGCTGCTTGGTCCGTATCCGAATTCCCCAAAATCCTGGCTGAGCTACGGCCATGCCTTGAAAACCGTCGGGCGCGCGGACGATTGCCTGAACGCCTATCGCAAGAGCATCGAACTGATGCCCGGCCTCGGCGAAGCCTATTGGAGCATGGCCAATCTCAAGACCTTCCGATTCACGGGCGCGGACGTCACCGCCATGCGCGCGCAATTGGAGCGGACCGATCTCGAAGATGACGAAAGGCTTCAGTTCGAATTCGCGCTGGGCAAGGCGCTGGAGGACTCGGAAGACTTCGAAGTATCGTTCCGGCACTACACCGCCGGCAACGCGCTGCGGCACCAGAGCTTGCCCGAAGACAAGGAACCGCAAACCAACCTGATCCAGGACTCGAAGGCGTTCCTGACGCCAGTATTCTTCGCCGAACGCGCCGGCATGGGATGTCAGGCACCGGACCCGATCTTTATCCTCGGCCTGCCGCGTGCGGGCTCGACGCTGCTCGAACAGATCCTCTCGAGCCATTCCGCCGTTGAAGGGACGATGGAGCTTCCGGACATCATCGCCATCGCGAGACAACTCGGCGGGAAACGCAGCCGCGGTGGCGCCGTCAACTATCTCGATGCGCTCGCGTCGCTTGATGCGGCCAAGCTCAAAGAGCTCGGCGAAGAATACCTTTCGCGCACCCGCGTTCAGCGCAAGACCGACAAACCGTTCTTCATCGACAAGATGCCGAACAACTTCCATCACATCGCGCTTATCCATCTGATCCTGCCGAATGCGAAGATCATCGATGCGCGCCGTCATCCCGTCGCCTGCTGCTTCTCGAACTTCAAGCAGCATTTCGCGCGCGGCCAGGTGTTCGCCTATGACCTCGAAGAGACCGGCACGTACTATCGCGACTATGTCGAGTTGATGGCCCATTTCGATGCCGTTCTGCCCGGCCGCATCCATCGCGTCATTCACGAGGCACTCGTCGAGGACCCGGAGCGCGAGGTGCGAAAGGTTCTCGACTATTGCGGCCTGGTGTTCGAGGAAAACTGCCTGCGCTTTTACGAGAACGACCGCGCCGTGCGCACTGCCAGTTCGGAGCAGGTGCGCCGGCCGATCTCCTCGGAAGGTCTCAATCAGTGGCGGCATTTCGAGCCGTGGCTTGGGCCGCTAAAAGATGCGCTGGGCCCGGTGCTCGACGCCTATCCCGACGTGCCGGAATTCTGAGCCGAATCAATAGCTAGATGCGTCGTAAACGGGCAGCCGCCACGACAGAGAAGACACAGAGCGGCAAATAATCTCCACAGAAACCGTGTTGGCTTGACAGTTCCATGACGTAGGCCTGACATCCCCTTGGGCAGTGTTCCAAGAGGGTTGGAGAATGAGCAAGATTCCGTCGAGCGGCTTCGGTCGCGCGCGTCCGGTATTTCTGTCGACGTTGCTGGCATCCACAGCGCTGACGGGCGTTTCGTCCGCCTTCGCCGCCGACACCGGTGGAATTGAGACGGTGGTAGTGACCGCCGAAAAGCGTTCCGAAGATCTTCAGAAGGTCCCTCTGAGTCTCCAGGTTCTGGGAACGGAGAAGCTGGAACAACTCCATGTCACCAGTTTCGCCGATTATGCGCAGTACCTGCCGAGCGTCGCCTTCTCCGCGAACGCCGGTGGCGGCGGACTGAGCGACCCGGGCTTCGCCAACGTTTATATGCGCGGCGTGGCGAGCGGCGGTGACGGCAACCATTCCGCGTCCCTGCCCAGCGTCGGTATCTATCTCGACGAACAGCCGGTCACGACGATCGGCGGCTCGCTCGACATGCATGTTTATGACATCGCGCGCGTCGAGGCGCTCGCGGGACCGCAGGGCACACTGTACGGCGCGAGCTCGGAAGCGGGCACGATCCGCATCATCACCAACAAGCCGGATCTGAGCGGCTTCTCCGCGGCCTATGATGTAAAGGTCAGCGATACGGAGAATGGCGGTTTCGGCGGATCGGCCGAGGGCTACGTCAACATTCCCCTGAACGACAAGATGGCGATCCGCATTGTCGGCTGGGACGAGCATGACGCGGGTTATATCGACAATATCGCCGGCACCGACGCGGCCGCGGGCATTGTGAACGGTGTGCGCACCTATCCGAACGGTCCGTTCACGATCAGCAACGCGCCTTACCGGAAGAACAACTACAACAATGTCGATATCTATGGCGGCCGCGCCCTCCTCGAATACGACATCGACAACAACTGGACTGTTACACCGGGCCTGATGGGGCAGCAGACCAATGCCTACGGTTCGTTCGCTTACGATCCGACGATGGGCGATCTGAAGGTTGCGAAGTTCGCGCCGGAATTCTCGCGTGACGAATGGTACCAGGCCTCGCTGACGGTCCAGGGCAAGCTCGGCAATCTCGACGTCACCTATGCTGGCGCATACATGGACCGCCACGTCCATTCGCAGATTGACTACTCCGACTACTCCTACTTCTACGACAACTACGGCAGCTACTTCCTCGACAACAACGGCCACCAGATCAATCCGTCACAGGTGGTGATCGGCCACGACCATTTCACCAAGGACAGTCAGGAACTGCGCTTCGCGTCGCCGACAGACGGTCGCCTGCGCTTTGTGGGCGGCGTGTTCTATGAGCGGCAGACCCATGCGATCAATCAGGACTACGTTGTCAACGGACTGGCCACATCGCTTTCGGTGACGGGCTGGCCCGGCACGCTCTATCTCGCCGATGAAGCACGCTCCGACACCGACTATGCCGGCTTTGGCGAGGTTTCATACGACCTGTTTCCGAACCTGACCCTGACGGGCGGTCTGCGCGCATATCAATCGGTCAACTCGCTGAAAGGCTTCTTCGGCTTCGGCGCGGGCTGGCAAACAGCCTACGGCTACAGCTCGGGTGAGCTGAAATGCTTCTCGCCGGATCCCATCGTGGACCGCGGGCCGTGTACGAACCTCGATGCCACGACGACGGAAAAGGGCTTCACGCACAAGCTCAACGTGACATGGCATGTCGACGACGACATCATGCTGTATGCGACGACCAACAACGGCTTCCGTCCAGGCGGCGTGAACCGTGTCGATCTGAACGGCGTACACGCCCCGCCCTACAAGCCGGACTATCTGACGAACTACGAAGTCGGCTGGAAAACGTCATGGTTCGACGACACGCTGCATTTCAACGGCGCCGTCTTCCTCGATTACTGGCACAACTTCCAGTTCACATTCCTGTCGAGCAACTCCATTCCCTTCATCGCCAATCCCGGCGATGCGCGGATCAAGGGCGTCGAGTCCGACATCCTGTGGAAGGCCACTGATCAGCTGACCCTGAATGGCTCGCTGTCCTATACCGATGCGCGACTGACGCATCCCTATTGCGGGGTAGACTGCACGCCCCCCAACATCCTGGCGCCGAAGGGGCAGCAGCTTCCGATCACGCCGTACTTCAAGGGCAATGCGACGGCGCGTTACGAGTTCAAGGTCGGCGATTTCGGTGCGCACCTGCAGGGAGCGGTCGTCTACAACGGCAGCAGCTGGGACGATCTGCGCACCGTCGAGCGCGCCGATACCGGCAAGGACCCCGCGTACACCATCGTGAACTTCACGACGGGCATCGCCAAGGACAACTGGGAACTCGAACTGGATCTCGACAACGCGTTCGACGAGCGCGCGCAGCTCTATCGGTTCTCGGAATGTACGCCCACCGTGTGCGGTCCGCAGACTTACATCATCCCGAACCGTCCGCGGACGGTCTCGCTGCAGTTCAGCCAGAAGTTCTGAACCGGGCAAAAGCAAAACCCCGCCGCTCCGAAACCGGGGCGGCGGGATTTGTCTTTTTGGCAGCCCTATTTTCCCAGCGCGTACAGCACTGCGTCGTTGATCGCGTAGACGGTACCGTCCGGACCGATTTGGGTCGGCGTATAGGCCTCGAATGTCGGCACGTTGAGATTGATCCCGCTCAGCTTTCCTGTGGTCAGGTCCCAGCGATAGGTGTGACCGTCTTCGGAATTGGCGATGATCGCCTTGCCCTGCACGTCGACGACGGCAGAGTTGATGCACCATTCGTAGACGGAGCCTTTTGGCTCCCCCGGGTACTGCGTCGGCCCGACCTTCGTCATGATCTCCTTCATCACCGTGGCGCTGCTGAAGCGGTCCTTCTGCGTCGCGTTGGGGTCGATGATGGCGATCTCGTTGTGCCCATTGCCCGTGTCGAAGCCATAATAGTTGTTGTACTTCGTCATCAGCAGATAACTGGACGAGCCCGTATACGAAGCAACCGCCGACGCCGGAACGATCGCGGCGGTGTTGTCCCAGCCGAAGGACCCGGGCGTTTTCGTCGTCGAGAGATCGCCGCTGAAGTGCAGCATCCAGCCGCGGCCATTGTGGCCGAAATCGTCCGCGATCACGCCGTAGTAGACGTCGCCATCCGGCCCGACCGTGGGGGACGCCGAGGAGTCGTCGTAAAGCACCGCGTCGCCGTTGTCGCGCGGGTCCTTGAGCCGGACCTTGTATTTCTGCGCCAGCGTCGTGCTGTTCAGACCGACGAGATAGCCCGTAAAATCGTCACTGACGCCGATATAGACCGTCGACTGATCGGCCGAGATCGCCGGCGCACAGTTCTGCGCAACCTCGACGATGCTCGAGTCGCCCGCCGCATTGGCCGCGGAAACCCAACTCCCCTGCCCGTCGGCACCGATGCGCGCGATGCCGCTTGCAAGACCCAGCGGGGTCGATCCGGTCACGACAAAGCCGAAATAGATATTGCCCGCTTCGTCCGCCGTGATCGGCGTGTCGATCATGACGCGCTGATCGTAAGTGTTCTTGTTCGCCCGGTAGTTCGAGAGACCGTAGAACGCAAGCTGCTTGACCTTGCCTTTCTTCAGATCGGGATTGTCGCGGTAGTAGACTGTGCCGCCCGCGCCCGCGAAATAGAACCGGTTCTGCGCCGTCAGATGCGCAGGAAAGCTGGGCGTCCAGTCATGCGGCGCGAAAATGAAGTCGGTCGTCTTGCTCCAGAGCAGGGTGCCTTTCTTGCCCGAATGCGCTTCGACGCTGAAGCCGTTCGAGTTCCCGGTCTTGACCGGCACAAGAACGGTGTTCGACGCCGTGATCATCGGCGCGGCGTAGTGGATGTAGAGCGTGCCGCTTTGGGGATGCAGGTCCACCGGCGTGTGCCAACGGATTTTCTTGAGCTTCTGCGCCGTCGCGGGTGCGAGCGCCGTGTGCTGCGCATTGCCCGCATAGCCGCGCCAGGCCGGTGCCTCCTGCGCGAACGCCGGAGCAGACAGGCAAAGACACACGAGCGCGCCGGACAAGATCGCTTTCATGGGGACACTCCGAACAGTTTGGACGGGAAGGCGCGGGATCGTATCCAATCCGCGGACGATTTCCAACGCACGCCACGCAAGAACGTCTAGGACTGAAGAAAGAGTTTCTTTACATTGTCCGGCCATGCGTCGACTGATTCATCTCACCCTCTCTCCCGCATCGCGCGTTGCGCGCCTGATCCTCGGTGAGAAGCGGCTGACCTTCGACCCAACCGGCGCGGAAGATCCGCAGGCCCATCTTCCCGTTTTTGTCGATCTCGATGGCTCGCGCAGCGAGGGATTGTGGGCGGTGATCGATCATCTGGAAGGCGCCTATCCCGAGCATGGGCTCGTACCGGAAGACGCCGCGCTTCGCGGCGAAGTTCTCCGCTGGCTCGACTGGGCCATGGGGCAGATGAATGAGCGGGCGACACGAAAAATCCTCTACGAAAAGGCGCCGCAGCGCTTTACCGGTGCGCCTTCCGCTGGCGCACCCGACATGAACACGATCCGTCAGGGCCGTGAGGCCCTGCGCGCGATACTGCCGGTTATCGGAAAGGCAGCCGAGCAGAACGGCAATCTCGTGGCCCGCGAATGCACGCTCGCCGATCTGACGGTGGCCGCGCATCTCTCGGCGCTCGACTATTTCGGCGAAGTGCCGTGGAGCGAATTCCCGCAGGCCGGCGAATGGTATGTGCGCATGAAATCGCGGCCGTCCTTCCGCTCGCTTCTGGGCGACCGCCTGCCCGGCCAGCCGCCGGTCATGCACTATGCCGAACTCGATTTCTGATCCGCGCCGGACGATCCGCAACCTTGCTCTCGCCGAAGGTTTCGACGTCGTCCGTTTTGCCCGTGCGGAGGCGCCGCCGGGTGTTGCTTCCAACCTGCGCACGTTTCTCGGCCAGGGCCGCCACGGCACGATGGACTGGATGGAGCGCAACGCCGACCGCCGCGCCGATCCGCAAACGCTGTGGCCCGGGGCGAAGAGCATCATCGTGCTCGGAACCAACTATGGCCCGGATCACGACCCGCTCACGACATTGGAACGGAAGGACGTCGGCGCGATCTCGGTCTACGCGCAAGGCAAGGACTATCACGACGTCCTGAAGACCAAGCTCAAAAAGGTCGCCGGCGCAATCGCAAAGGATTTCTCGGCAGAGGTCAAAGTCTTCGTCGACACCGCACCGGTCCTGGAAAAACCTCTGGCGCAGGCGGCCGGTTTGGGCTGGCAGGGCAAGCATACAAATCTTGTCAGCCGGAATTTTGGCTCATGGCTGTTTCTCGGATCAATCTTCACCACGCTTGCGCTGGAGCCCGATGGACCCGACAGCGACCACTGCGGGCAATGCCACGCCTGCCTCGACATCTGCCCGACCAACGCATTTCCCGCGCCCTATCAACTCGATGCGCGGCGGTGCATTTCCTACCTTTCGATCGAGCACAAGGGGCACATCCCCCGCGAATTCCGCGAAGCCATCGCCAACCGCATCTACGGCTGCGACGACTGCCTTGCGATCTGCCCGTGGAACAAATTCGCCAGGCTGTCGCGAGAGACCAAGTTTCATGCCCGCGCCGAACTGCGTAACGCCAAGCTTGCCGATTTGGCGCAATTGGACGACGCAGGCTTCCGCGAATTCTTTCAGGGCTCACCGATCAAGCGGATCGGCCGCGACCGCTTTATCCGCAATGTCCTGATCGCCATCGGAAACTCTGGAATGCCCGAACTCGCAGATGCGGCACAGGCGCTTCTCGGAGATCCATCCCCTATCGTCCGGGCGATGGCGATCTGGGCGTTGTCGCGGCTGCTTGAGGAAGATCGCTTTTCGGCGCTTGCGGGATCGCATGCGCCGCGGGAACCGAACGATGACGTCCGCTCCGAGTGGACAATTACTTCTGCGGCGACTCCGTCTCGGTAAGATATTCGTTCGCCAGCGCCGCGGCGCGGGAACGGGGCTGAGCTTTCACGACCTGCTGCCAGTCCGCAGTCGCACCGCGCGCATCGCCGTCTTCGAACTTCATCGCACCGCGCTCGACCAGGGCGTCACCATAGTTGGGGAAAATGTTCAGCGCAGCATCGATGTCCTTGCGTGCGTCGGCCTTGTGGCCCGCCGCATGCCGCGCACTCGCGCGCAGCACGAGAAGATCGGCACGGTCGGCATCGCGCGCCAGCGCCGCGCTCAAATCGGAATCCGCGCCGTTCCAGTCCTTTCGCATCGCGCGCGCCCGCGCACGATCCGCGTAGAGTTCCACATCGCCCGACGAAAGCTGCAGGGCATTTGAGAACGAGGCATCGGCGCGATCTGCGTCTTCGGCGAGCAGCCACGCATTGCCGGCCTGATCGAATAGCTGCGCCCGCGTGCCGCTCTGAATCGTCTTGTCCTGTCCAAGTCCATCCAGCAACGGTGCCGCTTCGGCGTAACGCTGCGACTGCATCAGGGCGAGCGCCTCGCAATGCTGCGCTGCCGCACCGCCGCCGCTGCTGTGCCAGGCGAGCGCGCGATTGTAAGCCCCCTGCGCGTCGCTCTTTGTCGCGTCGACACATTGCTGATAGCGGTCGCCCGCGAACGACTGAAGCGCATCGGGCGCGGCCATAAGAGGCGGCGATGCCATTACAAGGGGAACCAGAACAGGGAGGGCACGGAACAGGCGCATGGCTTAAAAGAACCGGCCCGCATGGCAAAAGCAAGTTGCAATCTGTTAGGCTCGCGCGTTCGAGGGAGGATTCCATGACAAAATATCTGCCGTGGCTCTGCGCCGCGCTGGTTGCGCTCACGCTTTCCGTTCTGGCCCCGGCTTCCGCGCTGGCTCAGGCAGGACCGTCCGCGGCCCCGACTTCGACCGTCGATGTCCACACGCTGCCGCCGGCGGCCATCACGAACTTCGATCCCGAGAAGGCGACGAATGCCTATCTCGCGAAAATCAGCGGTGAGGCACGCGCGAAATCGGACTCCTATTTCGAAGGCGGCTACTGGCTGATCCTGTGGGACGCGGTCTACGCCATCGCCGTGTCCATGATCCTGCTGTTCACGCGTATTTCGGCGCGCATGCGCAGGATGGCGGAGGGCGTCACGCGTTCAAGGTTCTGGCAAGTACCGCTCTACGTCATGATGTACATGGTTATCAGCACCCTGCTCTCGATGCCGATGACCATCTACGAAGAATTCATTCGCGAGCATCAGTACGGGCTTTCGAACCAGAACTTCATGCAGTGGTTCGGCGACTTCGCGATCATCTTCGCGGTGAACTTCGTCGTGCTGACCATTATAGGAACGATCGTTTATGCGGCCATCCGCGGCAGCAAGCGCTATTGGTGGGTGTGGGGCACGGCGATCACGGTCGTGTTCTTCATTATCGGAGCGGCCGTCGCGCCGGTCTTCATCTCCCCGCTTCTCAACCACTACAAGCCGTTGCGCGAGGGCGAGCTGAAGCAGAACATCCTCTCACTCGCACGTTCGGAAGGCATCCCCGTCACCAACGTCTATGAGTTCGATGCCTCCAAGCAATCCAAGCGCATGTCTGCCAACGTCTCCGGCCTGTTCGGCACGACGCGCATCTCGATGAACGACAACCTGCTCAACCGCGGCAGCGATCGCGAGATCCTCGCGGTTCTCGGCCACGAGATGGGTCACTATGTGCTCGACCACGTCGTCACCGGAATCGTTGAGGTCGGGCTTCTCATTCTGGTCGGCTTTGCCTTCACGGCCTGGGGGTTCGGATTTCTTACCGACCTGTTCGGCGGTGTCTGGGATGTGCGGTCCGTGGACGATCCCGCCGGACTGCCCGTACTGGTCGCGCTGTTCACCTTCTTCATGTTCATCACCACGCCGATCAGCAACACCATCACGCGAGACATGGAGGCGCAGGCCGATATCTTCGGCATCAACGCAGCGCGGCAGCCGGACGGCTTCGCGCAGGCTGCGCTGCATTTGAGCGAATACCGCAAGCTCGACCCGTCGCCGCTGGAGGAGTTCGTGTTCTACGATCATCCCTCCGGCCGCAACCGCATTCATATGATGATGGTGTGGAAGAAGGAGCACCTGAAGGACCCGGACATCATCGCGGGGCCGGTTTCGCCGCAATAGCGGTCAGGCCTTCGGCAGCGCCGAGAACAGCTTCGTCGCAAGCGGCTCGGCGCCGTCGAACACGTACTCGACGTCCTGCACCGTCATCGCGGTTGCGCCCTTCGCCCGCAACGCCGCCATCGCGTCCATCAGCGTCTCGCGCGGGCATAGCAAGGTGTATTCGCCGGACACACCGCTCGGACGCGACAGGATCGAGAGCCCCGGCACGGCGAGCGCCGCATCATCTGCCGCTTCAAGCCGGACGCGCAGGACGTGACTTGCTTTTGCACGCTCGCGCGCGCCGATACGCGAGAACAGTGCCAGTGCGGTATCGCGAGCGTCCGCGTTCCAGTCGGCAGTGAGACTGGCTGCGAGCTGGGCCTGGCTTTCAAGAATCGTCCCGTCGTCCAGGATTTTGAGGCCATTCGCCGCCAAAGTCGCGCCGGTCGTGGTGATATCGACGATGGCTTCGGCGGTGCCAGCACTTGGCGCCCCTTCCGTCGCACCGGCGCTTTCGACGATGCGGTAATCCGAAATTCCAGCATGGGCAAAGAACGCGCGCGTCAGGTGCAGATACTTCGTCGCGATGCGCAGGCGCCTGCGGTGGCGATGCGCGAAGGCGGCGCAGACATCGTCGAGATCGGCCATCGTCGAAACGTCGATCCACGCCTGCGGAACGGCGACGACGACATTCGCAAACCCGAAGCCGAGCGGCTTGATCAGCGCGATCCGGCTCTCGAGCTCCGGCGCAGTTTCACGCAGCAAATCCTCGCCCGTGATGCCGAGATGCACGTCGCCCGTGACCAATGCGGCCGCGATCTCCGACGCCGACAGCAGCATCACATCGACGCCCGGCAAGCCTGCAAGCGTTGCGCGGTAGCCGCGTGCGCCGGCGGATTTCTTCATCGGAAACCCGGCATCGGCGAAATACTCGCTCGCCTGCTCCTGAAGGCGTCCTTTGGACGGGATCGCGAGCGTCAGCGCCATCACGCGCCTCCCGCAAAGCGTCGCGCGGCCAGCACGCGCTCGGTACGGATTGCGCAACCGATGGCGGGAATGGATCGGCCCGCGCCAAGCGCTTCGAGCAGGCCATCATAGCGCCCGCCGCCCGCGACCTGCACATCGCCTTCGGCGTCGCGCGACCACAGCTCGAATACGAAGCCGGTGTAGTATTCCATGTTGCGGCCGAAATGCGCCGCAAAAGTTACGCCCGCCGGATCGACATTGAGCGATGCGAGCGCGGCGAGCCGTTCTTCCATCGCCGCGAGATGTTCTTCGAGCGAGACGCCAGCCGATTTCACCAGCGCGCGGATATCTGCGAGCGCTTGCGGCGCGGGAGCGGAAATCTCCAGCATCGCCGTGATGACATGCGCGATCTTCGGATCGAGGCGCAGCGCCGCGGCATCCGCCGCCTGCTCGATCAGGCGATCGACGATCTCTTCCCGCGTCCGCGCGCCGAGCGGCGCTTCGCCGACCATGTCGAGCAGGCCTTCCACGGCGACGCGCGCTTCCTTCGGCTCGAGCCCACCCAGATGCGCGAGGAGACGCTGGGAGTCATTCGCGGCACCAGCGGTCAGGCGCTGCAACAGGGCCTCGAAATAGCCCTTGCGCCAGAAATGGCGTTTCAGACGCCCACGCCACTGACTCGGCACGTCGAGCGCGTCGATCAGCGCGGAAAAGAGTCCGAGATCACCGATCTTCATCGTGAACCTCTCGAGA
>DATJUS010000095.1:0-8735 GCA_035502175.1 Rhizomicrobium sp.
CGTGCGGAAGGCGTGCCATGCGAAGCTCCCGACGCCCGTTGCGGCGAGAAGAAACAGCAGAATGACGATGTCCCACGGCCAGCCGATGCGCGCGTTGCGCACCTGACGAAACGCGAGGATCGCGGCAAGGATGATGAATGCATTGGTGATCGTGTTCACCGGCTCGGCCATGAACAGCCAGGGATGACCGGTTTCGCAGTACATGGGGCCGTGTGGCTGCATGGCTATTTCGCTTCGATATCGATAGTGTTCATGAGCGCGACGATGTCGCCATTCTGCGAGGGGATCGCATTCGCGGGCCGGGCTGCGACGAGCTTGGCGGCGAACGGCGGCAGGCCATAACGATCCTCGATCAGCGACAACGTGACGGCTTTGCGGGATCCGAATTCCAGGCCGACCGTCTCCGTCGCGCAATCGCGCGACACGCAGGCGATCAGCGTATTCCCGCTGTCACCCTTGGGCGGCACAAGATGCTCGCCGTGAATATTGATCTCGCGAAGCTTCGCGTCCTTGGGAATGAACAGCAGCATGCCGGATGCCTGCGGCGAGCCTTGCAGCGCGATCGTCACGCGGTGCGCACCGGCCACAACCTCGTCGGACAATATCTTCGCGCCCGGTGGCGCATAACGCTTTGCACCGGCAGGCGCGGCATACAGTTCCGCAAACGATTCCGGCAAAACGGCCTGCGGTGTCTTCGAGAAATCTGCAGCGGCGCGCAACGACGGCGGCAGCGGCGCATCGCCATCCAATGCCCATTTCGCCTCCTTCGCCTTCGCGTCCTCTAGATAACGGATGCTGAGGCGCTGCGCCTGCGTCTTGCTGTAAGCCGGCTGGAAGCCTGCGATCACAGTCGCGATTAGCGCGCCCACAGCTGCGGCAATGAAGATGCCCAGCCAAACGCCGTGCCGCATCCTCGAAATATCCGCGTATGGAATGAGCGTCATCGCCGCAAAGGCTGCGGTGATGGTGAAAAGCGCATGCAGCTTAAGTCCCATCAACGTCTCGCCAGTCGCGACCATCGGCATCCAGATCGAGAGCGCCACGATGGCGGCGGGCACAAACATCCAAACCGTGCGTCCGCGCGGCGCATTGGGCACGATGACGATCATCAGCGCTGCGAGCGCCGCCAGCAGCGATGGAAACAGAAAATACGGGCTGATGCCGGGCAGGAACGTTGCCGTGGCAAAGCCAAAGAAGGAGAACCATATCCAGGCCGAGTAGGCCGCGAGTTGCGGCATCGCCATGCGTCCGGCCAACACTGCCATCGCCACGACGCCGAAGCCCAATCCCTCCCGCAACGCGATCGGATAGGCATAGGAGGGATCGGGCTGGCCGGAGAGCGCTTGCGCAAGCGTGTGAAGCGCGAAGCCGCTCGCCCCGCAGAGAACGATCAACACCGGCGGAAGAAGAAGGGCATACACCCAGTCTCTCGCCCGCGCTTCGGGCAGGTGTGCGCGGAGTGCGGCGCCCGTCATCAGAAGCAACGTCAGAAGCGAAAGCGCGAACGCCCAGCTCTTCGGGATCCGCGGTAACCATTTGCCGAAAATATCGAGATAGACGTCGTCCCCGCCTTTGAGATCGGCGTAGTTCGTCTGCTCGAGCGCCGACGCGACGCCCAGCATGTTGGTGCCCTCTTCTTGAAGAGTCAGCGGGCTCAAATTCTTTCGCAGGTCCAGCGGCGTGTGATAGTCCGCGACGTTTTCGGCGAACGCGAAATTGAACGACGTAAAACCCTGCCGGATGAACATCGTCAGGTCCGTGTCGTTCGGCAGGAACTTGTAGATCTCCGCATAGAGCGAGCTCGTTCCATAAAACGGAAGGCTCCGCGCATAGAGATCGATGAGCTTTGAATCGCCGGGACTCGTCTGGAACAGCAGGCTGCGCCCGCGCGTGCCGCGGTTGTCCGCATTCACCACGACGCCGACACGCGCCTTCAGGGCCGGGTTCTCAAGAAAGGCCTGCGCACCGAGAAGGCCCGCTTCCTCACCTTCGGTGATCACTGCGATGACCGGATGCAGGCTCTTGCCGCCGCGCGCACGCAACGCGCGTGCGGTTTCAAGGACCGAAGCAAAGCCCGCACCGTCGTCCGACGCACCAGGGCCGGCCGGCACGGAATCGTAGTGGGCTAGCAAGACGATCGCCTTGCCCTCGCCCGGCATCACTTCGCCGACGATGTCGATCACCGTTGCGCACGGCACGAAACGGAAGCCGCGCCATGCATTGCAGGTGAACGCCTTGTAGGTCGTCGTCTTCACGCCGAGCGCCGCGAATTCCTTCAGGATGCGTGCGCGGACATTCGCATCTTCGTCGCTTGAGACCGGATGCGGGATTTCAGGGCCGAGCACGCGGGCAAGCAGTGCGTCCGCGCGGCCTGCTGAAAACTCAGTGACTGGCGCATCGGGGCCGAGCACCGCGGGCTGGGCATAGTGATATTTGCCGAGAAACCAGAACGCGACTGCGATCAGCGTCAACGCCACGACGCGCGCCAGCGCCCGAACCCAATCTCCGCCCATTTTCCGCCCCTCGCTTGAGGCGCGGAGCGTGGCTTGCGCCGTACCGCGCGGTCAACGCTTCCCAAAGGTTGACTTATGGACGGGGCTTACCCATATAGCGGTTCGATATAGGAATCGGTCGCCAATCCGGGCAGACCGTTGGGCGCGTTATCTGCGCCCGTTTAGGAGCGCATGACGAACGTGACGAGTGCCGGCGCGGAAGCCGGTGTGAATGAAGTAAGCCATTCGGATACTTCTGAGATTTCCCGGAAAACGGGGGGTGAACCCATTTTTTCCGAGGCCCCTCCCCCTGTTTCTGCACAGCAGGAGGTCGCGGAACCCGCGCCGAAAGGCCCGGACTTCGCGTCCCTTGGCCTGTCGCCCGACCTGCTGAAAGCGGTCGAGCAGAGCGGCTACACGACGCCGACCCCGATCCAGGCCCAGAGCATCCCCCATGTGCTCCAGCGCAAGGACATCATCGGTATCGCCCAGACCGGCACCGGCAAGACGGCGAGCTTCACGCTGCCGATGATCGAGTTGCTGGCACGCGGTCGCGCCAAGGCGCGCATGCCGCGCTCGCTCATTCTGGAACCGACCCGCGAGCTCGCGGCACAGGTGGCGGAGAGCTTCGAGAAATACGGCAAGTACAACAAGCTCTCGATGGCGCTGCTCATCGGTGGCACCTCGTTCGAAGATCAGGATCGCAAACTTGATCGCGGCGTGGACGTGCTGATCGCGACGCCGGGCCGCCTGATGGATCATTTCCAGCGCGGCAAGCTGCTTCTGGGTCAGGTGCAGATTCTCGTCGTCGATGAAGCCGACCGCATGCTCGACATGGGTTTCATTCCCGACGTCGAAGAAATCTGCAAGAAGTTGCCGTTCACACGCCAGACCCTGTTCTACTCCGCGACCATGCCGCCCGAAATTCAGCGGCTGACGGAGAAGTTCCTGCACACGCCCGTGCGCATCGAAGTCGCGCGGCCCGCGACGACGGCGGCAAACATCACGCAGGAAATCATCAATGTTCCGGCGAACGATTGGGCGAAGCGCGAGGCGCTGCGCCGCCTGATCCGCGACAACAACGTCAAGAACGCGATCGTGTTCTGCAACCGCAAGACCGACGTCGATATCGTCGCAAAGTCGCTGCAGAAGCATGGCTTCAACGCGTCGCCGCTGCACGGCGATCTGGATCAGTCCGTCCGCACACGGACATTGGACGGGTTCCGCAACGGTACGGTCGACATTCTCGTCGCCAGCGACGTCGCAGCGCGCGGCCTCGACATTCCGTCGGTGGGACATGTCTTCAACTACGATCCGCCGTTCCATCCCGACGATTACGTGCACCGCATCGGCCGCACGGGCCGCGCGGGACGTTCCGGACATACCTATATGCTGGCGTCGCCGCGCGATGAGAAATACATCGACGCGATCCAGAAGCTCACCGGCAACAAGATCCCGGCGCGCACGCTTGAAGGTCTCGCCGAAGCGACGCAGGCGCGTCCGCCGCGTGACGATCGTGGCGGCCGTGATCGCGGCAAGTCGCGCGGTGGCCGCAGCAACAATCGTGATCGCGAACGCTCTTATCCTGTGAAGCCGCATGGTCAGGTGGCCTCGATGGAGCCGACCGCGCCAACACCGCAGGCTGCTGTTGCAGCAGCGGCGCCGGCGCAACCTGCTCCGCACGCGCATCCCGCGCCGCGTCATGATCATCGCAACGATCACCGCCAGAAGCAGCATTCGCCCAAGCCGCAGCATCAGAACCAGAAGCCGCAGCGTCACCAGCAGGAAGACGACATGCGTGACGAACGCAGCCAACTTCCCGCATTCCTGCTGCGCCCGGTGAAACTGCCGCCTGCTCCGGAAAAAGCGGCGCCCCGCGCGAAGAAAAAAGACACCGCCGAGACGTAAGGAACCCGACTCTGCGGTCGCACGTTTCCTCTCTGAACGTTGAGGAAAACTGCGACATGACCGAGAAACAGAAACGCGACGTGGACGGCGTCCCGCACAGCAAGCCCGGATCTGTCAATCAGCAGTCCGAGGATTCCTTTCCGGCAAGCGACGCGCCGTCATTCTCGCCTGGCGCTATCGGCGCGCCGGAAGAACGCAAATCAAAACAGCCGAAACCCGACAGTCAGCTCGTGAAAGAGGCTGAAAAGAAGGTCAAAAGCGGCGACGCGAAGACGCCACACACCTACTGATCGTCAGCGCTTCAATCCATCTGCAATCATCTTGGCGAATTTCGGCCCATACGGCGGACGCATCATCGCCGTGATGTCGGAGTTCGCCTGCTTGAACACGGCTTTCGCATGGCTGAACGTGCGGAAGCCGTCGATGCCGTGATACGAGCCCATGCCTGACGGGCCGACGCCGCCGAACGGCAGGTCCTCCATCGACACATGCATGATCGTGTCGTTGACCGACACGCCACCGGACGTCGTGCGCGTCAGCACCTTGTCCTGCTCCGCAGCGTCCGAACCGAAGTAATATAGGCCAAGCGGACGATCGTGGTCGTTCACATAACCAATTGCCTCTTCCACGTTCTCATAGGTTTTCACCGGCAGAAGCGGCCCGAAGATCTCTTCCTTCATGATCTTCATATCGTCGGTCGGATTGAGAACCAGCGTCGGCGGAATCTTGTGGTACGGTTGCTGGGAGAAATTCTCCTTCGCCGGATTGATCTCCACGATCTCCGCGCCCTTCGCACGCGCATCGTCGAGATACCCCATCAGGCGATCGTAATGCCGTTGGTTGATCACCGACGTGTAGTCGGGATTTTCCTTGATGGTCGGGAACATGGTGTTGATGGCGCTGGTTACGGCGCTGACGAATTCGCCGGCCCTGTCCTTCGGCACCATCACATAGTCCGGCGCGAGACAGATCTGACCGGCATTGAGCGTCTTGCCCATCATCACACGCTTGGCCGTCAGCGACATGTCCGCGGTCTTGCTGACGATCACCGGCGACTTGCCGCCGAGTTCGAGCGTCGTCGGCACGAGGTTCTCCGCCGCCGCACGCTGCACGTGATAGGCAATCGACGTCGCGCCCGTGAACAGCAGATGATCGAAGGCGAGTTTCGAGAATGCGGCGCCGACTTCCGGGCCGCCGTTGAACACGGCAACTTCCGTCTCATCGAACGCCGATGAGAACATGCGCTCCATCAGTTCGGAGGTGCGCGGCGTGAACTCACTCGGCTTGATCATCACACGGTTGCCGGCGGCGAAGATGCCGGCCAGCGGCGTGAAAGTCAGGTTCACGGGGAAATTCCACGGGCTGATGACGCCGACAACGCCCTTCGGCTGATAGTCGACATACGCCTTCGCACCGAACAGACCGAGGATCGCAGGACTGACCTTGCGCTTCTCGCGCTTCATCCAGGTTTTCACATGCGCCTTGGCATGCTTCAGCGGACCGATCGCGCCGGCCGCATCGGTGAACAGCGATGCCTGAACCGAGCGATGGCCGAAATCTTCACGCAGCGCTTCCGCGATGGCGTCCTTGTGACCGATGACGATATCGATCGCGCGGTCAAGCCATTCGATACGCTTCTCGGCGCTCGGCGGACCGTCCTTGATGTTCGCCCGCTTCTGGCGCGCCAGGACATCGCGCATCCGCGCCTCAAAATCGTCAGCCATCGGCTTTGCCTGCGCGCTCATGGAAATGTCCTTTTCGTCGAAGCGGATGATTATTTGTCAAGTAAATCAAGCTTCGCGGACGCCAGCAATGGCGGAGTTAACCGTTTCTTACGACCCGCCCTGCAAACTCTCCACAACAGCCCACAAGAGCGCCGTTGGGGAACGATTTGTATCAGCTGGAACGCGAGCAAGCTTTGGCCAAAACCGCCCTCGCCCTGATGAGCGAGTGCGGCGTGCTGCCGACGCCGGACAATTTCGAGCTGTTCTACACCTATGCGTCGGGAAACAATCCTGGCCTCGGCAAGGCGCTGGACGCTCTGATCTCGGCGCGCAAGCCGTTCACGAGCGCGGTCCTCGAAGATTTGCGTAGCCGCTGCTTGTCCTCCGCCCGCACGATGCACGCGCTGGACAACGCCAGCACGACGGTCGCGACAACGTTGAACACCGTGCTCGAGAAATTGGAGGCCGCCGGACGTGATGCCGGGGATTACGGCCGCGCCCTGTCACGCGCCAGCGACGAACTTGATGGCGGCCAGTCTCCGGCCGATTTGCGCCGGTTCGTCGACTCCCTGATCGTGGCCACGCAGACAATGGAGCAGCGGACCAAATCTCTCGAAGAAGAGCTTCAGCATTCCTCGCAGCAGGTCAGTAATCTCAAGGCACAGCTGGAGGATGTACGCCGGGAGAGCCTGACCGACAGCCTCACCGGCGTCGCAAACAGAAAAGCCTTCGACAAGGAGCTCCTCGCTGCCGTCCAGGAAGCGCACGAATCCGGAGAGCCGATGTCCCTGCTCATGTGCGACATCGATCATTTCAAGCGCTTCAACGACACCTGGGGTCACCAGACCGGAGACCGCGTGCTGCGTCTGGTCGCGGAATCGATGTCGGAAAACATCAAAGGCCGCGACACGCTTGCGCGCTTCGGTGGCGAAGAATTTGCCGTCATCCTTCGTCGCACGACCGCTGAGAACGCCGCCGCCCTCGCCAATCAGCTGCGCACGTCGGTCGAAACCAAGAAGCTGGTCAAGAAATCCACCGGCGATGTGCTGGGCATCATCACGATCTCCGGCGGCGTGGCGGAGCTCAGAAAAGGCGACACGCCGACGTCGTTGATCCAGCGCTCCGACGCGTGCCTCTATCGCGCGAAGAACAGCGGCCGTAACTGCGTCGTGACGGAAGACGATGTCGAAGACGCCAAAATTAACGCGGCGTAACGACAATCTCGCACTGCCAACCTGAACGATCCGCGCTATGCTGATCTCGGTCAAACACCGAGGTCTCCATGCGAACCGATTTCGAACGCGTCTATGTCACAGCCCACGGCAGCACCGCCGTGATGACCCTGAATCATCCCGAGGCGCTCAACGCGGCCTCCGTATCGATGGTGCATGGCATGGCGGACGCACTGTCATTCATCGACAACTCCGATAGCGGATTTCGCGCCATCGTCATCACCGGGGAAGGCCGTGGCTTCTGCTCCGGCGCAAACCTGTCCGAAACCGCGGACGGCCGCTCGGGCGAACGCAATGCCGGCGACGCGCTGGAGACCGCTTATCACCCGATGCTTCGCAAACTTCGTGACTGCCGCCTGCCGATCGTAACCGCGGTGAACGGCGCAGCGGCCGGCATCGGCATGAGCATCGCGCTGATGGGCGATCTGATCGCGGCTGGCCGCTCCGCCTATTTCCTTCAGGCCTTCGCACGGATCGGGCTTGTGCCGGACGGCGGTTCGACCTGGCTCCTGCCGCGCCTTGTCGGCCTGGCGCGCGCGCGGGAATTGTCGTTGCTGGCAGAGAAGCTTCCGGCAGAAACAGCGCTGGAATGGGGCCTCATCAACCGCGTCTTTGATGACAACGTGTTAATGGAAGAAGCGTTGAAGCTTGCCGCACGCCTTGCCGAAGGGCCGCACTCGCTCGCGCTTGTGCGCCGCCTCTATTGGGACAGCCCGCACAACACGTTCGAACAACAGATCGATCTGGAGCGTCAGTCCCAGCAGCGCGCCGGGCGGACCGAAGACTTCATCGAAGGCGTCACGGCGTTTCTGCAAAAGCGCCCGGCGAAGTTCAAAGGCAAATAGCCACAGTCCTCGCGCGCCCGTGACTTGCGCCGCATGGCGGACTCCTGACCAATAGCGCCCGCGCTTTCGGGAGGGATACCATGCGGCGGAACTTGACGGCTCTTATGTGTGCGGTGGCCGCGATCGGCATCGCGGCTGCGCATGGCGAACCCGCGCATCCGGCCTTTGGCGCGTGGGGTGTCGATCTCACGAGCATGGACAAAAGCGTCAAGCCCGGTGACGACTTCTTTCAGTATGTGAACGGCAACTGGCTCAGGACCGCCGTCATCCCGGCTGACCGCACCAGCACCGGCTCCTTTCAGGATCTCCAGATCCTGAGCGAGAAGCGGATGAAGGACATCATCGGCGAGATCGAAGCGAAGCCGGTCGCGCAGCTTTCGCCGGAGGAAAAACAGCTTCGCGATCTCTACGATGCCTATGTCGACCAGAAAGGCATCGACGCGGCAGGTCTCAAGCCTGCGGCAAAGGACTTGAAGCGCTTTGCATCGATCAAGTCGCTCGATCAGGTCGCCGCGGCAATGGGCGCCCCCGACA
>DATJUS010000096.1:0-13285 GCA_035502175.1 Rhizomicrobium sp.
CGTTCACCGCCGCGCCGACGCCCGTGAGATTGTAGTCGGTCATTGCCAGGTTGTCGCGATGCTGCGGGCTGTTCAGCCATTGGTCGACAATGGCGCGGGCGAACTTGTTCACGTCGACGCCGAGTTCCTTGCGGTAATGCTCCGCACCCATGTTCTCGCCAAGCAGCCCCTGAAAGCGCGGATCGGTGTCCATCAGGATGCTCGCCGATGTCTGACCGTCCGGCGCGACATGCGCGAAGTAGTTCTTCGCCGCCATGTCGACGGCACGCTTGCGCGCGATGCCGCTCAGTTCCGGATCGATCACCAGCGGGCGCGCCTTCGTGTTGATCTTTTCGCGCTCCTCTTCGATCAGCACGGCGATGCGCGTTTCGAGCGCAGGCATCAGCGTGTGAGGATCGGGTGGTGGAGGAAGAGGGGCGGCGATCTGTTTTGGTGTCGTGGTGCAGGCGGAAAGCGATAGTCCAGCAACAATCATCATCGTCATGGCCGCCCTCGTGGCGGCCATCCATTTTCCGGAGGGCCCTGGCCTGAGATCATGGATGGCCGGGACAAGCCCGGCCATGACGGTTGTGAGATGATGTTTCAAAGCCACCGCGAACTTTCTACGGATTGAACTCGAACAGACCGGCGGCACCCATGCCGCCGCCGATGCACATCGTGACGACGCCGTATTTGAGCTTGCGGCGATTGCCTTCGATGAGGAGATGGCCCGTCATGCGCGCGCCCGACATGCCGTAGGGATGTCCGATGGAGATCGAGCCGCCATCGACGTTGAGCTTGTCCTGCGGAATGCCGAGACGGTCAACGCAATAGAGGACCTGCGATGCGAAGGCTTCGTTCAGCTCCCAGAGATCGATGTCGGAGACTTTCAGGCCGTGGCGTTCGAGAAGGCGCGGCACAGCGAACACCGGTCCGATGCCCATTTCATCGGGCTCGCAGCCCGCCGTCGCGAAACCGCGGAAGACGCCGAGCGGGCGGATGTTGCGCTTCGCCGCTTCTGCCGCGTCCATCACCACGCAGGCCGATGCGCCGTCCGCGAACTGCGAGGCGTTGCCTGCGGTGATGTACTTGCCCTGCTGAATCTTCATGCCGCCCTGAAGCACCGGCTTCAGCGCCTTCAGGCCTTCGAGTGTCGTGTCCGGCCGGTTGCACTCATCGTGATCGACCGTGTAGGGCACGATGGATTCCTGACCCGTCGCCTTGTCGACTTTCTTCATCTTGACCGCGAGCGGAACGATCTCGTCCTTGAACTTGCCGTCGCGCTGACCGGCGGCGGTGCGCTGCTGGCTGAGCAGCGAGTATTCGTCCTGGCGGTCGCGCGAAACGTTGTAGCGCTCGGCCACGATCTCCGCGGTCTCGATCATCGAGATCCAGAGTTCGGGCTTCACCTGCATCAGATGTTCTTCGGTGATGTTCTTGGTGTTCATGCCACCCATCTGCACCAGAGAGATGGACTCGACGCCGGAGCCGACCGCGACCGGCGTGCCCTCGGCGATGATCTGATGCGCGGCGACCGCGATGGCCTGCAGGCCCGAAGAGCAGAAGCGGTTGATCGTCGTGCCGCCGGTCGTCACCGGGCATCCGGCCCAGATCGCGGAGAGACGCGCGATGTTCATGCCGGTCGCGCCTTCGGGCTGGGCGCAGCCCATCACGACATCCTCGACGTCACCCGGATCGATGCCGGCGCGCGCGATGGCATGCTTGACGGCGTGGCCGCCCATGGTCGCGCCATGGGTCATGTTGAAACCGCCACGAACGGATTTTGCGAGACCGGTGCGCGCGGTCGAAACGATGACGGCTTCTCTCATGACTTTCTCCAAATGATGAAAACTGCGCGAAGCCTATCGTGCAGCGTCACCGGGAGAAAGCTCAGATATAGGCGCCCTGATCGATCAGCTCGGGCGCGGCTTTCACCCGGGTGCGGTGGGTAATCATGCGTTCGTGGAGATGCTTCACGGTCTGGCTGCCGGTGGTCACGAACAGGAACGGGAAGATGCCGTGCAGCATGCAGGCGGCGCCGGCGACGATCATGCGGCTGCCGAAGCTGCTCGCGGTTTCGAGGTGCTCGAAATAGGTCTCGCCGACACTGGCGGGATGCTTGGTGAAAATGCTCAACGGACCGCACCTCTGACGCTGCGGTCCGTGGTCTATACCCATTTCACAGAGATTTCACGGGGGAAATTGTCCTAGCTTGTGCGCCGCGCCGGATCGTTTTTCCAGAAAATGTAGGAGCTCACGATCGCCAACATTGCGCTGGCGGTAATGGTCGCGGCGAGGGTGAGGAACGCGGCCTCGGTCCCGATCGCAAAGCGGACTGCGAGCACGATGAGGCCGCTGAAGACGAAGAGGCGGCCGAGCATGCGATGCGTCTTCTCCCACGACACATCGCTCGACAGCGTCCACGGCGTGCGTACGCCCATGAAGAAGTTGGGCCGCGCCTTGCCGAGATAATTTCCGCTCACGATGATCGAAAGCGGAATGAGAACGATCAGGGCGCCCGGGATGTCGATTGGATAGCCGAGCGCCGTGCCGACGACCATCGCGTGAGCGGCCGCGAGCACGGCAAGGCCCATCAGCCAGAAGGCAAGAAAAGGCTTGCGGCTCGCAACCATATTGTCATGGCGCGGTTCGATCCGCGGCACGGCCATCAGCAGCAAGGTGATGGCGAGACCGGTCACGGGAATGATCGAAAGACCCCATGTCTTCGACATTGTGCCGTTGACGTGACCATGCATGTCCCAATGCGTGGGCAGCACGGCATCCGGCGGCAGGATCGTCCACGCCCAGGCCGACAGCGCGGCCATGAACGCGAGCAGGACAAAACTCAGCATCACGGGAAGACGCAAATTCATGACGGCTCTCCTTCGGGGGCGGGATCGGGTGCATCGGTGCCGGCGATGGACATCAGCGCCGCCATCGCTTCTTCCAGCACGCTCATGTTCAGGCGGTAGATGATCGAGGTGCCCTGACGCTCGGTGTGGACCAGGTCGGCGGCCTTCAGGACCGCGAAATGGCCGGACAAAGTGGGCTTGGAAAGCTCGAAACCGGCCGCCAGATCACCCGCGCTCAGAGGGCCTTTGCGGAGCAATTTCAATATCTTGCGGCGGACCGGGTGGGCCAGGGCGTCGAACACATCGCTCATATTTTGTTACTTAGCGAAATAACAAAATAGTGCAAGGGGCCGGTCAGGCTTTTTTTGCGGCCTCAAGTGCGGCGGCCTGGTCGGCCATCCGGCGCAGGACGAAATACTGCACGAAGAACAGGACGATGATGATGCCTGTCGGCACAAAGGTCGCGTAGAGCGTCCAGACCGCGAAATCGAACAGGAACGCGACGGCGACATTGGCCGCCGAGAATCCGAACATCAGGAACGCCCAGGCCTTCTCCGCGCGGAAGATGAGCTTCTCGTCGAGATAGCGGCGGGTGTCCTTGGGGATGTAGGGCGTCATCCAGTCGCGCGTGATCATGAACAGGCCGACCGAGAAGTCGATGACGCTGGGCTTCAGCCGGATGACGTATTCGTTATGCAGGGCGATGGTCATCACGCCGAGGATGCAGACGACGCCAAGGCTCAGCCAATGCAGCGGCCCGATCTCCTCGCGCATCGCCTTCTTGATACCGAGCTGAAGGATGCCCGTCGCGATGCCGGTGATCGCCGCGACATAGACGCTGTGCAGCCCGGACATGCCGAGCGCGTGCTTGGCGATGAAGAACGACGCCGCGAAGGTGATCGCCGACAGCAGATCGAAGACGATCGGCTTCGCGACCTCCAGGGGACTGGTATGCTGCATTTCGCTATTTCGTGCCCGCTTCGTTGCGGCCGCGCATAAAGAGCGGATACCGCAATGTAAAGATGGTGGCTCCTGCCAGCATTGCAAAGTTGACGAGCAGGACAAGACGTTCCGGCGTTCCGTGGACATAGACCGCCGCACCGTCCATCGCCATCATCACGGCAAAGGCCAGGGCCCAGACCGCCGTCGTCAGCCTCGCCTGCCGCCGCAGCGCAGCGTTCGCATCCTTCGACATGTATTGCGCGACAAAGGGCTCCCGGCGAATGAAGGAGGTCAGCGCGATCGCCAGCATGCCCACGATGACGACGAACCGCGCTGTGTTGAAATTCGACAGCGCCGTCAGCACGGCGGAAAGCAGCGCCGACAATCCGAACAGTGCGATGCCGCCGCCGTCGAGCGTGCGCACCGTGCGGGTGTGAAGGAATTCCGGCAGGCCCAGCGCAAAGGCGAACGCGAACGCCGCCCACAATCCGAAGCTGATCGACAGCCGCGACAGCACCGTGAACGTGACAAAGGGCGCGAACCCGAGAAGCAGGTTCAGCGGGAAGGCAATTCTGTCGAGGCGATCGAGGTGATGCGGAAAGTGGGACGCCCGCTGTGTTGCGGGCGCCCCATCCCGGTCAGGAGTGGGTTGGCGCTGCGCCATATGTGCGTGTTGCGTAGAGTGTCCACAAATGGGCGACCTTCATCTCGTTCGCGTTGCCGGACACTTTCGCAAAGGCGGCGGCGGCGTCTGCGTTCTTGCCCTGCTGCGCCAGCGTCATGCCGAGCATCATCTGCGCTTCGGCATTGTCCTTGAGGCCGCCCTTGCCCATCGCGCGGCGGATTGCGGCCTCGGCGTCGGCATAACGGCCATAGCCGTAATAGGTCTCCGCCAGCGTCGCGTCATAGTCGCCGGTCTTGTGCGCGGCCGCCTGCTTTTCGAACTCGCCGAGCGTCGCGCGATCGGACGACGCTTTCGGACGGATCTTGGCCAGAAGCGCGCTGGCCTTGTCGCCGGGCTTCACGATGCCCTTGCTCACGCCGCTTTCAAGAATCGCTTCGGCTTCCACGGGAAGATGCTGCATCGTCGAAGCGACATCGGCCATGATGCCGTAGTCCTCGGAACTCGTCGTGGCGTTGGTGACCAGACGCAGCCGATAAAGATTGAGCGCCTGCGGATAGCTCAGACCATTCGGAAGCGTGAAGTCGATGACGCGTGCCCAGTCGTCCGGCCGTCCGTATTGCTGGATCAAACCTTCGAGCGTCGCCATCGCACCGGCATTGTCCTTCGCGGTGGACAGGGCATTCATCTGAATGTCCATCATCGCTTCGCTGGACTGCTTCCCCGCAGCCTTGTCGGCTTCGATCTGCATCTTGGCGAGCGTGAGCGCCTTCGCCTTGTCGCCGCCGTTGTAGTAGGCGATCGCGAGCATCTCGATGAGGTTGGCCGGCAGCGGGCCCGCGGCCTGGAGCTGGTCGCCGAGCTTCACGGCGGTCGGCCAGTCGCTGATGTTGACGGCGAGCTGAATCGCCGTCGAGTACACACCCACCTTATCGGTTGCCGGAAGCGCAGGCGAATTCGCCATCGCGACGAATGCCGGCTCGGCATTCTTGTAGTCCTTCAGGCCGATATAGGCGTTGCCCAGAAATTCGTTGATCACGTAGTTGTCGAAATCGGTCGTGCCTCCGGCAGCCTGTGCTTCCTTGGCGTGCGTGAGGGCGCCGGCGAAATCATTCGCCTTCAGCGACGCTTCGGCGGCGGACAATGGCTTCTTGAGCGCGTTGCTGACCGAAGGGCCCTTGTCGGCGGCGATCGCGCCCGTGGACATGGAAAGCGCGGCACCAGCCACGAAAGCGGCGGCAAGCGCCGAACGGACGAACGAACTTCTCATCGTGTTTCCTCTTTGATCTCTCACGCTATTTCAGAAAGCGGCCCTCGCTTGGCGCATCTAGGCGGGATTTGCAACTTTACTGTGGCGCGCAGATGTTTCCAACGTGGCGGTAACGCAACGGCTCCGCCATATTGCGGTGCAGCGCGAAAGTTCCTATCACCGCGTAGCCATTCACGAATCCGTGTTCGATGAGCGTTGAAGCAAGCCAATTGCCCGCCAACAATCTTCCGGCAGATGCGGAGAACATTTCTCTGCGCGGCTTTAACCTTCACGCGGGGCCATTCTACCGCTTGCCCGACGACGGCGCGGTTCGGCGCTTCGCCTTCATCGCGCTCGACAAGCACATGAATTCGGTCGGCACCGTGCATGGCGGCTTGCTGATGACCTTCGCCGACATCGCGATGAGCCGCACGTCGCGACTCGCGACGGACGCGAAATCGTGCAGCACGATCTCGCTGAGTTGCGATTTCGTCGGTGCGGGGAAGCTTGGCGATCTCATCGATATCCGCGTCCACGTCACGCGCCGCACGCGCACGCTCGTGTTCATGTCATCCGAGATGAAGGCCGGCGAGCGCGTGCTGATGTCTGCGCAGGGCATGTGGAAGATCACGCCATGACCGCAGCGCCCGAGGGCTTCACCGAAGTCCGTCTCGTCGATCCGTTCGAGCTGCATGTCGGCCCGGCGTTCAGTCAGGGCGATGTGGGCGTGCGGCGCTATGCGTTCCAGGTGCAGGCGCATCACTGCAATCTGCGCGGCGTCGTGCATGGCGGCATGCTGATGACGCTCGCCGACATGACGCTCGGCCAGGCGGTGTGGGATGTCACCGACCGCGCGCATTCGGTGACCTTGAACATGCAGCACCAGTTCATCAAATCCGCGAAGGAAGGCGACTGGATCGAGGTCGTGCCGGAGCTCACGCGCCGCACGCGCGCCTTCGTCTTCATGCGCGGCGATTTCACCGCGAACGGCGAGATCGTGATGACGACGTCCAGCGTGTGGAAACTGCTCGGGCAGGACTGATCAGAACAGCCGTTTCGAGGCCAGCGCCGCACCGTCGCGCAGCGCGCGCAGTTTTGCCCACACGACATCTTCCGGAATCGTGACGAAGCCGGCCGACGTTTCGAATCCGCAATCCGTGCAGGCCTGCACGCGTTTGGGATCGCCGACGGCTTCCGCGGCGCGTTCGATGCGTTGCGCGACGACTTCTTCGTGTTCGACATAGTTGCTGGTGGTGTCGATGACGCCGGCAGCGAGCTTTGCCGTCTTTGGCAGGATACCGTTCTTGAACAGCGCGATCTCATGCTCATGCCGCGGATTGGCAAGGCTCAGCAGGTAACCGCCGACATTGGCCTTCGCGATCTCCGGCCAGATGTCGGCCAGCGCCACGTCGCACTCATGCGGGCCATTGTAGTTGCCCCAGCACACATGCAGCCGCACGCGCGCGGGGTCGGTGCCCGCAAGGGCGGCGTCTATCGCGCGAACGACAATCCGGATGAAATCCTGAAAATCGCCGAGCGGCTTGTCGGCGAAGAGCGTGTGTCGCTCCATCGCCAGATCCGGCGCATCTATTTGCAGTATGAACCCGGCTTCGGTGATCGCGCGATATTCGACCGCGAGTGCGCGCGCCAGCGCGTCCACATAACTTTCCATGTCCGGATAGTGCTGGTTGCTCATCGCCGCGGCGATGATGCCGGGCGACGGCGCGGTCATAAACGCGTCGATGTAGCGGCCCTTGTATGCCGCGAGATGCCGCTTGAGTTGCGCGCAGTCTTTGCCGATGGCGTCTGCGCCCTGATAGGTCACCGCGCCAATCGCCGCGGGCGGTGCGAGCAGGCTAACCTGTTCGCCGCGCGGCTGCATCACGAATTCGAGGAAGCTCGGATACATCGTGACGTCGCGCATGATCGGGCGCCGCGACTGTCCGCCGAAGCCGGTCATGCGATGGCGGACATAAGAGAAGAACCCCTCGCGCCCGACTTCACCGTCATTGAGGATGTCGACGCCGCATTCGATCTGTTTGGCGATGACGGCCGTTTCTGCCGCCTCGACCTTCGCCGCAAAACCGTCATCCGCTGGCGCCGTGCCGGCGGCGCGCGCGGCGTGCAGCCTGCTCAATTCCTTCGTTTTGGGCAGGCTTCCGGCGTGGGTCGTCAGGATGCGGTCAGCCATTTTGTCCCCAATCCTTCGTAAAGCGGAAATTTACCATGCCGTGAGACGTTAGAGCGGGGAAGAGGGTGACGTCTTTCATGCGTGGTCAATCTCCGGCCGAACTCGTGATGGGATCGGTACAGCTCGGTCTGGCCTATGGCGCCGCGAACCGTACGGGCAAACCGTCGCGCGAGGCGGCGTTGCGCCTGGTCGAGCACGCCGTCGATGGTGGCATCTCGCAGTTCGACACCGCGCGTGCTTATGGCGACAGCGAGGATCGTCTGGGCGAGGCACTCGCGGAGTGCAAGGCTGTCCGCACGATCACAAAGCTCAGTCCCTTGAGCGAACTCAAGCCCGATGCCTCTCGCGGCGAAGCCAAGGCCGCCGTCGATGCGAGCATAGAAGAATCTCTCGCGGCGCTGCGCCGCGACCGCCTCGATTGCCTGTTGCTGCACCGCGCAGACCATATGCGCAGCCATGACGGCGCGATCTGGGACCGGCTGATCGAGCATCTCGAAGATGGAAGGATACTTTCCCTCGGCGTCTCGGTGCAGTCGCCGCTGGAAGCACTCGCAGCGCTGGCATGCGCCGATGTCGTGCATCTGCAATTGCCGTTCAATCTTCTCGACTGGCGCTGGCGCAAGGCCGGGTTCAAGACCTGCCTTGCCTCGCGCCGCAACGTCACCGTTCACGCCCGCAGCACGTTGCTGCAGGGCATTCTCGCCAGCGACGACGCGCGCGTGTGGCCGAAGATCGACGGCGTCTATCCGCAGGCGCTGATCAACATCATCGCAAGCCTCGCGCATCAGCTGGGCCGTGAAGGCCCCGCCGATCTCTGCCTCGCCTATGCGCGCGGGCAGGACTGGATCGACGGCGTCGTCGTCGGTCTCGAAACCGAAGACCAGCTGGAAGACAATCTGCGCCTCTTCATCAAGCGTCCGCTCAATGCCGATGAGTGCGCGCTGGTCGAGTCGCGCATTCCGCATCTCCCGATCGCGCTGCTCAATCCGGCGCAATGGCCGAAATGAGCGATCTGTTCCGCCTCGATGGGTCGGTTGCGTTCGTTTCCGGTGCGGCGGGGCATCTTGGCCGGGCGATGACGGACGCGCTGTGCGAGGCCGGCGCGCATGTGATCCTGAACGGCCGCGACGACGCGAAGCTGGCGGCCTACGAAAGCGAGTTGCTCGGCAAAGGTCATTCCGTCGAACGTGTCGTGTTCGATGTCGCCGAGGCGGCCTCGGTGCGCGCGTTCTTCTCCAAACTTCCGCGTCTCGATGTGCTGGTGAACAACGCCATCAGCATGACGCCGAAGCCGTTCGCCGCTCTGGAGCCCGCCGATTTCGAGAAGACCTATACAAGCAGCGTCACCGCCGCGTTCGAATCCGTACGCGCCGCGCTCCCGGCACTCGCAGCCTCGGGCCACGCGAGCATCATCAACATTGCCTCGATGTACGGAAGTGTGTCGCCCGACGCGCGCATCTATGCGAAGCCGGAGCAGGCGAGCCCGTTTCACTACGGCCCGGCGAAAGCCGCGCTGATCCAGCTGACCCGCCATCTTGCCGCCGAACTCGGGCCCCAGAATATCCGCGTGAATGCGTTGGTGCCGGGGCCATTTCCCAGAGACAGCGTTGCAAAGGACGATCCGGACTTCGCCAGGCGGCTGGCCGCCAAGACGATGCTTGGCCGAACCGGCGGCGCGAACGAGATCGCCGGGCCGCTGCTGTTCCTTGCAACAAAGGCGTCGAGTTTCGTGACCGGCGCCGCCATCGCTGTCGATGGCGGATGGACGGCCTGGTGAGTTAGAACCATGAACATGGCTTTCCTGTCGTCCTTCAAAAGCGCCACCGAGACCGTCTATCCGGACGCGCTGCGCGCGCGGTTGCGGAATTTCCCGCTGTTGCAGGACATCGGCGACCCGGCGCTGCGCCGCGTGCTGTCGGAGGCGAACTGGTTCGGCCTGCCGGGCGGCATGGAACTGAAGCGCGACGGCGAGAACGCGCAGGCGTTGTTCCTCGTCGTGACCGGAAGCCTCGGCATTTTCGTCGAGGACGAACACAAGAAGCGCCGCCTGGTCGCGCATATCCCGGCGGGCGAGACCGTCGGCGAGATGTCGCTGATCTCCGGCGACACCGGACATTCCGCGCAGATCATCGCGCTGCGCGATACCGAATTGCTGCGCATCTCGCCGCAGGGCTTCGACTCTCTCATCAGCCGCCATCCGCGCGTGATGCTTAACCTGATGCGCGTGCTGGTGAAGCGGTTGCAGGCGACGACGCGCAACCCCAATGACCTCGCGCGGCCAAAAACCTTCGCGGTCATTCCGCTGCAGGACAATCTCGAGCATGAGCCGATTGCGCAGCGCATCGCGTCTGCGCTGACGGAGATGGGCTCGCGCGCCGCGGTGCTCGATGTCTCCGCCGCCGAGCAATCCGCGGAATGGTTCACGCGCTTCGAGGCCGAGCACGACATCGTCTTCTATCGCGGCGACAAGCCGGATTCGGCATGGACGCATTTGTGTCAGCGCCAGGCCGACCGCGTGCTTCTGCTCGCCTGTTCGGACCGGCCTTTGCCGAAGACGCCCATCGACATGCTCGACGGGAAGGAGCGCACCGGCGGCCTGCCCGAGCTGCTTCTTCTGCATCCGTCCAGCTCCCTGCGCAGCGTGCCGGAGCACTTCGCGCTGCGCAGCGGATTGTTCGAGTCGCATCATCATGTGCGCGCCGGCAACACCAACGACATCGCGCGGCTGGCACGGTTCATCTCCGGCCGCGCGGTCGGACTCGTGCTCGCCGGCGGTGGCGCGCGGGGCTTTGCGCATATCGGCATCATGAAGGCGCTCCAGGAAGCGGGCGTGCCGTTCGACCATCTCGGCGGCACGAGCATGGGCGCGATCATCGCGGCCGGCATTGCCGCCGAATGGGATCTCCAGGAATTGTCCGATCGCGTTCGCGCGGCGTTCGTCGATGCCAATCCGCTGTCGGACTACACCTTCCCGCTGATCGCACTGGTGCGCGGCAAGCGCGTGAGCACGCTGCTGCAGGAAGCGTTCGGCGATGTGCGCATCGAAGAACTGGCAAAGCCGTTTTTCTGTGTCTCCTCCGATCTCACCACCGGCCGCATCCACGAACATCGCAGCGGCCTGCTCTGGCGTGCGCTGCGCGCGAGCGTGGCGCTGCCGGGCATCCTTCCGCCCGTCACCCATCACGGCCATCTGCTGGTCGATGGCGGCGTGATGAACAACCTTCCGGTCGATGTGATGCGCCAGCGCGAGAGCGGACCCATCATCGCCTCCGACGTCACCGGCGAAATCGACCTGCAGGTGAAGGACGACAAATACGGCGAACGGCCGCTGTGGTGGCTGATCGCGCAGCGCATGCGCGGCACGCCGTCCATCGTCTCGATCCTGATGCGCTCCGGCACCGTCGGCTCCGAAGCCCAGCGCCGCGTCGTGCGCGAGCAGGCCGATTATCTCTTCGAGCCGACCTTGCCGGACATCGGTCTGCGCGACTGGAAACTCTTCGACCGCGCCGTCGCCGAGGGCTATGCGCATGCAACCGCGATGATCGAAAAGAACGGCGTCCCGCTCACCGGCGTCTGGACCGAAGGCCCCGCCGTCGCACTGGCGCACCACATCGCGGTGGCGGGCTAGTTACTCGCGGATTTTCTTGATCGGGATCAGGTCGCCGAACTGGGCGGCGCGCTTTTCCTTTTTCGCGACCATTGCTTCGCGCATGTCGGTTTCGGGGTTGTACATGCCGGCCTGCCAGGTCGCGATGTAGTCGAGGCCGTCGGCGATGGAATGGTCGCGCGCGTAGTTGATCATCACTTTCGAGCCGTGGATCGCGAGCGGCGATTTCTCCGCGATATCTTTCGCCAGCGTCATCACATGCGCGAGCATCGCGTCCTGCGTCGGGAACACTTCGTTGACGAGACCGAACTCCAGCGCCTTCTTCGCCGGCAAGCGGCGGCCGGAATAAGCGAGCTCGCGCACCATGCCCTGCGGCAGCAGCTTGCACAGGCGCGGGAAGGTGCCGACATCGGCAGTCATGCCGATATTGATCTCCTGCACGACGAAGAACGCATCTTCGGTCGCGTAGCGGCAATCGCAGGCGCTGGCGAAATCGACGCCGCCGCCGACGCATCCGCCCTGTATTGCGACGAGCACCGGCATGCGCGCGACGTCGAGCACGTTGAACGAATGCTGGATGTCGAGGACGTGATAGCGAAGGTTCGCCGCGCGGCGTCCGCGCTCCATCGTTGCCAGCGATGTGCCGGCGGTGCTGCTCGCGAAGTTCGCGAGGTCCATGCCCGCGGTGAAATGCTTGCCGGTCGACGAGATCACGATGACGCGCGCCTTCGCCTGCACATCGATCTCCTCGATGATCGTCGGCAGTTCGCGCCAGAACTCCGGCACCATCGAGTTGAATTCGTCGGGACGCTTCATCTGCAGATGCGCGATGCCGTCCGCGATCTCGACGTTGAAGCAGCGATAGGTCATGGGCGAGTCCTCGGGGATTTTTCGGCACGCTAGCATCCGTGCGCGACAGCGGCCAACTTTCCCTAAGGAAAGAGGGTTTCCGCATTGGCAGGCCCGCCATGCTCGGCTAGGACTCTCGCTCGATATTCCGGGAGCCGCCGCCATGCCGATCATCTACGACGAACTCATGAAAGCGAAGGAGACCGGCCTGACCGCGAGCTATGGCGACCGCGAGACGATGCTCTACGCGCTCGGCATCGGCTTCATGCGCGATCCCATGAACGCCGACGAGTTGAAGTTCGTCTATGAGAACAACCTTCAGACCATCCCGACGATGGCGACGGTTATCGGGTGGGGCAAGGGCAGCACGCTCGCCAGATCCGGCATCAATTATCTGATGGTCGTCCACGGCGAGCAGCGCCTGACGATCCACAAACCGTTGCCCTATGCCGCCGATGTCGTCTTCGAAGAGCGCGTGGTCGGCGTGTTCGATAAGGGCAAGGACAAGGGCGCCGTGATCGTCACCGAGCGCGTCGCCTCCGAAAAGGGCGGCGACAAGCTGTTCACCGCCTCCGCCACGATCTTCGCGCGCGGCGATGGCGGCTTCGGCGGACCGAAGGAAGGCGCGCCCGAGCCGCATCAGCTCCCGACGCGTGCGGCGGATCTCGTTCATGAGTGCGACACGCGCGTGGACCAGGCGTTCATCTATGCGCTCTCCGGCGACCGCAATCCGCTGCACCGCGATCCGGCGATCGCGAAGATGGCGGGCTTTCCGCGCCCGATCCTGCACGGGCTGTGCACCTACGGCACCGCCTGCCGCGCGGTGATCTCGACGGTGTGCAAATACGACGCGAAGAAGATCACGGGCTTCGACGTGCGCTTCTCGGCGCCGGTGTTCCCGGGCGAGACCATCGTCACCGAGATGTGGGTCGACGGATCGGTGGTTTCGTTCCGCTGCAAGCTCAAGGAGCGCGAGGCGGTCGTCATCAACAAC
>DATJUS010000097.1:0-31513 GCA_035502175.1 Rhizomicrobium sp.
CGTCAGGGCCCAACCGATCGAGTTTATCGATGGCGCGCAGAACTGTGCCGCGCCGCGACGGATCAATCTTTGCCGCTTCGAGAACGCCGTCGAGCACCTTGCGGCTGTTCATCTTCACGACGTATTCACCACGCTTGAGACCAAGTGATTCGAGCACGTCGCAGGTCATCATCAGGAGTTCGGCGTCCGCGGCCGGCGATGCGGAGCCGACCGTGTCGGCGTCGAACTGGGTGAACTCGCGGTAACGCCCCGGACCCGGCTTCTCGTTGCGCCAAACCGAACCCACCTGATAGCGGCGGAAGGGTTTGGGCAGATGCTGGAAATTCTCGGCAACGTAGCGCGCGAGCGGCGCGGTCAAGTCATAACGCAGCGACAGCCATTGCTCGTCGTCGTCGCGCAGCGAGAACACGCCTTCGTTCGGGCGGTCAACGTCCGGAAGAAACTTTCCGAGCGCGTCGGTGAATTCGAACGCCGGCGTCTCCAGCGGCTCGAAGCCGTAGGACTGATAGACGTCGCGAATTTTGTCGAGGGCCTTGCGCTCCGCCGCGATCTCCGCAGCGGTGCGGTCACGAAAGCCGCGAGGAAGCCGCGCCTTGGGGCGCTGTGGTTTGCCAGTGCTCATGATGGGCCGGGTCGTTCATAATGGGCAGGTTCCTTACAAGCAGACCGGCCGTCCGGCAAGAAATCTCTTCGCCTATCGAACACGCCACAAGATGTTGTGGCTCCGATGGGCAGCAAGCATTCGTTCTTCAAATTCCGTCACCCCCTCCCCCCGGCCCCCGCTTTTCGGGAACAGCCTCAGGAGAGAGGTAGCCTGAGGTAGGACGCTTCCGCGCCGCGTCAAGGCTTCGGCGGCGACGATTGTGCGGGCGGCGCGGAATCCGCGGGCACCTGGAATGCGTTCACGCTCGGCGGCAGTTTCTGGCCGCCGTCCTGGTTCTGCTCGATCATCTCGAGCTCTTTCTTGGCCTCCGGATCGTTGGCGACCAGCTTCAGCGATTCCAGATAGGCATCCTTCGCCTCGCTTTTGCGGCCGAGCTCATAGAGCGCCATGCCGCGCCCGCGGCTGAGATAGGCACGCACGGCGGTCGCGAGGTTCTTGTCCTTCAGCGCCTCGTCATATGCTGTCAGGGATTCCGTCCAGCGTTTCAGCGAACCCAGTTCGGCCGCGCGCTTGGAGACCAGATCGGTGCGATGCGGGTTGGCGTCGCTGCCCGGCAAGGCCAGCGCCACATCGATCACGCGCAACGCGTCCGCAGGTTTGTTGTCGAGCTCGTAATAGGTCGCCAGAAAGAACGCGATTTCGAGATAGGGATTGGGCTCGACGATCAGCTTCTTCTTCGCGGCATCGGCAGCCGCCTTCGCCGCTTCGGGCGGCGGATCGCCGGGATCGGCCACGAACGCATAGACATGCCCCGCATCGCCCGCCGCGGCGATCTCCATCGACCGCTTCGCGCCGGCCAGTGCTTTCTCCAGATCGGCAACATGCGGAGCGACCGCGCCGATACCGCCGTCATGGACGTCGGCAATGGTCCTGTTGATCGTCCTGTTATCCGCCAGCCAGGGGTGATCCGGCGCAGGTGTCGCTGCGCACGCGACATCGGCGCCGCATAGCAATAGCCCGGCGGCAAGAAATACCAAACGCATGCGTGCTCCTTGGCGAACCTATTTCTTCGGATGCGCCTGATCCCAGGCGGCATGCGACTGATCGAGAATATAGGCCTTGATCGCGTCCGCGTCTTCCTTCGACAGCACGTCCTTGAACGAGGCCATGCCGTTGTCGGCAAGAATGCCGCCGCGGACGATCTCATCGAACTGGTCGTAGACCGCCTTGTCGACCAGACGCAGATCGGGAACCTCGCCTTCGGACTGCGCATAGAAACCATGACAGACCAGACAGGTGCGATGATAGAGCGTGAAGCCTTTGGCGATCGTCGCCGCGTCGGCGGTTTGCGGCGGTGGCTCGGCCGGCGGCACACCTTCCGGCTCCAGCGCCGCGACGTCCTGCCTGCCGCCGAGCTTGAAGACGAACAGACGGCCCTGATCGGTCTTGTACTTCGAAAGCGCCGTACCGGGATCCTTGAACGCGGACAGGCCGCCCGCGCCACCCCAGCCCGCGAGCAACGCGACGTATTGCTCGCCGTCGATCTCATAGGTCATCGCCGGGGCGAGAATTCCCGTCTTCAGATCGATCGACCAGAGCTGCTTGCCGCTGGTCGCATCATAGGCGCTGAACATGCCGTACGCGTCGCCGCCAAAGACGAGATTGCCCGCCGTCGTCAGCATGCCGGAATTCCACGAGCCACCCATCGCGACCTGCCACGCTTCCTTCTGCGTGACCGGGTTCCAGGCCTTGATGTAGCCGACGGATGCGGCGGGCGGCTTTCCGGACTTGATGAGATCGAGCACGACCTGAGACACCGCCGCGAAATCGACACCCAGATTCCACGCGCCGTGGTGATAGTCGAGCGTCTTCTCACCCACGAAGATGCCCGCGCCGTCCATCGCAGGGATGTAGACGAGACCCGTTTGCGGATTGAATGCCATCGGCTGCCAGTTGTGAGCGCCGGTCTCCGCGGGGAACACGACCGCCATCTTCTTGGTGTAGCGCGCGTCCGGATTTTCGACGGGCTTTCCGGTCTTGAGGTCGATGTGGTCCGCCCAGGTGACGGTCGCGAATTTCTGCGCGCTGATCAGCTTTCCGTTGGTGCGGTCGATCACATAGAAGAAGCCGTTCTTCGGCGCATGCATCAGAACCGGACGCATTTTGCCGCCGATCTTCAGATCGGCCAGCACCACGTCCGCCGTGGAGTCGAAGTCCCACGTGTCGCCCGGGGTGGTCTGATAGTGCCAGGCGTACTTTCCGGTCTTGGCATGCAACGCGACCACTGACGACAGGAACAGATTGTCGCCGCCCTTCGGCGAGCGCAGCTCGCGGTTCCACGGGTTGCCGTTGCCGGTGCCGAAATAGACGAGATCGAGCTTGGGATCATAGGCAAACGAATTCCACGGCGCGCCGCCGCCGCCGATCTTCCAGAACTTGTATTTTCCCGTCGTGTCCCAGGTCTTGAGCGCCTTCGTCAGCGCCGCGTTCTCCTGCGGCTTTGACGGATCGCCGGGAACGACATGAAAGCGCCAGACCTGTTTGCCGGTCGCCGCGTCGTAAGCGGTGACGTACCCGCGCGAGTCATATTCCGCGCCGCCATTGCCGATCACGACCAGACCGTCGAACGCGCGCGGCGCCCCGGTGATGGTGTAGGTATGCGCGTGATTCTCGACCGTGTCTTTCGACCACAGAACCTGGCCGGTCTTTGCGTCGAGTTTGACAAGCCGTCCATCGAGCGTGCCGACGAACACCGCGCCTTTCCAGATCGCAACGCCGCGATTGACGACGTCGCAGCATGCATAGCGTCCCGTGCCGCCTGGGACTTTTGGATCGTATGTCCAGAGCTCCTTGCCGGTCTTCGCATCGAGCGCGGTCACGATGCTCCAGGACTTGGTGATGTACATCACGCCGTCAGCCACAATCGGCGTCGCTTCCAGACCGCGCACCGAATACGTGCGGTATTCCCACGCAACGCCAAGCTTGTTGACGTTGCACGCGTCGATCTGCTTCAGCGGGGAGAAGCGCTGCTCCGAATAGGTGCGTCCGTTCGAGAGCCATTCCGCCGGATCGGCCCTCACGATCCGCGCGCCGTCCACGCCGGTTTCCGGCGTCGCAGCGAATGAAAGGCCGCTGATCGCGGCGGCGAAGACTGCAATCGCAGCCAGACGAGTCTTCATGGAACGCTCCCCTTCCCGTCGCTCTGCGGCGCCGGCTGTGGCAGGTTAGGGAGAGTTGCGTTCCCCGACAATATCATCCAATCGGACAAGATGGGCCTGCCGCAGCGTAAGCACGATGAGAAGCGCGACGTTCTGAAGGACGTCTTCGGCTTCGACGATTTCCGCCCCGGTCAGGAAGCCGCCATCGACGCGCTGCTGTCTGGCGGGCATGTGCTCGCCATCATGCCGACCGGCTCGGGAAAGTCGCTGTGCTATCAGATCCCCGCGCTCGTCCTCGGCGGCCTCGCCATCGTCGTGTCGCCATTGGTGGCGCTGATGCAGGACCAGGTCGCGGCGCTACGTCTCGCCGGTGTCGCAGCCGACACGATCAACTCGTCGCGCGCGCGCGAGGACAATGTTGCCGCCTGGCGCAAGGCCGCCGCGGGCGATCTGCGCATTCTCTACATGGCGCCGGAGCGGCTGATGACCGAGCCGATGCTGGCCGCGCTTGCGAAACTCGACGTGAAACTCATCGCCATCGATGAAGCGCATTGCGTCTCGCAATGGGGGCCTGCGTTCCGCCCGGAATACCGCGCGCTTTCGAAGCTGGCAGACCTCTTTCCAAAGACGCCGATGATCGCGCTCACGGCGACGGCAGACGAAGCGACACGCGCGGACATCGCACTTCAGCTCTTCGACAACCGCGCCGAGACCTTGGTGCAGGGCTTCGACCGGCCCAACATCAGCCTGACCGTCGAGAGCAAAAGCAACACCAATCGCCAGCTTCTCGACTTCATCGCGCTGCACAAGGGCAAGAGCGGCATCGTCTATTGCCTGTCGCGCAAGAAGACCGAGAAGATCGCAACGCTGCTGGTCGAGAACGGCATCCGAGCTCTCCCTTATCACGCCGGTATGGAGAAGGATGCGCGCGAGGCGAACCAGAACGCCTTCATGACCGAGCGCGCCGTCGTGATGGTCGCAACGATCGCCTTCGGCATGGGCATCGACAAATCGGATGTGCGGTTCGTGTTCCACACCGACCTGCCCGGCAGCCTCGAAGCCTATTATCAGGAGATCGGCCGCGCCGGCCGCGATGGCGGACCGGCGGAGGCGCATATGCTCTTCGGCCTTGAAGACATTCGCATGCGCCGTGTCTTCATCGACCAGGAAGACGCCGGCGAAGACCGCAAGCGCCGCGAGCATGCGCGGCTCAACATGCTGCTCGCCTATTGCGAAGCCTCGAACTGCCGCCGCCAGATGCTGCTGCACTATTTCGGCGAAGCGTCGGAGCCTTGCGGCAATTGCGATCTCTGCCGCGAACCATCCGTGCGCATCGACAGCACGGACGACGCGCGCAAAATCCTGACCGCCGTGCGCGCAACCGGCGAGCGCTTCGGCGCCGTAAAAATCATCGAGTCACTCGGCGAAACCGCACGCAGGAAAGAAGACTGGCAATCCCTGATCCGCCAGATGGCCGGCGACGGTCTGCTGCGCCACGACATGCAGGGCTATGGCGGCCTCGAAACGACCGAGAAAGGCCGTGCGCTTCTGCGCGGCGAAGTCACCTTCGAAAGCCGTCCGTTCAAGCCTGCACCGCGCAGCAAGAAAGCCGCGCGCGCCGATGTGATTGCAGAGCAATCCGATGAGGATCAGGTGCTGATCGCTGCTTTGAAAGCCGTGCGCATGCGTCTCGCGAAGGAGCGGCGCGTACCGCCTTACGTGATCTTCTCCGACAAGACGCTGATCGACATGGCGCGCATTCGTCCGCGCGACGAGAGCGAGTTCGGGTTGGTCCACGGCGTCGGCGCGGCCAAGCTCAAGGACTTCGCGACGATCTTCCTGCGCGCAATCCGCGACCATGCGGCGTAGCGCCATGCCGTTGCAGCATGGCGGCAAGCGTGGCGGCCATTTCGCGGCGCAATGCCGGCGGACCGACGATTTCGACTTCCTCCCCCAGACGCAAGAGATCGCGCACGCCCATCGGCACGGACTCGATGGGCACCGTGCAGCGTATCCATCCGTTCCTGTCCTGCCTGCTCGCGGATTTCCGGGCTGCTTCCAGAACAGTGGGACCTAACGCTTCCAACCGTTCCATACCGCGCGGCGAAACACGGATATCGGCATTCTCCAGATAAAGGCCGGCTTCATATGCGCGCGACGATTGCTGCCAGTAGGCGGGCAGATCGAAATTCTTCGGCCGCGCGAATTTCTCGTCGATTATCACCGCATCGAAGATCGACGACACACGATAGGTGCGGATGCTCTTCCCGCTCTGCGCGACGAGGTACCAGATGCCGCCCTTGAGCACGAGGCCGAGCGGTCCGAGCTTGCGCTGGCGAAACTCCGATTGCCCCGCACGGCGATAGCGCAGGTCGAGATAGCGCTCGCTCCACACGCCCTGCGCCACGACCTGAAGCGACGGCAACGGCTCCGCGCCGTGAAACCAGGCGACCGGATCGAGATGGAATCGCGCCGCTATGCGGTCGGCACCCGGCTGCACCTTCGCTGGGAGCGCCGCCATCACTTTCAAGCGCGCGGCAGTGAGCGTTTCTGCAAGACCCAACTGCGCCGCCGGTCCTGGAAGACCCGATAGAAACAAAGTCTCCGCTTCCGATTGCGTGAGGCCGGTGAGATTGGTGCGGTAGCCGTCCATCAGCTGGAAGCCGCCACTACGCCCGCGATCCGCGAACACCGGCACACCGGCCGCGCTCAGCTGATCGATGTCGCGATGGATCGTGCGCACCGAAACTTCGAACTCTCGCGCCAGCGCCACCGCGCTCATCCGACCGCGGGTCTGCAGAAGCATCAGGATCGAAAGAAGACGGCTCGCGAGCATTATTTATCATCGCCCGGAATACATGACATTCGATGTCATGTTTAGCGATTTATACCTGCGCCCGCAACCAATGAGGCGCTCATCATGAAAGCTCTAGCCACCGCGGCACTGGCCGCATCCCTGCTGGCCAGCACCCCTTCCCTCTCCGGCACAAACACAACAGGACACACCGCAATGACCGACCACGCCCACGACTTCGATTTTCTCATCGGCAAATGGAAGGTGCATCACTGGCGTCTGAAAGACCGCCTCGCCGGCAGCACCGAATGGGTCGAGTTCGACGGCACATCCACCTTGTGGATGACGATGGACGGCCACGGCACCGTCGATGACAATTTCGTCGATCTGCCCGGTAGTCCCTATCGCGCTGTTGGTATCCGCGGATACGACCCGAAGAAGCAGACCTGGTCGATCTTCTGGCTCGACGGACGCGATCCGCATGAGATCGGCGCGCCGGTCATCGGCAATTTCCAGAACGGCGTCGGCACATTCGAAGGCGACGACACTTTCAACGGCAAGCCGATCCGCGTGCGCTACACCTGGTCGCGCATCACGCCGACGTCCGCGCATTGGGAGCAAGCCTTCTCGCCCGACGCCGGCAAGACCTGGGAAGTCAATTGGCGCATGGACTTCACGAGGGCCCAGTGAACAACGTCGTCGAACTGCGCCAGTACACCTTGAAGCCCGGACAGCGCGATACCTTAATCGCGCTGTTCGAGCGGGCCTTCGTTGAAAGCCAGGAAGCGCAAGGCATAGCCCTGCTCGGCACCTTCCGTGACCTGGACGATCCCGACCGCTTCGTCTGGCTGCGCGGCTTTGCGGATATGGAGGGCCGCGCCAGATCCCTTGCCGCGTTCTACGGCGGGCCGATCTGGAAGACGAGCCGCGAGGCCGCGAACGCCACGATGATCGATTCCGACAATGTGCTACTGCTGCGGCCGGCATGGAGCGGTTCCGGCCTGTCGATCGATGGGCCCGCACCCTCCCACGATGGCGCACTGTCTTCCGATCCGATCACCGCGACGATCTGCTATTTCGACCAGCCGGCGCCGCAATCGTTCATCGATGGGTTTCGCGACACGATCTGGCCTGCGACGAACCTCGCCGCCTTCGTGACGGAGCCGGGCACAAACACATTTCCCGCCCTCCCCGTTCGCGAAGGCGAGAATGTGTTTGTGTGGTTGTCGGCGAATGGGACGCACCCGCTCCCGCCAGAACTGGAGCGCGAATTGGCAAAGCCGGTCGAAGCCCTGCGGCTTGCACCGACCGCGCGGTCTCGACTGCACGGCGCATAACCCTCTAACGTGGAGGAATGTCCTGGATTCTTTTGGCATTCTGCGGCCCCGTTCTCTGGGCCGCCTCCACACATATCGACAAGTACCTCGTCGAACGCTTCTTCAAGGATAGCGATGTCGGCGCACTGCTGATATTCACAGCGCTGATCGGCATTCCCGGCATGCCGGTCATCGCGGCGCTCAGCGATGTCATGAGCCTCGGCACCACCGGCATCGTCGTCACCGCGATCTCGGGCCTGCTCTATCTCACAGCCATCTACTTCTATCTGCGCGCATTGCAGCAGGAGGAAGCGAGCGTCATCACGCCCTTGTTCCAGACCTCGACGCTGTTCACCTACATCATCGCCTATTTCGTCCTGCACGAGACGCTGACCGGCTGGCGGCTCGCCGGCGGCGCGCTGGTGATGGCGAGCGCGATCGTGTCGTCGTACGAGCCCGCGGGCAGCCGCAAGATCAAGTGGCACGTTGTAGCGCCCATCCTTGCCTGTACCGCTGTGCTCGCCGGCTCGTCGGTGATGTTCAAATATTTCGCAATCCAGGATGCGTTCTGGCCGGTGACGTTCTGGAGCTTTGCGGGCCAGGCCGTGTTCGGCGCGGTGCTGCTCGCGATCCCGCGCATCCGCCGCCAGTTCTTCGGCATGTTCCGCAAACACCCCGGTGCCGTGCTCGGCATCAACGCGGCGAACGAACTCATCAATCTGGGCGGCGGGTTGGCGGCGCGCTATGCGGCACTGCTCGGCCCTATCAGTCTTGTGCAGGCGATCGGCGGCACGACGTCGTTCTTCGTCTTCCTGTTCGGCGTTCTTCTGTCCGTGTTTTTTCCGAAGCTCGGCCGCGAAAACCTGTCGCGCCGCAATCTCATCCAGAAGGGCATCGCCGTGACATTGATCGTGGCCGGTGTGATACTGATCGGCGGCGGCACGACGCATTAGGGCGGCGCATGGATGCGAGCGAAATCGCCGAATACGACATCGCCCGAAACCTGTCGGGCAAGGCCGTGCGCTCGATGTGCTACGCGCCGCATGTCGATCTTTACTTCGATCAATGGGGCAAGGTCCGCGCCTGTTGCCGCAACCGCAACTTTCCCATCGGCGATATCGCGAAAGACTCCATCGACGCGATCTGGCACGGCGAACGCCTGCGCCTGCTCCGGCGCGAGGTTGAGGCTTATTCCTTCGCGCGCGGCTGCGAGGACTGCGAGCGTCAGGTCGAGAATGGCTGGCTGAACAGCACCAACATGCAGACCTTCGATCAGTTCGATGTCGAGGAGCCAGATCCCGAATGGCCACGCATCATCGAGCTGTCGATCAGCAACTCCTGCAATCTCGAATGCGTCATGTGCAACGGCGAGTGCTCGTCCGCGATCCGCGCGCGGCGTGAAGGGCGGCCGGCGCGGCCGAAATATTACCCCGACAATTTTGCCGACTCGCTGCGCAAGTATCTGGCGCATGCGCTGCGCATCAAATTCCTCGGCGGCGAACCGTTCCTGGTGCCGGAATATTACCGCATCTGGGAAATGATGATCGGCGACGGCCTGAAGACGCATTGCCACATCACGACAAACGGCACGCAATACAATGCGCGGATCGAAAACATCATGGCTTCGCTTCGTGTGAGCCTCGCGGTGTCGATCGACGGAACGACGAAGGAAACGGTCGAAGGCATCCGCGTCAATGCGGATTTCGACACACTCATGGCCAACGTCCGCGCTTTCGCCGCACAGGCGCAGTCGAAGAACCGGACGATGGCGCTGACGTTCTGCTTCATGCGGCAGAACTGGCACGAGTTCGGTGATTTTTGTCTTCTGGCGGACGCGCTCGCATGCCGTGTCGTGGTCAACCAGGTGTCGTCGCCGCCGCAATTCGGCGTCTACAATCTTCCGCTCGACGAACTGCGCACGGTGCGCGATGCGATGGCGCGCCAGGCCCCCATCCTGGAGCCTCGCCTTGGCGCAAACCTGAGCGTCTGGCAGAGAGAGCTGGAACGGATGCGCGTGAAAGTGCGCCAGCTCGAGAAGTGGGAAGAGGACTGGCCATTTTAAGGGGACTAACCATGCGTCTTTGGATTTTCGCGGCTGCGATGCTGGCGGCGACTGCCGTGCATGCTCAGCAATGGATGCATCTGCCGCCGACACCCACACTGCCGAAAGCCGATGTGAGCGGCACAGCTCCGGTAAACGGCATCCGCATCTGGTACGCGACGTTCGGACAGGGTGAGCCGGTTCTGTTCGTCCATGGCGGCCTCGCAAATTCGAACTATTGGGGCAATCAGGTACCGGCGCTGGTCGCAGCCCATTATCGCGTCATCGTGATGGACAGCCGCGGGCATGGGCGGTCGACGCGCAATGCGCAACCCTACGGCTACGATCTGATGTCGGACGACGTGATCGGGCTGCTTGATTATCTGAAGGTCAGGAAAGTCGCGCTCATCGGCTGGAGCGACGGTGCCATCATCGGCCTCGACATCGCGATGCATCACCCCGACCGCCTGAGCAAGCTCTTCGCCTTCGCTGCCAATATCGATCCCGGCGGCGTCGCCGATGCGTCGCACAGCCCGGTTGTGAACGAATACATTCCCCGCGCGGGCCGCGAATATGCGGCGCTGTCCCCGACGCCGAAGGAATACAAATCCTTCCTCGCGCAGATCACCAACATGTGGAACACACAGCCACACTGGACACGCGCCGACTTCGCAAAGATCAAGGTGCCGACGTGGATTGTCGATGCCGACCATGATGAGATGATCACCCACGACCAGCCGCGCAAGATGGCCGACTGGACGCCCGGCGCCGGCCTGCTGATCGAGCCCGACGTCAGCCATTTCGCCTTCCTGCAGGATTCAGAGCAGTTCAACCGCGATATCCTGCATTTTCTGGGAACGCGCTGATCCCGCACCTCTTGGCGAATCTCCGCGCATCCCCATATTTGATGCGTTGGCGATTCCGCCTGGGAGGGACAGATGAGCATTCAGGACCGATTTGGAAGCAAGGGCACGCCGCCGCATGGCACGGCGCAGCGTGTCGGATCTCTGGCGCTACTGGCTGTCGTCGTTCTGGTTCTGCTGAGCGTACTCTCATCGTCCTGGTATACGGTCGATCAGGGCGAGCGCGGTGTGCTGCTGCGCAACGGCGCGGTGATTGGCGAAGTCGAGCCGGGCCTCGGATTCAAGATCCCGCTTTTCGACAGGGTTGAGCACATCTCGATCCAGTCGCAGAAGACACCCTACTCCGACGTGAAGACTTACTCGCGCGACCAACAGCCTGCCACCTTGCGGGTGTCGATCAATTATCACGTCACCGACGCTCGAACGGTCTATACCGACTACAAGTCGATCGAGAACATGATAGACCGTCTTGTGTCGCCGCAGGTCTATACCTGGTCGGAAAACGTGTTTGGCCAGTTCAATGCCGCAAGCGCGGTGCAGGATCGCGCCAAGCTCAACGCCGAGCTTGCCATCGCCTTGCGCAAGGTGATCCACGGCCCGCTCGCGATCGAATCCGTGCAGATCGAGAACATCGACTTCTCCGGCAAGTACGAGGAAGCCGTCGAGGCGCGCATGGAAGCGACCGTGCGCCAGCAGCAGGCGGAGGCCGAGGCCGCTGCCACGCGCACCCGCGCCGACGCCGCCGCCTATTCGGTGAAGGCGCAGGGTGAGGCTGAAGCCTCCGCCATCCGCAATCGTGGCGACGCGCTGCGCGACAACCCCGGCCTGCCTGCGCTGGTCACAGCGGAGAAGTGGGATGGCCACCTGCCGACGACGATGGTTCCCGGTGGAACCGTGCCGTTCCTGAAGGTCAATCCATAGCGATAACAAGCGCGCGATCCTTAAGGACGGCCTGCACAAATAAAGGTTGCGTTTACTTCGACCACTTACCGTGCGCATCGGAACACTCAGGCCTCGCGGGCACGTGGTCGAACTCGAGATCGTCATCGGATTGCTGATCTGCGCGATCGCCGTGGCGATCTACCTCTTGCGCGAGAAAGCCCGCGCGGACCGCAGGCTGCGCGATGCCGTCGATGCCTTGCCGGCCGGCATCGCGTTCTACGACAAGGCCGACCGGCTCTATCTGTGGAACAAGCCTTATGAAAGCATCTCTGGCGACTGCCTGAAGCTTCTGCGCCGCGGGATTCAGTTCCGGGATATGCTTAGGGAAGATCTACGCGGCGGCTTCTACGCCGACGCAAATGGCCGCGAAGAGGCTTGGCTCGACGATCGCATGGCGTTGCGCGCGAAGGGGGAAGGTTCGCGCATCCAGGATCTGCACAATGGCCGCTGGCTGCAGGTTCAGGACCGCCGCACGCCCGACGGAGGAACGGTTTCGATCTGCGTCGACATCACGGACGTCCGCAACAGCGAGAACACGTTCAAGCTGATGTTCGACACCAATCCCGTGCCAATGTGGTTGTGGGAAAGTGGCCCGACATTGCGCGTTCTGGATCTCAACAAAGCCGCGCTCGAGCATCTCGGTTATGAACGCGAGGACATCCCGAGTCTCACTGTCTTTGATCTTTTGAGCAGCGAAGAGCGGCCGGCGCTCAACGCTATGATCTCTTCCGGCATCGTGCGTCCCTATGATGGCGAACGCATGTGGCGTCCTCGCCGCAAGGACGGGACGCTGCGCTACGCCGTTCCCTATATCCACATTCTGCCACGCGACGGCCAGGTGAACTATGTCGGCGCCATCGTCGATGTCACCGACCGCGTGCTTGGAGAAAACGAACTCCGCCGCAATGCTGAGGAGCTCGCGAAGGCCCTGTCCAGCGCGGAGGAAGCAAGCCGCGCGAAGAGCGAATTCCTGGCGACGATGAGTCACGAATTGCGCACACCGCTGAACGCCATCATCGGCTTCTCCGATATTCTGACGCGTGAGATGTTCGGGCCTATCGGAAGCACGCGCTACAAGGAATATGCGCAGAGCATCCATGGGAGCGGCTCGCACCTCCTGGGTGTCATCAACGACATTCTCGACATTTCGCGCCTCGACTCCGGTGAGATCGAACTGGATCTGGAGCCGGTCGAACTCGAGCCTGTGATCGGCGAATGCGTCGACGCCATCGCGCCGATGGCGCAGACTGAATCCATTCATATCCACTGCGATCTGGAAGCGGCTTTTCTGATGGCCGACCGCCGCAGATTGCGGCAGATGCTCTTCAATCTGCTTTCGAATGCCGTGAAATTCACGCCGCATCGCGGCCATGTATACGTGGCCACGGCGAACAACCCCGATGGCTTCGCGATCAGCGTCCGGGATACCGGCATCGGCATCGATCCGTCGAACATCCCAAAGGCCCTGGAGCGCTTCGGCCAGATCGACTCCTCTCTTGCGCGCAGATATGAGGGCATCGGCCTTGGCTTGCCGCTGACGAAGCAGTTCGCGGAGCTTCATGGCGCCAGCCTGGCTCTCGAAAGCGCGAAGGGCATCGGCACAACGGCCACGCTGCTCTTCCCGCACCAGAGCGTGTTGACGCAGGGCTGCGCACGGGCGTGCTAGATTGCACAAGGGATGCTATGGCGTCGCGCCATGGCGCCCCGTCTGTTCCTCAAGGACATCCACCTCACCTACGGTAGCACGCCGCTTCTCGACGGCGCGGAGCTTTCCGTCGACGAAGGCGCGCGACTGTGCGTTGTGGGCCGAAACGGATCCGGCAAATCCACGCTGCTCAAGATCGCCGCGGGCCTGATGGAGCCAGACTCGGGCGAGCGTTTCGTGCAGCCAGGTGTGACGATCCGCTATCTGCCGCAGGAGCCGGATTTCTCCGGCGTCGAAACGCTCGGCGAATACGCGCACGCCGGCCTGGGACCGGGAGACGATCCGCACCGCGTGACCTATCTCCTCAACGCACTCGGCCTGACGGGCGATGAGAAGACCGGACGGGTGTCCGGCGGAGAAGCGCGACGTGCGGCGCTCGCACGCGTGCTGGCGCCCTCGCCGAACATTCTTCTGCTGGACGAACCGACGAACCATCTCGACCTGCCCGCGATCGAATGGCTGGAAGGCGAACTCGCATCGATGCGTTCGGCATTGGTGCTCATCAGCCATGACCGGCGTTTCCTCTCCAATCTGTCGCGCAGCACGTTGTGGCTCGATCGCGGGGCGACACGCCTGCTGGGCCGCGGCTTCGCACAGTTCGAAGCCTGGCGTGACGATGTGCTTGAGCAGGAAGAACTCGAACGTCACAAGCTCGACCGCAAGATCGCGCAGGAAGAGCACTGGCTGCGCTACGGCGTGACGGCGCGCCGCAAGCGCAACGTCAAACGCCTCGCCGGTCTCGGCGAACTCCGCAAGAACAAGCGTGAGCATCGCCGCGCCTCCGGCGGCGTGAAAATGGCGGCGAGTGAAGCCGATCTCTCAGGCACGCTGGCGATCGAGGCCAAACACGCATCGAAAGCCTATGACGGACGCACAATCGTGGACGATTTCTCGATCCGCGTCCTGCGTGGCGATCGCGTGGGCTTGGTCGGCGCCAACGGCTCCGGCAAGACGACGCTGCTCAACCTTCTCACCGGACGGCTTGAGCCGGACAACGGCACGGTGACGATCGGCGCAAATGTGCACATGGCATCGCTGGATCAGGATCGCCGCAAGCTCATGCCTGATACGACGCTTGCCGACGTCCTCACCGGCGGTCACGGAACGACGGTGACTGTCGCGGGCAAGCCGAAGCATGTGATGAGCTACATGCAGGATTTCCTGTTCACGCCTGAGCAAGCGCGCCAGCCGGTGCGCGTGCTGTCGGGCGGCGAACGCGCCCGACTCCTGTTGGCCCGCGCGCTGGCGGCGGAGTCAAACCTTCTGGTGCTGGACGAACCGACCAACGACCTCGATCTCGAGACGCTCGACCTGCTGCAGGAGATGATCGCGGACTATTCAGGCACGGTGCTGCTCGTCAGCCATGATCGCGATTTCCTCGATCGCACGGTGACGTCGGTGCTGATGGCCGAAGGCGGCGGCCGCTTCGTGGAATATGCCGGCGGCTACAGCGACATGCTGGCCCAGCGCGGTGGGGGCGTGTCCACAAGAACGGTTGCAAAGGCCGCTCCACGCGAACGCGAGCGGACGGCCAACGAGGCCCCTCAACCGAAACGCAAGCTCAGCTTCAAGGACAAGCATGCGCTCGAGACTTTGCCCGACGAGATCGCGAAGCTCGAGGCCGATATCGCAAAACTGCAGAACGATCTCGCCGACCCCGCACTGTACACGCGCGATCCGAAGAAATTCGCGACGCTCAGCGACAGGCTCACCGGCGCACAGACCGCATTGTCGGAAAGCGAAGACCGCTGGATAACACTCGAAATGCTGCGCGCCGAGATCGAGGGCGCATAGGCTACGGGATCGGATGGGGCTTGTTGAACAAGGTGATGAACCACTTCCCGCCATCGCCGACCGTCATCTGCGCGGACTCGCTCGCCGCGCCGGGCCCTTGCATGCGGTAGGTCACCGTGACGTGTTCGCAGTCGGCCGGCGTCACGCGCACCACGACGAACTTGGCCGGGCCCGCATCGAGCCCATAGATCGCCTTCATCGCATCTTCGATTCCATGCTGAATCGAGACTTTGTCCGGAATGGATGAGCAGTCCTGCGGCGAAGGCCCTGTGGCCGGCAGGTTCGCGGATGCAGCATTGCCGCTTTGCACGGCGGCCGGTTGCTGCGAATCCGCATTGCGAGCAGCAGGCTTTTTACCACACCCCGCAAGTGCCAGCAGGGCCAAACCCACGACGGCGATTTTCACGAGATCGTTCATTTGGCTCAGATGGTTGCACGCCTCTCAGTCTTAGCAGCGCGCCGCCCCAAGTTTCAAGACACGCGAGGCACACGCTCGCGAAGGCGTCAATTCGAATGCAAATGTGCGAGAGAAAATCTTGTCCCCTCCATGGCTCCTGCTCCAAAATCATGGTAGAAAAACAGACAACTCTTGGAGGTATGTTCTTTAAGAACAACCTTTGTGCTGCGTCGGGTATTGCGTTTTCTCAAACTGATCTAGGGGAGATCTCATGTCACGATTGAATCAAATTCCTGGCGCTTTCATCGCGGTGGTCGCGGTGGCATTGGCGCTGGCATCTCCAGCCTGCGCGCAAGCGACACGGACCTGGGTATCCGGCGTGGGCGACGATGCCAATCCGTGCTCGCGCACGGCGCCGTGTCACACCTTTGCGGGCGCGATCTCCAAGACCGCGACGGGCGGCGAGATCGATGTGCTCGATCCCGGTGGCTTCGGCGCGGTGACGATAACCAAGTCGATCACCATTGCCAGCGAAGGCGCGGGCGAAGGCGGTGTTGCCGCATCCGGCACCTTTGGCATCACCGTGAATTGCGTGAGCGATCCGAACTGCAATGTGGTCTTACGCCGCCTTCAGATCGACGGTGCGCCACCAAGCTCGCCGGGCCTGATAGGTATACGCTTCATTCTGGGTAAGAACCTGATCATCGAGGACTGCCAGATCCGCAATTTCGTCGGCGGATCACCCAATGGCTATGGCGTCACGGTGACTCCGTCGAGCGGAACGCAAACCGTCGTGATCCAGGGAACGACGATCAACAACAACGGCAGCGCCTCCGCCGGGGGCGGCGTGTTCGTGGCGCCAACGGGATCGGCGAGCGTGAATATCGCGCTCAACAACGACGTGCTTGCCAACAATTACTTCGGCTTCCGTGCCGATTCTAGCGGCACGACGGGCACGATCACGGGCAGCGTGTCGAACAGCCAGGTCACCAACAACACCTTCGCCGGCGTCGCCGCGGTCGGCAACACGACGGCGTCCCAGATTTCCGTCAAACATTCGACACTCATGGGGAATGGGATCGGCGTGAACGCCAATGGCGGTTCCAGCCTGATCGCATTGACGCTCGACGACTCGGAAATCGCCTACAATCCTGTTGGCTACAAGCAGCAGAATTCAGCGGCGATAAACACCCTTCACAACAACGCAATTCACGACAACCCGTCGAACGTCGGAACCCTGACCACGCTCGGACCAAGCTAATCCGCAGTCCGGTGCATCAGCAAAATCCCCGGATGAGAAATCGTCCGGGGATTTTTGTTGTTGGCGCTGTTCACTATGCGAACACGCGCTTTTGAGGGACGGCCGCGATGGGAACGCTCGCATTCCTCTGCCCGATGCCGAACGGTTGGACGATCCAGAACTTCATTGCCTGTTGTGGCCAGTCGTCGAGCAGGAATTTCGCGAGTTCCGACCGTGTCTCCTTGCGGTGCCTGCGGATAAGGTTGAGCAGCCCTTCGTCATCGCGCGCATCGCACAGCCTGCGCCATGCCACGCTGTCGGGATTGATGTGCTGCTCCAGCGTGCCATCGGTGTCGTAGACATAAGCGATCCCGCCGGTCATGCCGGCCGCGAAATTGTCGCCCGGCGTGCCGAGGATCACTGCGGTGCCGCCGGTCATGTATTCGCAACCATTCGAACCACAACCTTCGACCACGCACGTCGCACCCGAATTGCGGACCGCGAACCGCTCGCCCGCCTGCCCGGCCGCGAACAGGAAGCCGGATGTCGCGCCATACAGCACCGTGTTGCCGATAATGGTGTTCTCGCTCGCCACGAAACGCGCGCTGCGCGGTGGCTTCAGCACGATGGTCGCGCCGGATAATCCCTTGCCGACATAGTCGTTGGCATCGCCTTCGACTTCGATGCGCAGCCCCTGCACACCGAAGGCGCCGAGCGATTGGCCGCACGAACCATAGAGCTGCAGCCTGAGACTGTCCGCCGCCAGGCCGCCCAGTCCCCAGCGGCGCACGATGGACGATGACAGCCGCGTGCCGATGGAGCGCTGCGTGTTCTGCACATCGAACGCCATCTCGACTTTCTCGCCACGCTTCAGTGCGGCAATGGCGTCCTGCACGACATCCGTGTCGAGCGTCGGCAGCACCTCGTTGCGCTGCTTGCGGGTGGAGACCCGCGCGCCCCGCGTGTCGGCGCGGCAAAGCAGCGAATTCAAATCGAGCTCGTCGAGGTCCGCCGACCCGCGGCTCTTCTGATAGAGCAGGTCTGTGCGCCCGATCACTTCGCCCAGTGACCGCGCACCGAGGGACGAGAGCACCTCACGTACCTCTTCGGCGATGAAGTGGAACAGGTTGATGACCTTCTCCGGCGTACCGGTGAATTTCGCGCGCAGGCTTTCGTCCTGCGTACACACGCCGACGGGGCAGGTGTTGGAATGGCACTGCCGGACCAGCAGGCACCCCATGGCCACCAGCGAAGCGGTGCCGATGGCGAATTCCTCCGCACCCAGCAGCGCCGCCATCACGATGTCGCGGCCGGTGCGCATGCCGCCATCCGCGCGCAAGGTCACGCGCTCGCGCAACCCATTGAGCGTGAGAATCTGATTGGCCTCGCTCAGGCCGACTTCCCACGGCAGGCCCGCGAACTTGATCGAGCTTTGCGGTGAGGCGCCGGTGCCTCCGCTGTGGCCCGCAATATGGATGATGTCGGCTTTTGCCTTCGCCACACCCGACGCAATCGTGCCGACCCCGCTCGCCGAAACGAGCTTCACGCAGACACGCGCATCGGGATTGATCTGCTTGAGATCATAAATGAGCTGCGCCAGATCCTCGATGGAATAGATGTCGTGATGTGGCGGTGGCGAGATCAGTGTCGTGCCCGGTGTCGCGTGCCGCAGCCGCGCGATCATTTCCGTCACCTTGAAGCCCGGAAGCTGGCCGCCCTCGCCCGGCTTGGCGCCTTGCGCGACCTTGATCTCGATTTCGCGGCAGGCGTTGAGATATTCCGCCGTCACGCCGAAGCGGCCGGACGCAATCTGCTTCACCTGTGAATTCGCTTCGGTGCCGAAATGATCCGGCTCTTCGCCGCCCTCGCCCGAATTCGAGCGTGCGCCGATGCGGTTCATTGCGATGTTGAGCGTCTTGTGCGCTTCGGGCGACAGCGCGCCCAGCGACATGCCCGGCGTGATGAAGCGTGCGAAGATATTCTCCGCCGGCTCGACCTCGCCCAGCGGCGCGGGCTCCAGCGGCAGACGGAAATTCATCAGATGCCGCAGCGACACCGGCGCCTGCTGATCGACGCCTTCCGAGTATTTCTTGTAGAGACCGTAAGAGTTCTTCTGCACCGCGCTCTGCAGCAGATGGATCAACGTCGCGCCGTCGCCATGCTGTTCGCCAGTCGCCCGCGCGCGATAGAAACCGCCGACCGGCATGCTGTCGTCGTCCAGCGCCTCGCGATGCAGCTTTGCTACGCGCGCCGCGATGCCCGAGAAGCCAATGCCGGAGATGCGGCTCGGCATGCCGGGGAAAATGTCCGCGACCATCGACCGCGACAGACCCAGCGCCTCGAAATTGTAGCCGCCGCGATAGGACGAGATCACCGAGATGCCCATCTTCGAGATGATCTTGAGCAGGCCAGCACTCACAGAATCCATGTAGCGTTTCACGCATTGGCCAAGCGTGAGTTCACCGAACAGGCCGCGGGCATGGCGATCGGCGATGCATTCCTGCGCCAGATAGGCGTTCACCGTCGTAGCCCCGACGCCGATCAGCACCGCGGCGTAATGCGTGTCCAGACAATCGGCGGAGCGCACGTTGATCGACACCTGGCTGCGCAAGCCATTGCGCAGCAGGTGCGAATGCACTGCGCCGGTGGCCAGGATCATTGGGATCGGCGCGCGATCCGGCGATATGCGCTCGTCGGTCAGGATCAGGTGACTGAAACCGTCCTTCACCGCCTGCTCCGCCGCGGCCCGAATGTGCGCGATCGCCTGCTCCAACGCCTCGCCCTCCGTCATTCCGCGCGTGAGCGGGAAGAGGCAGTCGATCTCCTTGAACTTTCCGGTCAGATGATCGCGGATGCGTGCGTACATTCCGTTGGAGATAATCGGCGTCTCCAGCACGAAGACTTCGGCCTGCTTCTCGTCCTGCGCCAGCACGTTGCCGAGGTTGCGGAAGCGGGTCTTCAGGCTCATCACGCGGTCTTCGCGCAGCGAGTCGATCGGCGGGTTGGTGACCTGGCTGAAATTCTGGCGGAAGAAATGCGACAGCGGCCGATAGTGCTGCGACAGCACTGCCAACGGCGTGTCATCGCCCATCGAGCCGATCGCTTCCTTCGCCTCCGCGATCATCGGATGGAGGATGAGTTCGATGTCTTCCATCGAATAGCCAGCCTGCCGCTGGCGCTTCTTCAACTCGTCATCGCCGAACATGCGCAGCTCGGGACCGGGGCCGATGATCGGCTCGAGTTCAACGATCTTCCGGCCCCAATCGAGATAGGGATGCTCGCCGGCAAGCTTGTCCTTGATCGCGCGGTCTTCGTAGAGGCTTCCTTCCTTCAGATCGAGCGCGATCATCTGCCCCGGGCCAAGGCGTCCGCGGCGCAACACTTGCGACGGATCGAGCGCGAACATGCCGCTCTCCGACCCCGACACCAGCAAGCCGTCTTCGGTCACCGCATAGCGCTGCGGCCGCAGCCCGTTGCGGTCCATGCCCGCGATGACCCAGCGGCCGTCCGTTGCCGCGATGGCGGCGGGACCATCCCACGGCTCCATCACAGCATTGCCATAGGCGTACATCGCGCGATGCGATTCCGGGATTGTCGAAGCCTTCTTGGTCCACGATTCCGGAATAAGCAGCGTCTTGGCGAGCGGCGCACTGCGCCCCGCACGCACCAGCACCTCGAACACGGCGTCGAGCGCGCCGGAATCCGAAGAGCCCGGCTGGATGATCGGCTTGATATCCTCGCCGGTATCACCGAACAAGGCGGACGCCATCTTGAACTCGTGGTTCTTCATCCAGTTGACGTTGCCCTTCAGCGTGTTGATCTCGCCATTGTGGGCGAGCATGCGGAAGGGCTGCGCCAGGCTCCAGGTCGGGAACGTGTTGGTGGAATAGCGCTGGTGGAAGATCGCAAACGCGGACGCAAAGCGCTCGTCCTGAAGATCGGGATAGAACGTCGAGAGCTGCTCCGCGAGGAACATACCCTTGTAGATCAGCGAATGCGCCGACAGCGAGCAGACATAGAAGCCCGCAATGCTCGCGTCGCGCACGCGCTTCTCGATGCGGCGGCGGCAGAGATAGAGCGCGCGGTCGAGGGCCTCCATATCGTCGGACTCCGGCGTACCGAAGACGATCTGCTCGATCTCCGGCCGCGTGGCGTTCGCCTTCTCGCCGATGACCGAGAGATCGATCGGCACCTGCCGCCAGCCATAAAGGTAAAAACCAAGTCGCAGCAACTCGGATTCGACGATAGTGCGGCAGGTTTCCTGCGCCGTGAAATCGGTGCGCGGCAGGAAGATTTGACCGACCGCGATATGCCCCTTGCGCGTGCGATGGCCGCTGAGGCGCACGACTTCGGCGAAGAATTTGTGCGGCACCTGGAGATGTATGCCGGCGCCGTCGCCTGTCTTCCCATCCGCGTCGACTGCGCCGCGATGCCAGACCGATTTCAGCGCATCGATGGCGCGTGTAACAACTTCGCGCCGCGGGTGCCCGTCGATCGCGGCGACGAGACCGACACCACAGGCATCGTGCTCGTCGGACGGCGAATAGGCATGCGCGGCCTCCAGCGCGGCAGCGTTGCGCTGATACAGATCGACAAATTCGTCGCCCTCATTCCGCGGCATGGGCCACGTCCTGCTTGGTGAGGAGATGCTTATGGATCGCGGCGGCGGCATCGCGTCCGTCGCGGATCGCCCACACCACCAGCGACGCACCGCGCACGATGTCGCCGGCCGCAAACACGCCGTCGAGGCTGGTCATGAAGTTGCGCGGGTTAATCCAGACGCGGCCACCAGAGCCCGTAATCAGCGCATTCTCTGCGAACATTTGCGGCAACGGCTCCGGATCGAAGCCGGCCGCGACGATCACCATCTGCGCCGCGATCTCGAAGCGCGATCCGTCTTTTTCGATGCTGTGCCGCCCGCTCGCATCTACAGTGCCCAGCCGCATGCGCGCGCCATGCACGCGCGCCACGGCTTCGACACCGTCGAGCGTGTCAGGCGCGGCGAGCCATTCAAAGCGCACACCCTCTTCTTCGGCATGCAGCACTTCGCGCACAGAGCCGGGCATATTCGCGCGGTCGCGGCGGTAGAGGCAGGTCACTGAACTCGCGCCTTGCCGCACCGCCGTGCGCACGCAATCCATCGCCGTGTCGCCGCCGCCAATGACGACGACGTCTTTGCCATTCGCATGAAGCGAACCGTCGTCATGCGACAGCACCACATCGCCGAGGCTTTTGCGATTGGAGGCAATCAGGTAATCGAGCGCCGCGACAACGCCGGGCAGCTCCACACCCTTTGCGCCGATCTCACGTGCGCGATAGGCGCCGTTCGCCAGCAGCACGGCATCATGGCGCAGACGCAGCTCCTGCAGCGTCAGATCACGTCCGATCTCGACGCCAAGATCAAATTCAATCCCGCCTTCCTGCAAGCGCCCGACGCGGCGCTGCACCACGGCTTTGTCGAGTTTGAAGTTCGGGATGCCGTAGATCAGCAAACCGCCTGCGCGGTCGTGGCGGTCATAGATCGTGACGCCATAACCCTGCTTGCGAAGCTGCTCCGCCGCCGCGAGGCCCGCGGGGCCCGCACCAACGATGCCGACGCTCTCACTGCGCGATGCGCGCGGATGGATCGGCTTCACCCATCCGTTTTCGAAGGCGGTGTCGGCGAGATATTTCTCGATCGAACCGATGGTCAGCGCGCCATGCGTCGATTGCTCGATGACGCAATTGCCTTCGCACAACCGATCCTGCGGACAGATCCGCCCGCAGATCTCCGGCATGTTGTTGGTGCTCTCGGCGAGTTCGTAGGCTTCCTGCAAGCGCCCTTCGGCGGCGAGCTTCAGCCAGTCCGGGATGTTGTTGGAGAGCGGGCAATGCACCTGACAGAACGGGACGCCGCATTGCGCGCAACGGGCCGCCTGCGCCGCGGCATCGCAGGCCGCGAAAGTATCATGGATTTCGCCGTGGTCGTGCTTGCGCGCACCGGCAGGCCGTTTGGCCGGATATTGCGGCTGCACAGAGACAAAACGTAACATTTCGCCTGACCAGACTCGTTCATGCGAAATTATTCTCCACGATTGCGCCCGTGTAGCAACTTCCTTCTAAAATTAGGGATCATTTGCCGCAGCGCAGCAGGCGCGAGGCCAAGTTCCAAGCACGCGGGCCGCTTCTTTTATTTCTTGAGCTGGGAAACGTCGCGCACCGCCCCACGCGCGGCGCTCGTCGCCATCGCGGCATAGGCCTGGAGCGCGGGCGAGACTTTGCGGTCGCGATTGGCCGGACGCCAATGCGCGCCATAGCGTGCCGTCAGCACCTCGCGCCTTTTCGCGAGCGTCGCCGCATCGACCATCAGACTGATCGCGCGCGATGGAATATCGATCTCGATGCGATCGCCGTCTTCGATCAGCGCGATCATTCCGCCTTCGGCCGCTTCCGGTGAAACATGGCCGATGGAAAGGCCGGACGTGCCGCCGGAGAAACGTCCATCCGTCACCAGTGCACAGGCTTTGCCGAGGCCCTTCGATTTCAGATAAGAGGTCGGATAGAGCATCTCCTGCATCCCCGGCCCGCCCTTCGGCCCTTCGTAGCGGATCACGACGACGTCGCCCGCCTGCACGGCGTTGCCGAGAATGCCGGCAATCGCCGCACCCTGGCTTTCGAACACGCGTGCGGGGCCGGAGAATTTCAGGATGCTTTCATCGACACCCGCCGTTTTCACGATGCAGCCATCCGGCGCGATGTTGCCGGTGAGGACTGCGAGACCGCCGTCGCGGCTGAAGGCATTTTCCGAAGACCGGATCACACCGTTCTTGCGATCCATATCGAGATAGTCGTAGCGGCGGTCCTGACTGAACGCAGTTTGCGTGGGGATGCCACCGGGCGCGGCGCGATAGAAGGAACGCACATTCTCGTCGTTCGTCTGACGCACATCCCATTTCGACAGGGTCGCAGGCAGGCTCTCGCCGTGAATTGTCACGACATCACGGTTGAGAAGTTTCGCGCGGTCGAGTTCGCCAAGGATCGCCATGATCCCGCCGGCGCGATGGACATCTTCCATGTGCACGTCGGATTTCGACGGCGCGACCTTGCACAGAACCGGCACCTTGCGCGAGATGCGGTCGATATCCGCCATGGTGAAGTTCACTTCCGCTTCATGTGCGGCGGCAAGCAGATGCAGAACCGTGTTGGTCGATCCGCCCATCGCGATGTCGAGAGACATCGCATTCTCGAAGGCCTCGAAGCTCGCGATGGAACGCGGCAACGCGGTCGCGTCGTCCTCGTCGTACCAACGCCGCGCGAGTTCAACGACGGTGCGGCCCGCCTGGAGGAAAAGCGCTTTGCGATCCGCATGGGTCGCCAGCACCGAACCATTTCCGGGCAATGACAATCCCAGCGCTTCGGTCAGACAGTTCATCGAATTCGCCGTGAACATGCCCGAGCACGAGCCACAGGTGGGACATGCTGAACGTTCGATCACCTGAACATCGGCATCGCTGATCTTGTCGTCGGCCGCGGCAATCATGGCGTCGATGAGATCGATGGCGACGGCGCCATCCTTCATCACGACCTTGCCCGCTTCCATCGGGCCACCGGAGACGAACACGCAGGGAATGTTCAAGCGCAGCGCCGCCATCAACATGCCGGGCGTGATCTTGTCGCAATTGGAGATGCACACGAGCGCATCGGCGCAATGCGCGTTGACCATGTACTCGACGCTGTCCGCGATCAGCTCGCGCGACGGGAGACTGTAAAGCATGCCGTCATGTCCCATCGCGATGCCATCATCGACGGCGATGGTATTGAACTCTTTCGCGACCGCGCCCGCCTTCTCGACTTCACGCGCGACGAGCTGACCGAGATCTTTCAGATGCACGTGCCCCGGCACGAATTGCGTGAACGAGTTCGCAATCGCGACGATCGGCTTGCCGAAATCGGAGTCTTTCATACCTGTCGCGCGCCAAAGCCCGCGGGCGCCGGCCATATTGCGGCCGTGTGTCGAGGTTCTGGAGCGCAGTTGGGGCATCGAAAGTCCTTAACTAGCCCGGTGTTCGGGCATCGTGCTTAAATAACAGGCAGTCGCATTTTCGAGACCGATTATCTCTTTTTCATCGTCTCTTTTGTTTTTTCTCTTCACGCGCGCTTAATCTTATGTTTCTATGGATGCTCTGACGAATTCAAGAGTTGTGTTCCCCATGGCCGCTGGCCGCACTATCGCTGCGCCTTTCTCGCTAGACCTGACGGTTCTCGCGGACGTGCGCGCGCTCGGCCTGCTTAGCCTCGTACTTCTTCTTATTCGGACCCTGAGCGGGATCGGAGCGACATAAGCGTAACCCAAAAACGCAGATCGCCTGACGAACCCGCTCTCAAAAGGAGCGGGTTTTTTGTTGCGCGGTCTGCCGGACAACACCGGAGAGATCGAACAATGCGCGTTTATAACCACGACGATGTAGACCCCAGGAACCTCGACGGCGCATGCGTCGCCGTCATCGGCTATGGCAGCCAGGGCCGAGCGCACGCGATGAACATGCGCGACAGCGGCATCGACGTCGTTGTCGGCGTGCGCGAAGGCGGCAAGGGCTGGAAGCGTGCTCAGGCTGACGGCCTGAAGACGGCCGAGCCCGCAGATGCGGTGAAAGGCGCAGCTATCGTCGCGATCCTGACGCCAGACATGACGCACGACGCGATCTGGCGCGAGTCCGTCGAGCCGAACATCGCCAAGGGTGCCGCGATCCTCTTCGCGCATGGGTTCTCGGTCCACTACGGCCGTGTGGCGCCGCGCAAGGACATCGATGTCATCCTTGTGGCGCCGAAGGGCCCCGGTGATCTGGTGCGCCGCGAATATGTGCGCGGTCACGGTGTGCCGTGCCTGTTCGCGATCCAGCAGGATGCCAGCGGCAAAGCGCGCGAGCGCGTGCTGGGTTACGCCCGCGCTATCGGCGGCACCTTCGGCGGCTGCATCGAGACCAGTTTCTCGGAAGAGACGGAGACCGATCTGTTCGGCGAGCAGTCTGTGCTGTGCGGCGGCGTCACTGAGTTGGTGCTGGCGGGCTACGACACGCTGGTCGACGCAGGCTATCAGCCCGAGGTCGCCTACTTCGAATGCATGCACGAGCTGAAGCTGATCGTCGATCTGCTGCACGAAGGCGGATTGAAGAAGATGCACGAGTTCGTGTCGGAGACCGCAAAGTACGGCGATCTGGTCTCAGGCCCGCGCATCGTCACCGACGAGACGCGCCAGCGCATGAAGGACGTGCTGAGTGACATCCAATCGGGCTCCTTTGCGCGCGACTGGATCCTCGAGAACCAGGCCGGACGCCCGCGCTACGAGGCGCTTCTCAAGAAAGACCTCGACCACCCGATTGAAAAAGTCGGCCGCGATCTGCGCGCGCGCATGACGTGGCTGAATCCGCAAACGAACGCCGCCGAGTAGGTATCATGTCGAGTATTGGTCCCGCGCACATTCCGAAAGCCGATGACAGCCCGCGCTCCGGCGCGCGTCTGCTTATCGACGCGCTGGAACGCATGGGAGTCGATACAATCTTCGGCTATCCCGGCGGCGCGATCATGCCGGTCTACGACGCACTGACCGGATCGGGCGTGCGTCATATCCTGGTGCGGCATGAGCAGAGCGCGGCGTTCGCCGCCGATGCCTGGGCGCGTGTCACCGGAAAGCCCGGCGTGTGCATGGCAACCTCCGGCCCAGGCGCCACGAACCTGATCACCGGCATCGCCAACGCGGCAATGGACTCTGTGCCGATGGTCGCGATCACCGGACAGGTCGCAACCTCGTTCATGGGCACCGACGCTTTCCAGGAAGTCGACATCATCGGCATGACGTTGCCGATCGTGAAGCATTCGTGGCTCGTGCGTCATACCGGCGACGTGCCCGCCGTCGTGGAAGAAGCATTCCATGTCGCAACGTCAGGCCGCCCCGGCCCGGTGCTGATCGATCTGCCGAAGGACATTGCCGCCGGCACAACCGCGCACACGCGCGCGCCGAGCTTTGACAATCGCGGCGGAAGCGAGGACGACACAAACGCGCTCGAACACGCCGAAATGATGATTGCGAAGGCGAAGAAGCCTTTGCTCTATGTCGGCGGCGGCGTCGGCATCGCAGGAGCGGTGGCGGAATTGCGCGCCTTCGCCCGCCGCACCGGCATCCCGTCGGTGGCCACGCTGAAGGGCTTGGGAACGATCCCGACCGACGATCCGTCGTTCTTGGGCATGCTGGGTATGCACGGCACCAAGGCCGCGAACCATGCGGTGCAGGATTGCGACCTGTTGATCGTCGTCGGCGCGCGTTTCGACGACCGCGCCACCGGCAAGCTCTCGACCTTCGCGCCGAACGCCCGCGTCATCCATTTCGACATCGATCCAGCGGAGATCGGCAAGCTCCGCGAGGCCGATGTTTCGATCACGGCAGATCTGCGCCGCGCCCTGCCCGCGCTGCAACCAGTCGGCATGAACACGGCGGAGTGGATTTCGCATACGCGCAAGATGAAAGACGAAACGGCGTTCACCTACGACGCGCCGGGCGAGGGCATCTATGCGCCGAAGCTGCTGAAGGATCTGTCCGAAGCGGCCGGCGACAGTTTCATCGCCGCCTGCGACGTCGGCCAGCACCAGATGTGGGTGGCGCAGCATTGCCGCTTTACGCATCCATCGGCGCATCTGTCCTCGGGCGGATTGGGCGCGATGGGTTACGGCCTGCCCGCCGGCATGGCCGCTAAGTTGGCCAAGCCCGAGGCGCATGTCGTCGCGATCACCGGCGACGGCTCGATCATGATGAACATTCAGGAGCTCGCGACGCTCAAGCGTTACGGCATCGCGCTGAAAATATTGCTGTTGGACAACTCGTCGCTCGGCTTGGTGCGCCAGTGGCAGGAGTTGTTCTACGACCGCAATTACAACGAGACGAACCTGTCCGACAATCCGGACTTCGTTCAGGTCGCGCAGGCGTTCGGCATCGATGCGTTCCGCATCACGCGCCGCGACGAAATCGACAGCGCGATCCAGCGCCTGTTGGCCGCGGAAGGTCCGTGCCTGATGCATGTGGTCATCGATCCCATGGAAAACGTCTGGCCGTTGGTGCCGCCAGGCAAAAGCAATCACGAAATGATGGAGGCGTAATCATGAGCAAGATCATTCATCTCGAACTCGACCGTGCCGAAGGCTCGCTGCCGCGGATTATCGGGCTCATCGAACGCCGCGGCTTCCACATTGACGGCATGACGATGGACGGCGAAGGCGCGCACCGCGCTCTGGCTATCCATGTGCGTCCTTACGACGCCTCCCGCCGCATCGACGTGCTGAGCCGTCAGATCGAAAAGCTCTACGGCGTGCGCCGATCCGTACCAGATGAGGGAGCGGTATCATGCATGATGCAGTAGACGACAACCGCGTCCTGATCTTCGACACCACGCTACGCGACGGCGAACAGGCGCCGGGCTTCAGCATGGGCGTGCCCGAGAAATTGCGCGTGGCCGCAGCGCTGCGCGACATGGGCGTCGACATCATCGAGGCCGGCTTTGCCGCCGCCTCGCCCGGCGATGAAGAAGCTATCCGCGCCGTGGCGCAAGAGATTGAGGGGCCGGTTATCTGCTCCCTCGCCCGTGCGTCGATCGGCGATATCGAAGCCGCCGCGCGCGCGCTGGAACCCGCGCGAAAACGGCGTTTGCACATCTTCCTGGCGACCAGCCCAATCCATCGCGAAGCCAAGCTCAACATGAGCCGCGATCAGGTGATGGAAGCGGCGGTGCAATCGATCACCTTTGCCCGCACATTCTTCGACGATGTCGAATTCAGCGCCGAAGACGCGATCCGCACCGAACCGGACTTCTTGGTCGAAGTACTGCAGGCCGCTGCCGATGCCGGAGCGATGACGCTGAACGTGCCCGACACGGTCGGCTATTCGACGCCGGACGAAATCGGCCGCCTGTTCGCGATGCTGAAGGCGAACATCAAGGTCGCGCCGGGCGTACGCTTTTCCACCCATTGCCACAACGATTTGGGCATGGCGGTGGCGAATAGCGTCATGGCGGTCAAGAACGGTGCGCGCCAGATCGAATGCACCATCAACGGCATTGGCGAACGTGCGGGTAACAGCGCGCTGGAAGAAGTCGTGATGGCGATGCGCACACGCGCGGATCTGTTCGATGTGCGCACCACCATCGACACGACGAAGCTGACGGCGGTGAGCCGTCTGGTGTCACGCGTGACGAAATCGCCAGTGGTCCGCAACAAGGCCGTCGTCGGGCGCAACGCGTTCGCGCATGAGGCCGGCATCCATCAGCACGGCGTGATGTCCGACGCCCGCACCTACGAGGTGATGCGTCCGGAAGACGTCGGCATGCAGGCGAGCGAGTTGGTGCTCGGCAAGCATTCCGGCCGTCACGCGGTCGACAAGCGCGCCCGCGAGCTCGGCTACAACATCGACAGCGCGGCGATGATGCGCATCTTCGCGGCGTTCAAGCGCCGTGCGGATGAAATCGGTGCGCTGGACGACGACGAACTGCACGCCCTGTTCACCGACGGTGATGTCTCGGAACGCGGCTGGAGCCTGACGCGTCTCGAAGCCCGCACCGACAAGACCGGCCGCAGCCGTGCGGTCACGGTTGTCGAACTGATGCGCGACGACGAGTCCACCACGCATGTCGCGATCGGCGAAACCGCGCTTGAAGCCGCGTTCCTCGCTTTGCGCGAAGCGGCCGGCGAAGACGCGAATGTGATCGAGATCGATGTCATGCAGACAGGCTACGGCGCGACGCCGGATGCCGCAGCCGAAACGGTGGTCAGCATCGGTGGTCGCGACTGGTCAGGACACGGCCAGGGACCCGATCCGTTGTGGGCAGGCGTGCGCGCCTTCCTCGATGCTTTCAACAAGGCGGCACGCGCAAAGGGATACAGCGCTGCGCCGCGGGAGAACTACAATGAAGCCACTGGCTGAATTCATCTGGATGAATGGGCGCGTGACGCCTTGGGCAGATGCACGCATCCATGTGATGACGCACGCGCTGCACTACGGCACCTCGGTGTTCGAAGGCATCCGCGTTTACGACACGCCGAGTGGTCCATGCGGATTCCGGCTCGACGATCACATGAACCGTCTTGTCGACTCTGCGCGGATGTATGGCATCACATTGCCCTACTCTGCCGACGCTCTCGTGGCGGCGACCAAAACCGTCGTCCACAAGAACGGCCTCAAGAGCGCCTATGTGCGGCCCATCGCGTTTCTCGGCGAATGCGGCATGGGCGTCACGCCGACCGACGAAGCGATGAATGTCGATGTCGCTATCGCGGCATTCCCGTGGGGCGCCTATCTCGGCGACGAAGGCCAGAAGCGTGGCGTCGATGTCTGCGTGTCGAGCTGGGCACGGTTCGCGCCAAACACCGTGCCGACTGCGGCGAAGGCCGGTGGCAACTACCTCAACGGCTATCTCATCGGGCGCGAAGCGCGGACCCGCGGCTTTGTCGAAGGCATTGCGCTCGGCACGGACGGGCGGCTGTCCGAGGGTGCGGGCGAGAATTTGTTTGTCGTCAAGGACGGGCGCATATTCACGCCGCCCGCGGCATCCTCGATCCTGATCGGCATCACGCGCGATACGGTGATGACGCTGGCAAAGGAAGAAGGCTTCGAAATCGTGGAGCAGGTCCTGCCGCGCGAAATGCTTTACATCGCCGACGAAGTGTTCCTGACCGGCACCGCGGCGGAGATTACGCCGGTACGCTCGATCGATGGCATCGTTACGCGCACTAACGGACCGGGTCCGATCACCAAACGCCTTCAATCGCGATTCAACGCATTGTTTGACGGACGCGCCCATCGCTGGCTCGATCCGGTCAAGGATGCGACACAGAGAGAACGAGATCATGTCTTCGAAGCAGCCTAGGACATTGTTCGACAAAGTCTGGGACGCGCATGTCGTGGAGCCCGAGGCCGAGGACCGTCCCGCGGTTCTCTACGTCGATCTGCACCTCGTCCATGAAGTCACCTCGCCTCAGGCGTTCACCGCGCTCAACGAGCGCGGGCTGAAGGTGCGCCGCCCGGACAAGACGTTTGCGACCATCGATCATTCGACGCCGACACTTCCGCCCGGCGCAGACGGCACGCGGCCTTACGTTACCGATGAGGCACGCAAGCAGATCGCCACGCTCGAAGAGAATTGTCACACACACGGCATTCCGCTCGCGGGTTGGGACAGTCCCAATCGCGGCATCGTGCATGTGATCGGGCCCGAGCTAGGCCTGACATGGCCGGGCAGCGTCGTCGTCTGCGGCGACAGCCACACCGCAACGCACGGCGCGTTCGGCGCGCTGGCATTCGGCATCGGCACATCCGAAGTCGGTCACGTGCTGGCGACACAATGCCTGCTGCAACGGAAGCCAAAGACTCTACGCGTGACGGCAAACGAAAAGTTACAGCCCGGTGTCGGTGCGAAGGATCTCGCCCTCGCGATCATCGCAGCGGTCGGCGTCGGCGGCGGCACAGGCAGTGTCGTCGAATATGCCGGCGAAGCGGTACGCGCGCTCGATATGGAAGGCCGCATGACCCTCTGCAACCTGTCGATCGAGATGGGCGCACGCGCCGGCATGATCGCACCGGATGACGTGACACTCGACTGGTTACGCGGACGCCCACGTGCGCCGCAGGCCGCCGTGTTCG
>DATJUS010000098.1:0-43692 GCA_035502175.1 Rhizomicrobium sp.
AGGCGCTTGCAAATGAACCATCTTGCCGATGTCTTCGTAACCCAAATATCGCATCGGGAACGAGATGCACCTGCGCTTGTCCACCCTGCCACCGCATGGGGACTTTCCAGGACATTGGATTCTTGGCACTCCGTGTCTCAGAGGGTGCAGCGGCAAGGATATCGGCGAACTGAATAAGCGATAGATCATCGCGGCTCCGACATGCAATCTCAAGATCAATCATGAAGTGCGAGACAGCCACCGTGTGTTCAAGGTTTTCGCGCACGTAGGTACGATTGCGCGAACGCCAATCGGTCGGCCCGACTGCCATGCCCTGCTTCTCTTTGAGAAAGCGTGCGCCGTTCATGCCGAGACCGTAGACGAACGCGTGCGAACCGCCCTGCCCGAACCGGTCAATCTGCGCTGGCGGTCGGTCGAGATATTCGTTGCGAAACAGCAGCGTCAGCCGACGTGACACCCGATCCGCGCTGCGACCCGCAAGCAGTCGGTGTATGTCGTCGGATCGGATAAACCGATACCGATAGACGTGCTGCAGTATGGTGACATCGTCGTCCGTAAGCTCGATGCGAGGCGCTTCGCCGTCTCGCCGGAAGCGCGGATGAGACGCTCGCTTCCCTGCCACGCTATTCCGACGTCCAAAAGTCTTCGGCGCGGATCGGTTCAGTTTGCGGACCGAACAATTGCGCGCGCCGCCCCTCCAATTCCATAGACACCGCTTCGGGCGAGCTGACATAGGGGCTTTGGCGGTATGTCTTATGCCGAAACCGCTCGACGATCTTCGGCACGTTGAGCACGGGCTTCACTTCAACGGTGTCCACAACCACCGTTCTCATGCCGCGCCGCTTCACGATGGCGGTCTGATCGGGGAGATTACGGACATTAAGCGCCGCCAGATGGAGGCTTTCTTCGAGCGTATAGAACTGCGTCGGGCGCTCCTCCCGAACGGACTTGAGGGTCTGCGACCGGCCATAAGTCCGGCTGAACGTGGTCGATACCCCTTCGGTGGTGACAACGCTTCGTGAGCTATTGGAGGCTGCGCCAGACCCCATGTTCATGGCCAACATGTTCGGTTGCGACCAGTTGCCGTTTGGAGCCATGTAACTTGTGGATTCGCCTTGCGACGTAATCGAGGACGCGCCGGTCGCTCGGCCTTCGCTTAAAGACGTACTACGCGCATTACCCTCGCTCGTGCTTTCCGATTCAAGCCAGAAAGGTACCTCATCGACCACCACCGGCATGGTAATCCCGGGCTTGGGCGTGGTGAGGTCGATGTCGCCGCGCATGATCTCGCGGGCCATGATGCCGGCGTCGTCGTCTGACAGGCCGCCCAAGACGATCTTCGTTTGCGTGCCGCCCATGACGGCATTGTATATGCCCTCTCCGCGTTTCTTGAGCTGCCCTATTCTTTGGTGCGCCAGCACGGCATGCAGTCCGAACTTGCGCGTCTGGTCGAGGATGCGTTCGATATCGCCCGAAAGGAAATCGTAGGCCTCATCGACATACAGCGTGAAGGGCCGGCGCTGTGATATCCGCTCGTCTCTTCCGAGCGCCGAAAGAAAGAGATCGTTGATAAGCAACGTGCCGAGCACGCGGGCATTCTCATAGGAAAACGCTTCGCGCGCGCCAAGATCAATAAGCACGATGTCGCCACGGTCCATCGCCTCGCGAAAATGCAGCGTATGCTCACGCTGCCCCACCATGAGGCGCATCGCCGGCGCCATCAGAAACTTCGATAGGCGCGTATGCGTGCTCTCGACATGCTCCGCGAAATCCTTGCGCGACAAGCTATTGAGTTCGTCCCACGCAATTTGAAACACTGGGTCCGGGAGATCGGTCGTGAGGTTACGCCGCACGCCGTCCGGATCGGCGGCACGCAAGAGCGCCGGTCCCTCAGCCAACGTCAGCCCGCGCGCAGAGAGCGCGAAGAACGTAGAGCGTAGGATTTTTTCGAGCCGCGGCGTATCGCTCATATCGGCGACGCCCCATGCCTGTGCACAAGCAGCGACCATCGCATCGACGCGAACGGACAACGCTTGTCCAGGCACCGTGCGAAGCGGATTGAATCCGGGCACGACATCTGTCCCGCCCGGACGGATAATGTGGATACGCCGAAGGATTCCCATTCCCCGAAGTGCGCACCATCGCTCCAAGCTCTCGACCAACGTGCCATGCGGATCGATGAGGCAGAGCCCTCGTCCCACCGCAATGTCCTGCTGGATCATGTATTCGAGCAGCTTCGATTTGCCAGTGCCGATCGATCCGACCACGTGAATGTGCCGTGCCCGCTCTTTATCCGTAAGGCGGATCGGAGATCCCTCGCGTGTCGTTCCGATCGTCAGCATCACAGCGCCGCGTCACCGGCCTTCTTCGAAAGGAAGGCTTGGGTCATGGCATCGAACATCTCACATACTTGCAGTTGAGCTTCGGACAGTTTGTCTTGCCCGCCCGCGTCAGCGATGAGCTGTGCTTTGGCTTTCTCGACCGCCTGCACAATCTGCGGCAAACGCCCAATCTGATCGATGAACTCGGCAACGTCGTCCTTAGCGGCGGTCGGCTTCGCTACATCCTCGACCGCTGCTTTGTTGGTCTTCGCACCGGCGCGCCGTGCCTCGGCCTCCGCAACGTCGTCTTCCATCTTCATGATTTCGAGCTTGCGGCGCATGCGCGCGATCTTCACACCATCTGTGATTTGATCCCCGGCCTCCTGACAAATCTCGTCCACCCGGCGTAGCCGCTCCCGCGCCACTTCCCGATTCACGAGCGCATTGGAAACGGCGCCTTCGGCGGCGTGAAGCTGCGCCTTTGCGTTTGCGGCACGCGCCGCCTGTTCAAGGACGCGCCGGATCGCCGAAAACCGCGCAGCACCGAGGATGCCGAGCCCAAGCGGCGTGCCCGCAGGCATTTCAAGCGCGTGGCTTTCTGCCGGAAGAATTTCGACTGTGGGCAGTTTCATCCGACGGTCTCCATTCGCGCATGAACTGCCGCCTTCGCCCGTTCGAGAGCGACAGCTGCTTCCGCGAGTGCGGCTTGCATCTCGTACGCGGCGGCATGCTCATATTGCTCTCTGGCCTTGGATTCGAGCTCACGAATCCTTGTCTGCGTCGCGGCAGTCATCTCGGCGATGAGGGACTGCGCCTGTTCGGCACGGACGGCCCGAAGAATGGGGCCGTCCGCAGGCGCGTCGGCCAACACCGCCGCAAGCTGCTCACGATTGAGAACCGTGCCATCCGAAAGCGCGGCGCGGATCGCCGGTGCTGCCGGGTGCGGGTAAAACGTGAAGAAATACCAGCGGGCTATAGGCTCGCGAATGCGCATCACGAACCTGTACAGCCAAACCAGCAGCGCGGCGACGATCGCCAGCTCGATCATTTCGACCAGCACGGCAAACCCATGCACGACCGTGGTGCCGGTGATTTTCCCCAGCACCACGCTGATCACTAACACTACGAATAGAACACCGCCTGCTGGCATCGCACGACTCACTGTTTATGCAAGTATAAGAATTGCGGCGCACAAAACACAATCTTTGAGTGTGCAATGTTTGCGACCCTTCTGTAATGCCTAAGTCAAAACGGGCTTGCCTCAAGCAACGCGCTGCCTCTTCAGGCAGCGACCAAGAAGGAAGGCCGTCATCTTCATGTCGGCCTACCGAGGGCGTCGTCCAGGACGCCCCGCGCTACGCGCCAACCTCGCTTGCGGCCTGACGCAGGCGATCCGCCCACCCCGCAACCGTCGGGCGCGGCTGTCCGCCCGAGAGCAGTACCCTGCGATTGGCTGCGGCAGCGCGCGGCCGACTCCGACCGTTTCGGGTGAGCGGCATCCGTTCGATAATGATGCCGGCGAACCCCGGAGCGATAGCGGAGCCGAAGCGTCGAGGACAGAACATGCCTCGCGCGAGGGAAACGGTCGGAGTCGGGCGGAACGCCCGACGGTTGCGGGGGTGGATTTCCGTTGCGAAGCAACGGCTTTGCGCAGATTGCACTATGCGCAAACCCGCCAATTCATGATTGGCGGGCCTGTAGGCGGCATGGAACCGCAAGGTTCACGCTATTGAGAGCGCGCGCAAACAGGTCGCTGGCAAACGAAGCCAGATCGCGGCGACGGAATGCAATCGAGAACGGCGGCTATGACGCTTCACAAGGGGCAACTGCCTGCGTCGAAATGGTGGGGATCGTCCGAATCATGCACAGCTATCCGTTCGCCGTTGCCTTGGAGACAACCAGGAAAAACTTCAGGCTGTGGGACGAATCGAATCAACAGTGTTGGCAGGTAGCAGTACGGCACACCGACCTGAACTGACGATGTCGCGAGTCGCATAAATTTGAAAGTGTGCCGCTCATACCTGCCCCAACAAGGGCACGCTATGTATCGACATCAACCCTACGTTTCGTGCGCACACTCGGTGCACGTACATGCTTCCGTTCCTAATAATCACGGCCCGCCCTGAATCGCTTCGCAATTCAAAGGCGGGCCGTGCGCCCGCGTACGCCATCAATCGCCGTCCTGGTCTGGAAAACGGGGAAGGCTCACAAAGGAGTACCGAGCAATGCGTATATTCGAAATCTTCACGCGATCGCGTGGGAAGCGGCATCGCATCCGTCTGCTGGACGTGTTCGTCTTTGCTACGGCGGTGCCGATCTTTCTATTGCTACCGGAATCGGTGTGGCTCGCGTTTATCGCGGCGGTAGCCGTGCATTTGCTTGCCTTATACGTGAAGTTTCGTTGGCGCCAAATCCGCGCGCTCAACGAAAGAGACGCGTAGCTGCTTGGCGCCGAATGAGGTGAAAGGTACTGATTGCATACCCAGCGCGGGGGCGCCCCCCTTGGCGAGGGGATCGGCATTGCCTGTGCCCGAGTATAGCACGGTGCGGCAATTCCGCCACCGTCCCCTGAATGCTCAGCAACGCTCACGCGTTTTGGCTTGGCTTCACCAATCACGGCGCTACCCCTCGGTACCTCGACATCAACGCGATTTCTGCACCGCCGATACGAATAGTTATCAACGCTTCGATCGACCAACTTGTGAAGATGTTACGATACGCTCCAACGATAGCTTCGCTCAACAACTTCGTCGCTGGAACGCCGAGGTTGGTCGCTTCAAACTTGTTGATGAAATTGCAGCGCGATTGATTATTTCAAACTCCCGCTAAGGCTAGTAGTTCAGTCGCTTTGAGATGCTTCAGCTTGATGCAAAGTTGAGTAGCGGCTGCATCAATAGCGGCTCGGATCGTTATCGTTCTTCGGAACACCGGGACAGAAGGTCCAGTAGCTATCGCGCGTTGAACTTCTTCGTCCGTAGTTCCTTGGCCTGCATCACCGTCAGCACGTGGCTATAGTGCTGTTCGATGTAGCTGATCGACGTCCCCATATTGCGAGCGAGCGTGTGGATTGGCACCCCGGACAAAAGCGACTGCGTGCAGTAGAAGTGCCGAAGTGAGTAGACCGTTCGGCGCTTTCCCTGACCGTCATTCAAAAGCGTCAGTTTCGACAGCACCGCTTGAAACGTTTTTCCGAAATTCTCAACGGCCTTTCCGTCGTGATTGCCGAACACCAAATCATCCGGCGCGGTGTGAACTGAAACCTTCCGCAGCCGCTCGATATAGATATGGGTACCATCCCGGCAGACAACGGCGCGAGCGCCCGTCTTTGTCGCCTCTGCAACATCAGCCACAAGAACGGTTTTCTTGTCAGCGTCCTTTATCGTTCGCACGTCCCTCCAACGGAGCTGACGCGCCTCGTTCGGTCTGAAGCCCGAATTGGCCATGAAAAGTACGTAGTCGCGCAACAACTCGCGCTGAAACCTGTGCAGAGCGTGTGGCCCTTTGCGATGAAGACTGCCGCCGCCCTTTGCAGCGGTCGAGACCATGGGCTCCTTCACCCATTCTCGAAGATAGGTGTAGACCTGCTTCCACTCTCCTTCGGTGAAGGTCGGACGGCGCTCAACGCCCTTGGTATGCTTTACCTTTGTCGGCTTGATCCATGGTTCGCGCTTCACATAGCCAACGCGCTTGCCCCACCGGAATATCTGCCGAAGCATCCCAGCTTCCATATCGAGCGTCTTCTGCGCGGGAATGCGGGCGGCGTTGAAGGGTATATCCTCGGGGTCGTCCCAGTTTTCCGGGTTGTGATAGTTGATACGCCAGTCCCAGTACCGCTCCACAAATGCGTCGGGCATATCGGAGACACGTTCCTCTCCGAAATACGGCGTGAAGTATTTGGTTGCGAAGAGCCGGTGTAACCGCTGGCGATGGACAGACAGTCCTGCTTCATGGGCTGCGTAGAAGCGCTTCCAAAGCTCCTTGAACTTTAGATTGCCCGCGATCTTCACATCGAGCCCGAGCCGCTGCTCGGCCTTGAGCTGATGGAACAGGTCCTCGGCTTCCGCAATGGCGGTATTCAGGTCACGGGTTTTGAGCGCTCTGGTGATGTAGCCAGTGACACCCGGCACTTTGAGCCGCGCTTGGTAGTTGGTCTTCTTCGCGCCCGGACGGATGTAGACGAGGATGGCCCCGTCTTTCAGCCGATGCGCACCTTCGTAATATCCCTGCTCCATCGAATGCTCCTCGTTTTTGCGAACGATTTGTGCATTTCGTGAACTGGAGGCTGCGCGCTTTGCGGGAATCTGTCAATGATTTGTGAATGGCAAAACAGCGGCTTACATTTCTGTAAACCACTGTTTCTGAAAGATATTCTGTAGGTTCTGGGTCAGCGCTTCGAGAACTGGAAGCTGCGGCGGGCCTTCGGCTTGCCGTATTTCTTGCGCTCGACGGCACGCGGGTCGCGGGTGAGGAAGCCGCCCGGCTTCAGCGCCGTGCGCAGCGTGGGCTCATAGGCGACGAGCGCGCGGCTGATGCCGTGACGCACCGCACCGGCCTGACCGGAGAGACCGCCGCCCTTGACGGTGACGATGACGTCGAACTGGCCGTCGCGGTTCGCCGCGATCAGCGGCTGGCGCAGGATCATGCGCAGCACCGGACGCGCGAAGTACACCTTCTCATCGCGGTCGTTGATGATGATCTGGCCGCGGCCGGGCTTGATCCACACGCGGGCGACCGCGTCCTTGCGGCGGCCGGTGGCATAGGCGCGGCCCTTGGAGTCGCGCTTCGCCGTGCCCTGCTCCGCCGGCTGGCCTTCAGCGCCCTGCGGCTTGGCCTTGATCAGCGTCGATTTCAGATCGCCAAAGCTCTTGGTTTCTTCCGCCATGATCAGGCTGCCTTCGTCTTGTAGTTGTTGTTCTTGGGATTCATCTTCGCGATATCAAGCGTCTCGGGCTGCTGCGCCTCGTGCGGATGCTCCGTACCCGGATAAACGCGCAGGTTCGAGAGCTGGCGGCGGCCGAGGGGACCGCGCGGGAGCATGCGCTCTACGGCCTTCTCCACCACGCGCTCCGGGAACTTGCCGTTCAGGATCGCGCCTGCGGTGCGCTCCTTGATGCCGCCGATATAGCCGGTGTGGTGATAATAGACTTTCTTCTTCAGCTTATCGCCGGTGAGAAGCACCTTGGCTGCATTGACGACGATGACGTTGTCACCGCAATCCATATGCGCCGTGAAAGTCGGCTTGTGCTTGCCGCGCAGACGCAGGGCAATGATCGAGGCGAGACGGCCGACGACAAGCCCTTCGGCGTCGATCAGGATCCATTTCTTCTCGATCTCGGTCGGCTTTGCCGAGTAGGTTTTCATAAGCATATCTCCATGACCCGGCGGCGAAGCGCCGGAAGGCGCGCGATGTACCGGCCCAATGCGGAATGGTCAAGGACAATGGCCGGAAAATCGTGCATAATCAGGCAGATTTCGATAGTGGTATTATAATACCGCATAGAAAGGCAAGATTTTGGCGGACAAAAAGACAGCGGGCGATATCCGCGTCGGCATCGGCGGCTGGACCTATGAGCCGTGGCGCGGCGGCATGTTCTATCCCAAGGGCCACGCCCAGGCGCGCGAACTCGAATACGCCAGCAGCAGGGTCACAAGCATCGAGATCAACGGCACCTTCTACGGCTCGCAGAAGCCGGCAAGCTTCATCAAATGGTTCGAGGAAACGCCGGACAATTTCGTCTTCTCGATGAAGGCTCCGCGCTTCGCGGTGAACCGCCGCGTGCTCGCTGAAGCGGGCCCGTCGATCGAGAAGTTCTTCACCAGCGGCGTGCATCACCTCAAGCAAAAGCTCGGCCCGATCCTCTGGCAGTTCGCGCCGCATAAGAAATTTGAGCCCGACGATTTCACGAAATTCCTCGACCTGCTTCCGAAAACTGTCGAAGGCTTGAAGCTGCGCCACGCCATCGAGGTTCGCAACGAGAGTTTCCTGGTGCCGGAGTTCATGGCGCTGCTGCGCAAGCACAACGCCGCCATCGTCTACGCGCATCACGACGAATATGCCGAGGCCGCCGATGTGACCGCCGACTTCGTCTATGCGCGTCTGCAATCTACCGCCGCGAAAGTCGAGACCGGCTACACCACCGCCGATCTCAAGAAATGGAAAGCGCGCGCCGAAGACTGGGCACAGGGCAAATCGCCGAAGGACCTGCCCGTGATCGCCAAAGCGCCGAAGCCCGTAAAGACTGACGTCTTTATGTACTTCATCTCCGGTGCCAAGGAGCGCAATCCCGCTGCCGCGCAGGCGCTGATCAAGGAACTGCGCAAGTAGCGGTTCCGCTTTCGACTCTCTATATAGACGCCATGAACGCCCCCACCTCCGAACCGCTGGTTCTCTCGTCGCGCGACGGCCACGTGCTGAAGCTGACGCTCAATCGCCCGAGCGCACGCAATGCATTGAGCGAAGGCCTGATGGCCGCGCTGCAGAACGCGCTCGACGCGGCGGCGAAAGACGACTCGCGTGTGATCGTGCTCGCCGCGGAAGGCCCCGCCTTCTGCTCCGGCCACGACCTCAAAGAGATGACCGCGCACCGCAAGGAAGCAGACGCCGGCAAGGCCGCGTTCGCCGCGATCTTCGCGCAATGCTCCAAACTGATGCAGACCATCGTGCGGCATCCCAAGCCGATCATCGCACAGGTGCAGGGCATCGCGACCGCCGCCGGCTGCCAGCTCGTTGCGAGCTGCGATCTCGCCGTTGCCTCCGCCAACGCGCGGTTCGCGACGCCGGGCGTGAACATTGGCCTGTTCTGCTCGACGCCGATGGTCGCCCTCTCCCGCAACGTCTCGCGCAAGCACGCGATGGAGATGCTGCTGACTGGTGAAATGATCAGCGCGAACCAGGCCTATCACATGGGTCTCGTCAATCGCGTGGTCACGCACGAGACGCTCGAAGCCGAAACCATGGCGCTGGCACAGCAGATCGCCTCCAAGCCGCGCACGACCGTGAAGATCGGCAAGGAAGCGTTCTACAACCAGCTCGAAATGCCGCTGAGCGACGCTTATGACTACGCGTCGAAGGTCATGACCGAGAACATGCTCCACGCCGAAGCCAACGAAGGCATCTGCGCCTTCGTCGAAAAGCGCGATCCGAAATGGCCGGAATAATGTCCACCTATACCGACGATTACATCAAGAGCATTCTGCGTTCGACCAAGGTGATTGCCATGGTTGGCGCGAGCGGCAATGAGATGCGGCCGTCTTTCTTCGCGATGAAGTATCTTCTCGCGAAGGGGTTCATCATTCATCCAATCAATCCGGGCATGGTGGGCAAGGATATCCTTGGCCAGATGGTCTACGCGTCGCTGAAAGATGTGCCTGCGCCGGTCGATATGGTGGACATCTTCCGCACTGCCGATGTCGCGCCGGCGATCGTGCGCGAAGCGCTCGCGGAAAAAGACCGCCTCGGCATCAAGACGATCTGGATGCAGCTCGGCGTCGTGAGCGAGGAAGCGGCGAAGCTTGCCGCCGACGCCGGGCTCAATGTCGTCATGGATCGCTGCCCCAAGATAGAATGGGGCCGGATGTCGGGCGAGATCGGCTGGCTCGGCGTCAGCCGCAACGTCATCGACAACCGCAAACCGCTTTTGTTCGGCAAGGGCGGAAGCCTGAAGCGTTGACATAAAACTCTACTATATTAGTAGTATATCATTCCAAAACGGAGACAGAGCGATGAGCGAATACGGCTTCAACACGCTGAGCGTTCACGCGGGCGCGCAGCCCGACCCCGCCACCGGCGCGCGCGCGACGCCGATCTATCAGACGACCGCGTATGTGTTCGAGGATGCTGATCACGCCGCGGCGCTGTTCAACCTCCAGGTCTTCGGCAACATCTATTCGCGCATCATGAATCCGACAAACTCGGTTCTTGAGGAGCGCGTCGCGGCGCTCGAAGGCGCACGTGCCGCGCTCGCCGTCGCATCGGGCCATGCGGCGCAGCTCATCGCGTTCCATCCACTGATGAACCCCGGCGATCACTTCGTCGCCGCGCGCCAGCTCTATGGCGGCTCGATCACGCAGTTCAAGCATTCCTTCGCCAAGTTCGACTGGCATGTGAGCTTCGCCGATTGCCAGAAGCCGGACACGTTCAAGGCCGCACTCACCGACAAGACCAAAGCGCTCTATGTCGAGAGCATCGCGAATCCCGGCGGCATCATCACCGACCTCGAACCCATCGCGAAGATCGCACATGACGCGGGCGTGCCGCTGATCGTCGACAACACGATGGCGACGCCTTATCTCATCAAGCCGATCGAGTGGGGCGCGGACATCGTTCTGCATTCCGCGACCAAGTTCCTCGGCGGTCACGGCAACTCGATGGGCGGCGTCATCGTCGACAGCGGCAAATTCAATTGGGGCGGCGGCAAATTCCCGACGCTCTCGGAGCCCTGCCCGTCCTATCACGGCATGAAGATCTGGGAGACATTCGGCGATATGGCCTATGCCATCGCCTGCCGCGTGCTCTCGCTCCGCGATCTCGGCCCGGCGCTGTCACCGATGAACGCGTTCCTGATTCTCACCGGTTGCGAGACGTTGCCGTTGCGCATGGAACGTCACTGCGCAAACGCACTCACCGTCGCAAAGTGGCTGAAGGCGCATCCGAAGGTCGCGTGGGTGAACTATGCGGGCCTCGAAGGCGACGCGAGCTATGGCCTGCACAAGACCTATTGCCCCAAAGGCGCGGGCAGCATCTTCACCTTCGGCGTGAAGGGCGGCTATGAAGCCGGCAAGGCGCTGGTCAACAGCGTGAAGCTGTTCAGCCATCTCGCCAACATCGGCGACACCCGCAGCCTGATCATCCATCCCGCCTCGACGACACACCGCCAGCTCGAATCCGAGCAGCGCGCCGCCGCCGGCGCAGGTGACGACGTCGTGCGCCTCTCGATCGGCATCGAAAGCGTCGAAGACATCATCGCCGATCTGGATCAGGCTCTGGGTACGTAACGCAGTTCGAACGCCTGCCACACCGTCGCGCAAAACAGCAGCGCGGCGGTGAGTTGGTGGAGCGCGGAGAGACCGAGCGGCGCTTGCCATAGCAGCGTCCAGATACCTAAGCCGACCTGGAATATGACCAAGCTGCCGACAAGGCTTGCCGCGTCAATGGCGTGTTTGCCAAGGCGTGCGCGATGCACGAGGCCGGTCATCGCAATTGCAGCGATGAAGACGATGTAGGCACCGATGCGGTGATCGAATTGGGCTAGGCCCGCGTCTTCAAAGAAGCTCGTGCCAGTGACGTTCACTTCCGGAAACACGTGACCATCCATCGACGGCCAGGTGTTGTAGATCAGGCCGGCGTGTAATCCGGCAACCAGTGCGCCGAGTAGCATCTGCATATAGACGAGCCCAACAAGAACCAACGATCCGCGGCGCAGCGATTTTGGAATTGCGCGATCTGATGGCTGCGAACGCAAATATTCGAGCGCGGTCCATAAGATCGCGCCGAGCAAGATAATCGCGACGCCGAGATGGATCGCGAGGCGGTATTGCGATACGGAGACGCGCGTCTCCAATCCGCTCTGCACCATCCACCAGCCGACGAATCCCTGTAGCCCGCCGAGCGCAAATAGCAACAGCATGCGCGGCCGCTCTTTGCGCGCAATCGCGCCGGTCCACGCAAACAAAACGAACGGCACGAAGAACACGAAGCCGAGCAATCGCCCGAGTAAGCGGTGCGTCCACTCCCACCAGAAGATTCCCTTGAACCCTTCCAGCGTCATGCTGTGGTTTTCGAGACGGTATTGCGGGATCTGCTGGTACTTCGCGAAAGCATCGTGCCACTGCGCATCGTTCAGCGGCGGGATCGCGCCCATGATCGGATCCCATTGCGTGATCGACAGGCCCGAGCCGGTCAGACGCGTCAGACCGCCAAGCGTCACCATGCAAATGATGATCGCCGCGACCGCGAGCAGCCAGACACCCACCGCCTTTCGCGAGCGCCAGAAACCGAGAGAACCCGTTGCCGTCATAGCGTTTTGATAGCCTTTCGCCCCGCGGCTCGTCCAATCCCGCGCATCGCCATCTTGTCGCGGCGGAGCTGCAGACGCATGCTCTATCGATGCCTTTTGGGGAGGCCGCAATGAAAGCGTTGAGCGCCATTCTCGTCGTCCTTTTTACCGCCAGCACAGCCATAGCCGCGGGCATGCAAGGCATGAAGATGCCGGATGCCGCCGACGGCGATGTCATGACCATGAAGATGACCCTGCCGCCGATGCCTGCGATTTACGCAGGGCAGCCGGAGAAGCAGGGTGCGCCATTGTTCGATGGCTATGGCGATCACACCCACAAAATCACGACCTCTAATCCCAAGACGCAGGCCTATTTCGATCAGGGGGTGCGCCTGCTATTCGCATTCAATCACGCGGAGGCGATCCGCTCGTTCCGCGAAGGCGCGCGGCTCGATCCCGATTGCGCCATGTGCTGGTGGGGCGTCGCTTTCGCGCTTGGCCCCAATATCAACCTTCCGATGCAACCCGATGCCGTCGCGCCAGCCTGGGCCGCGCTTGAGATGGCGCGATCACTCGAACCCAAAGCGTCCAAGGAAGAGGCGGCATGGATCGAAGCGCTCGCCGCACGTTACGCGGAGGCCCCGCCGCAGGATCGTCATCCGCTCGACGAAGCGTTCGCCAGCGCCATGGGCAAGGTCTGGGACGACTATCCCGACGACCTCGAAGCCGGCGTCTTCTACAGCGAAGCGATGATGGACACGCAGCCCTGGGATTACTGGCAGGCCGATGGCAAGACGCCGAGGAGCCACGGTGGCGAAATCGTGGACACGTTGGAAAGCATTCTCAAGAAGGAGCCGCTGCACCCCGGCGCGCTGCATCTTTATATCCATGCTGTCGAAGCCTCGACCACGCCAGAGCGCGCAGAAGCCGCTGCCGACAAGCTTGAACCGCTGATGCCGGCCGCCGGCCACATCGTGCACATGCCATCGCACATCTATTTTCGCGTCGGGCGGTATGAAGACGCCGTGAAAGTCAACTCGCTCGCAGCGTTGAAGGACGAAGCCTACATTGCGGCATGCAAGGCACAGGGCTTCTATCCCCTCGCCTATTACTCCCACAACATCCACTTCCTTTGGACATCGTCGGAGATGATGGGCCGCTACAAAGCCGCGAAGGACGCGGCGCTGCGCGTGATCAAAGTCTCTGACGCCGGAATGCCTATGGCAGCGGGCCTTCCACCCGTGCAACTCTATCGGTTCGTGCCTGTCGTCACCGATCTCCGCTTTGGAAGATGGGACGCGGTGTTGAAAGCTAAGATGCCGCCGGCCGATCTGAAACTGACGACAGCGATCTATCTCTATGCGCGCGGCTTCGCTTACGCGAACAACCACGACTTCAAGCACGCGACCGCGGAACGCGCAAAGCTCGCCAAAATGATCGCGAACAGAGAGTTCGCCGCGATCGACACGTTCGGAACGCCTGGCACGCAAATGGCAGAACTCGGTGTCACACTGGTTGACGGCGAAGTTGCGCGCCTGAAAGGCGATCTGCCCAAGGCACTCGCTGCGTTCAAGCAGGCGAACGATCTGTATGAGGCCATCCCGTATACGGAGCCCGACTACTGGCATGAGCCCGTCAGCCACATCTATGGCGCGGCGCTGCTGCAGGCGCACAGACCCGCTGAAGCCGAAGCGGTCTATCGTCACAGCCTGGAGGATCACCGCATCGATGGCTGGGCCTTGTTCGGTCTTGAGCAGGCGTTGAAGGCCCAGCACAAGACCGCCGAGGCGAAGACCGTGCAGGCCGAGTTTGACAAGGCGTGGTCGATGGCCGATGTGAAGCTCGCGTCCTCGCGCTTCTAGGGGTTCATGTCTCCACGCATCAAAAAGCTCATCGGCACGTTCGTGATGCTGATCTGGTTGCCCATTTACGCGCTCGTCGCGATGGGCGTCGGCGTGCACATCCTGCCGCACGCTCCGTGGTACCTGTCGCTGCTCTATTATGCGCTCGCGGGCACGCTGTGGATCGTTCCGATCGGGCTGATGCTGCCCTGGATGTACCGCGAGCCGCGCTGATCCTGAATTGCGGAACTTTTGCTTTCTTTGGCCGTTTTCCGCCTTGAGGGATGTATGTCTTCAAAAGTCTGCCACAGCATGGGCTTCATGAATCCGGGTATTTGCGCACGCGAATTTCTCCGCGACGCCACCAGAGAGCAGCACGCATTGCTGGATGCCGTGGCGTCCGGCATGCGCCTGGACACGGCAGCCGGCTATGCGCACTTTCTGGCGACGCAGGCCTCGGTTCTGATCCCGCTGGAACGGTCGCTGGAGAAGAGCGGGATTGGACGTCTGCTCCCCGACTGGGCGGAACGCCGCCGCACAGCCGCCATGCAATCGGATCTGTCCGACCTGCACGTGACGACCACTTGCGCCACTGCCCCGATGTTCGAGTCGGAGGCATCGCTGTTGGGCGCGGCCTATGTCCTTGAAGGATCCCGGCTTGGCGCGCGCATGGTCCTCAAGCAGATCGGCAGGAATACCGCGACACGCTTTCTCCGTCACGGGGAAGGAAGCCGCCTGTGGCAGAGTTTTCTCGAGATACTTGAGGCAAACGACGGGGTGCGCCGTGACCCTGAAAATGCGACTGGCGCCGCGCGTCGGGTATTTTCCCTCTTTATTGACGCGATGGCGCCGCGCGAACTAGTGGCCGCAGAATGAACGCGCCTGTCGATCTCACCAATTGCGATCGCGAGCCGATCCATCTTCTGGGCAATGTCCAGCCATTCGGCTTCCTGCTCGGTGTTTCGAAGGACTGGACGATCGTTCACGCGTCGGAGAACACCGAGCGTTATCTCGGTGCGCCGGCGAGCGAATTGCTCGGAAAACTGTTGACCACGGCGTTGTCGCCGGATGCCATCCACACCATACGCGGACGCCTTCAGTTGCTGTCCGGGCCGGATGCGGTCGAGCGTGTCTTCCGCTGCAAGCTGACAGAGACGGGCGGCGAGTTCGACATCGCCGTCCACAAGACGCCGCAGGCGATCTTCATCGAAGCCGAGCCGAGCGGCCCGCGCGAGGAGATCGACCCGATCTCACAGGTCCGCACGATGCTGATGCGCGTGCAGGCGGCGCCAGCCTTTGACAAGTTTTGTAACGAAGCAGCGCGACAGCTGCGCGCGCTGATCGGTTTCGATCGGGTGATGATCTATCGCTTCGACCAGGACGACGCCGGCGAAGTGATCGCGGAGTCGGTGAAGCCGGACCTCGTGAAGTTTCTCGGCCTTCACTATCCGGCTTCCGACATCCCGAAGCAGGCCCGCATCCTCTACACACGCAACCTGCTGCGCATTATTCCGGACATCCATTCCGTGCCGTCCCGCATCGCCTCGGACGCAAGCACGGGCGGCGAGCCCGTCGATCTGTCGATGAGCATGCTGCGCTCGGTGTCGCCGATCCACATCGAATATCTGAACAATATGGGGGTCGGGGCATCGCTGTCGGTCTCAATCCTGCGCAACGGCAAGCTTTGGGGCTTGTTCGCCTGCCATCATATGGGCCCGCTGCATGTGACCTATGAGCGCCGCAGCGCGGCGGAATTGTTCGGACAGATGTTCGCACTGCTTCTGGAAAGCCGCGAGCGTGAGATGGACAGCGGGCTGGAGAGCCGCGCCCAGGAAAACCAGACCAAACTCGTCAATATGCTGGCTGGCCAGCAATTCACCGTCTCCAACCTCGCGCAACAACTCGCCGGCTTCACGAACGTCATACCGTTCGACGGTGTTGCGGTCGTGCTCAACGGCCAGGTCTCGCTCGAAGGGACGACGCCGACACGCGAGGAAACGCTTGGCCTCGTCAATACGCTGATCGCGCAGGGCGACACACGCATCTTCTCCACGCACGCCCTGCCCCAGTTCTGCAATGCCGCGCGCGGTTATATGCAACGGGCATGCGGCATGCTTGCGATCCCCGTATCGCGCAACCCGCGCGACTATGTGCTGTTCTTCCGCAAGGAGTTCGCGCGCACCGTGCAGTGGGGCGGTGATCCGACGAAACCCGCGCATTACGGGCCGAACGGCTCGCGCCTGACACCGCGCAAGAGCTTCGAGGCATGGACGGAAACTGTCCGCGGCCAGTGCAAGCCGTGGACCGCGCTCGACCTCCGCCTCTGCGAAGGCCTGCGCATGACGTTGCTCGAAGTCGTACTGCGCCTGACGGAAATGGCAGCAGTCGAACGAAAAGCGTCGAACGAGCGGCAGGAACTCCTCATCGCGGAACTCAATCACCGTGTCCGCAACATCCTGGGCCTCATTCGCGGCCTCATAAGCCAGGGTCGCGAGAACGCGACGAGTATCGAGGACTTCGCATCGGTGATCGGCGGCCGTGTTCAGGCTCTGGCACGTGCGCACGATCAGATCACCATCGACAACTGGGGGCCGGCACCGCTGCGCACGCTGTTCACCGCGGAGACTGCCGCCTATCTGAACGCCAAGGCCGATCGCGTCATTCTCGACGGACCAGACGTCCTGCTCGATCCGCGCGCGTTCTCCACGCTCGCACTTGTCACACATGAGCTCCTCACCAACTCCGCAAAGTACGGCGCGCTTGCCGACAGCGTTGGGCGCGTAAACGTGCGCTGGGGTTTCGGCGAGAACGGACAGCTTCGCATCCGCTGGCAGGAAGAAGGCGGCCCTCCGGTACAGGCGCCGAAGCGGCGCGGCTTCGGCTCCACGGTCATCGAGCGCTCGATCCCCTTTGACCTCAATGGTGAGGCGCGCGTGCAATATGAACTCGCCGGCGTGAGGGCCGAGTTCACAATTCCCGCAAGCTTCGTGAAGAAGCCGCAGGGGCCGCTTGTACCGGAGCATCATGAAGCCACCCGCACAAGAGTCGATCTCAAGCTCAGCGGTCGTGCGTTGATCGTCGAAGACAATATGATCATCGCGCTCGATGCCGAAACCACGCTGGAAGGTCTCGGCGCCACCAGCGTCGATGTCGCGCCAAGCGTGAGCGAAGCCTTGCGCATTATCGAGCGCGCAAAGCCGGATTTTGCAATCCTCGACGTCAACCTCGGCAGCGAGTCCAGCTTCCCGATCGCCGATCGCCTTATGGCGATGGGCGTGCCGATCGTCTTCGCGACTGGCTATGGCAAGAACATAGACTTCCCGGAACGCTTTGCCTCGGTTCCGGTCGTCAGCAAGCCGTACAACGAAGAGTCGCTGACGCCGAAGATCGGCGAGGCGCTTGCGGCGCGGACGTCCGAACCGCGCTAGTTCAGAGTCAAAGCGTGCCCGTCGACTGGCTTGCCGGGCTGCAGGCCCAGGAGCGACATCACCGTCGGATGGATATCGATCATGTTCAGCCGCTTGATCTCATGCGGCGCAACGCCGGATCCCCACGCATAGAAGATGCCGTGCATCTGGACGATGTTCGGATCGTATCCGTGCGTGGCCTTCAGCACATCGGTCGGCGGCGTGAACGTGACCGGCCAGATGTGATTGATACCGAGCCATTCGGCCCATTTTGGAAACTCTTCCGGTCCCACCACCCAATAAGGCGGCTTCGCCACCAACAGCACATCGCCCGCGCGCGGACCATTGCCCAGATGCGCGTACGCCGGATAGTGGCCTTTCTTGTAGACGTCGAAGGCATAAGAGTAGCCACTCAGCGCCTTGACCACGCGGTCCGCGCTCTCGCCCTTGTCGAGATAGAAGAACGTCGTTGCGCCATCCGTCGCCTGTTTGGCATGGATGTCGTACATGTTCATCAAGCGGCCGATATTGATCAGCGGGCCGATGTCCATCATGCCGTGATCGGTGCCGACGACGAGCGTCCCTTCGCGGCCCGCAGGCATCGACTTGATTGCTGCCATAAGCTTGCCGACGATGGCATCGGTCTGGCGCACGGCTGCCTGTGTCTTCGCGCCGGTCACGCCATTGAAATGCGCGACATGGTCCGGAATGTCGAAATACAGCGCGATCAGGCGTGGATGGTTCGGGCCATTGTCGTGCAGGAGCTTGATAGCCTTCGACACGATCACATCGTTCGACTCGCGTTTCTCCCACGGCACATTGTCGTTGGCATAGGTCGAAAGCCGGCCGCGCTTGGTCGACCAGCGGCCGACCCAGTTGAACACCGCGGTCTTCACGCCCTGACGCTCCGCAGCCTCCCACATCGCCTCGCAGCCCGTGTGCCAGTCCGCGTCGCCTTCCTTCGCGCCATGACTGAACAGGCCCTTCTCAGGATCGTAGAAGATGTTCGACATGATGCCGTGATGCTCCGGCCAGCATCCGGTTTCAAAGGTCGTGTGGTTGATCAGCGAGATCGTCGGGAACGCCGGCACCAGATGCCGCGACCAAGCCCCTTCGCGTTTCATGCGATCGAAATTCGGCGTCGGCTTCGCAGCGTCGAGCTCTGCCGGCGCGAACCCATCGAACAGCACGACCACTACTGTTCGCTCCGGCGTTGACGGTGCAGGCGCCGATGCGCCAAGCCAAAGCAACGCGAGCGCAGCCGCCGCAACATTCCAGAACCGCATCATCCCCTCCGCCCAAGCCTCAGGGATGATACTGGAAAACGCGCTCCAGCGGGACGCCGAACACCGCGGCAATTCGAAACGCCGCCTCAAGGGAGGGCGAGTATTTGCCCTGCTCAATGGCGTTCACCGTCTGGCGCGTGACACCGATCTTTTCGGCAAGTTGCTGTTGCGTCATCTCATTGTGCTCGAAGCGCAGCCTGCGGATATCGTTGCGGATCTGCTCCCCGCTCATCACGCGCCCCGGCGATAGAGCACGATCTGCGTCACGATCCTGAACATCTCGGACAGGACCAGCACGAAGAACAGCAGATTGATAACCAGAAACTCCTTCACGCCAAAGAAGATGACGCCAATTGTGAGGACGACACCCGACGCGAGCACATAGCCGGATGCGCTGCTGGCCTTGAGCGCGATCAGCTTTTCGCGCTCGTCCGTTGGCGCCTGTGCATCGCGCGGCGACAAAACCGCGATGACCACCGTGAATACGATCGTCACCAGGACGAACATCACCACGGACTGGGCAAAAAGCCCAAGAAACGGCGTTCCATCGGTGTCTCCGCGCATCAAGGCCGCGCCGACCTTCGCGAAGTAAAATCCGTAGATTCCCAGATAGGCGAGCAGGGATATCCAGGCACTCTTTTCCCGAAAAGGCATGAAATCTCCGTGTCTGTAATTCTAGACGTAATGTATTGTATGCTTTACATAGAGTCAAGAATGAGAGACACCAAGATTTTACCCCCTGAATTGCAGGATCAGTGCGCGCCGGCGGCCGTTACGTACATCTTGTGTTCCTTATAAGCGATGTACACATGCAGCTTGCTGAGCACGTTCATGCCGAGCGTGAAGTCCTCACTTTCCAGCTTCGTGCCATAGACAGGATCGTCGCGGGATTTCTCGGAATGCTCCATCCGAAACGCTTTTTCTTCCAGGTCGGGCAAAATATCGACTTGCGGGTTCTGTACAGCCAGACCACCGAGTGCCAGCGAAGTGAACTGTTTGCGATAAACCGGAAATTGGTCTGAGAAATATGGCGCCTTGGTCACACCGGGCGACGCCTCATCGATCCCAAAAATAAGCGAGGCCGCTCCCTTCCCGATAAATGAACCGGCTGCACCCGTATCGACGGCGGTCGACACATCGTGTCCGTCCAACGTCATTCGAAGACGAATATGTGGCGTAGTGCTGATAGGACCGCCAGTATACTGGAAAGGAAGCTCGGCATATCCGTCCTGGGTCCAGTGAACGACCTTTCCCGGACAGTGATCTTGCGAGAACAAATACATTTTCTTGGCAGCAAAATCGAATTCGACATCGAACAGGCTCAGGAAATCGGGGGCAAGCAGCCCGTCGAACGCTTCGCCACCCTTGTTGGGCTTCGCGTCAGACTGGGACGTGCCATGGCGAACGCCGATGTGGAAATCCCTGGCTTCGTTGTTTCCAATCTTGAAGGACTCGATCAGAGCGGACTTCACCCGGAGTTTTCCGCCCACGCCGTACATCGTCACCGGTGGGTCGGTTTCCTTGAGGTTCAATTTTTGCGCTGTATCTTCGCCGATCTCGCTGAACACGCCTGCGGTATCGACAAGAAATTGCATTGTCTGGCCGTTGACCGACACGGGGACGGTAACCCGACCGTCCGGCAGCACAGTCATATCCAGAGAAGCCATCAGTCCCAGTGAACAGGTTGCCGCCCGTACGCTCACCGAAGAAAAAGCCGCGAGCAAAGCCGCAGCCACCAAAATCCGAGTTTTCATGCTTCACCCCCGTGGGCGGACTATGCGCAAAGCCGGGGCCGCAGACAATCTCGCGTTGTTGCCGTTCAGCCGTTGTTCGCGGGAAACGCCTTCGACAGGACGGTTCCGCACGCGGAAACTGCGTCAACCAGGCCGTCCGCAAGATTGCGCGACATTTTCACGGTGGCATCCGTCACGATCCGGTCCCAGCTGCCTGCGGGCACAGCGGCATGGGCATCGCGCTCTGCGATGATCTCCAGATGATGCTCGGCAAGCGAAACGAACACCATCACGCCGTTATGCTCCGCATCGCGCGAGATCAGATGCGCGGAGAACTGATGCCGCGCCATGTGGCTGCACGCGCTGCGCTTCACTTTGCGCGGCGCGAGCACCATGCGCACGGGCCATAGCTCCAGCAGGAAACTCAGCAGGACGAACAGCGCCGCCGTCACGATCACACCCGCGCCAATGGTCAGATGTGGTCGCACCAGCGACAGCGCGCCGGTCAGCACGATCGAAAGCACGGCGCTCCATACGACTGGATAAAGCGCATAATGATCGCTGGCCGGCACGACGACGAAATCGAATTTCGCGGAGGTCGACTTGCGCGCGGCATCGACCGCGGCGCGCACGCGCTGGCGATCGGCATCACTCAGGATATGGAGCGCGTCTACCAACTTCCCGACGCGCCTCCGCCGCCGAACGAGCCGCCGCCGCCGGAGAAACCACCGCCGCCTCCGCCGCTGCTCCAACCGCCGCCACCGCTGCTCCAGCCACCGCCGCCCCAGCCGCCGCGCCCGCCCCAACCGCCACCGCCCATGAACAGCAGAGGCCAGAAGAACGAACGGCCGGCGAAGAAGAAGACCAGCGCAAAGATGATCAGCGCCTCGACCCAACCGGACGGCGCCTGTTCGTCGTCACTGATCTGCTGATAGTCGGGCGCGGCGAAATTCGTGTTGCCGAGCGTTGCCAGCACCGCCTTGGTGCCTTCCAGAACGCCGGCATTGAAATCGCCCTTCTTGAAATCGGGCTTCATGTATTCGTCGATGATGACACGGCTCTTGGCGTCGGTCAGATCGCCTTCGAGCCCGTAGCCGACTTCGATGCGAACCTTGTGCTCGTTCGGCGCGACGATGATCAGCGCGCCGTTGTTCTTGCCCTTCTGGCCGATGCCCCAGGCGCGGCCGAGCTGATAGCCGTAGTCCTCGATCTCGTAGCCCTGCAGCGATTTCAGGGTGGCGACGACGATCTGCCGGCCGCCGAATTTCTGCTCGTCACCGGCGAGGATGCCGTCGAGTTCCTGCTTGGTCTGATCGGACAAAATCCCCGCTTCATCGACGACACGGCCCGTCAGCTGTGGAAACTGCGGCGCGGCGGTCGCGCTGCTAAGCGTCAGCCATGCGAGCGAGATGATGCCCGCAAGCACATAGCTGACGCTCAGCCAGAAACGTTCCAGCATTTAGAACGACACCTTCGGCGCTTCCTGCGCCTTTTCGGAGATCGTGAAGGTCTCTTTCACCTTGGCGTCGGGATAGAAGATCGCGGCGATCCAGCGGCTCGGGATCGTGCGCAGTGTGGTGTTATAGGTCTGCACCGCGTCGATGTAGTCCTTGCGCGCCACGGTGATGCGGTTCTCGGTGCCTTCAAGCTGGCTTTGCAGCGCCATGAAGTTCTCATTCGACTTCAGGTCCGGATATTTCTCGCTGACCGCCAGCAACCGCCCGATAGAAGCGCCGAGAGTCGATTGCGTCTGCTCGAACTGGTGGAACGCCTGCGGGTTGGACGTCACGTCGGCCGGCAGGCTCATCGTCATCTGCGTCGCCTTCGCGCGCGCTTCGGTGACGCCGATCAGCACCGACTTCTCCTGCGCGGCATAACCCTTCACGGTCTGCACCAGGTTCGGGATCAGATCGGAGCGGCGCTGATACTCGTTGAGCACCTGGCTCCACGCCGCCTTCACCTGCTCGTCCTGTGTCGGCACCGCATTGATGCCGCAACCGGAAAGCCCGGCAACCATCGCCGCGACAACGGTCAGGCGCGTAACCTGTTTGAGGATCGATGAGAACATGTGTCGAAAACCCCTTTGGAATCTCTGTACCGGACCCTAACACAGGATTTCCGGCACTTGAGATATTGGAGTGCCAACGCCGGTTTCAAGGCCCGGCGGCGTACAGCATTTCTGTACAGAACAAAGCATTTTCCGTCACCAAACGGACATGGCTCCGCCGTTCACGGACAAGGCTTCTCGTAGAAGGTGTTCGATAAGCGGCACAAAATATTCTTTTTGGACGCCCGTTCGCGCACGGTCTGGCGCAGAAAACACGCCGGTCCGCCGGGCTTTTTCAGCCCGGGTGGGTCATGGATGCTCCTTTGGGGACATAGCTCAAATGGCGATTGGAGCGCCACGCTTCAAGGGGGGGGTAGTGTCCTAATTTGAGTTTCTAGGGCGAAGAGCGCCGTAAACCTTCAGCCAGAACTCGGCCTCGTCGTTCTTACCTTCGGCTTTTGCGGCATCGGCTAGCTTCTTTGCGTAGAGATACGCGGTTGGCCCATGCCGGTCGCTGAGTTCATGGGCTACTCGTCCAGCTTCAACCCAATCGCTCACTTCGCCCTCGCGTCCGTCACTTTAGTCGATGCTGCGACTTTCCGTGGATCGCTAGCGCTGTCCTGATTTGAATTCGCTTTGAATAGGGCGCGCGCCAGCCAGGCGATGGCATCAACGATCCCAAGAATGAGTTGGCCTGTCCACGCGATCACTTCGAGCAGGACCAGCATCTTTCGAGCCTCAGGATGGATTTCGTGTTTCGGGTGCGGAGGGTGTCGAGGGCCGCGTGTCCGCTTCAAAATAGTAGTTCAGCTTCTCGAGATTCTGGCGGACTTCGCGCAGCTCCGTGACCGCGACGCGGACGTAGTAGGCAATCCACAGCGCGAGGATGCCGCCAACGATGATAGGCAGCCCCTGCATGACAAGAACCCCGGCATGAAGCTCACGCATCGTTCGCCCTTTCGTTCAGTTCGACGGCACCAGCGCCTTCAGCACCGGCGCGATCCAGCGGTCACGCGGAATATCGTACACCGCGAAGTCCGTGTCGAACTGCCAGTAGCACCACGGCAGGCCATGCGCCTCCGCAATGCGCGCGACCGCCGAGAGCCAGCGCACGCGCGACTCCATCGGCGCTTTCTCATAGACGCCGAACTCGCCAAGGAAGACCGGGCGCTGGTGGATGTCGCTCCATGTCTTCACGCGGTCGAAGGCTTTCACTTCCGCGGCCATGTCGGCATCGCTGCCCCAGGTCACGTTGGAAAGGTCCTTCGCCGACGGCACCCAAGGCGCGCCCTGCAATGTGAAGGTCACCGGATAATAGGTGTGCACGGTCACCACGATATGCCGGTCGCTTGCCGGCAGATCGAGACTGCCAAGCTCCCAAAGTCCGTCATAATCCGTCGGCCCGATGACGACATTGCGCGTGGGGTTGGTCGCGCGGATCAGCATGAGCATCTCGCGCAGCATCCCGTTCCACGCGCCCGCGTCGAGCACGCCGTGCGGTTCGTTCAGAACCTCGAACAGCAGCCGGTTCGGCGCATTGCGATAACGTGGCGCCAATACGTTCCACACCGCGCGCAGTTTGGCGCGGCAATCGGCGACGCTCTCCTGACAGGAATTGTCGTCATGCACGTCGAGCACGACCGTGAGACCCGCATCGAGCGCCGCGCTGCTCATGCGGTCCAGCATCGAGAGCCACGCCCCGTCCAGCGTATCGCCATGCAGATGCACGAAGGGATGCATGTTGAGGCGCACCGTGTCGAAACCGGCATCGCGGATCGTCGCAAACAGGCGCGGCTGGAACCGCGCGGCTGACGGATTCTTCTGCACCGGATCGTCGTCCAGCACATTGGTCCCACGATGCATCGCCGACGCCTGATCCTCGGGCGAAATCGGCGCGGAACCGGCGGCGCATGATGGACCGGCACTCGCAAGGCTTGCGAGCACACTCACCGTTGCGGCGAGCAACGCGCTGCCTCGGAAATTCAGGACGCTACGCAAGGCCCAGCCCTTTCGTGACACTGACCAGTTCGGCAAGGCTGCGCACGCCAAGCTTCTCGCGAATGCGGGTGCAGGTGTTGGCGATTGTCTTGTAGGCAACGCCGAGCGATCGCGCGATTTCGGTCAGCGTCCGGCCCTCCGCGAGCAATCTTAGAATCTCAAGATCGCGGCTTGTCAGGTTGCGCAAATAGTCGCCGCTTTTCACCGCACCTTCGCTGATCTCCCGTGCGATTTCTTTTTCCACGTAGGTCTGCCCGCCTAGCAATGCGTCGACCGCCGCCAGAATCTCATCCGGCGGCGCGCCTTTGCTGACATATCCCTTTGCGCCGCTGACGAGTGCGCGATGGGCGTAGATGGGTTCGCTGTGCATGCTGAAGACAAGGATAGGCACGTCCGGCGCAACAAGGTGTAAACGCCTTAGTGCCTCGAAGCCGCTCAAGCCGGGAAGGTTCAGATCGAGAACGATCAGCTGCGGCATGATCGACTTGATGGTGCCGAGTGCCTCCTCCGCCGTGACGGCATTCTGGATGTGGATATCGGTACGGTTTGCCAGGAGACGGCCGAGCCCGGCGCGCACAATGGCGTGATCCTCGACCAGAAGAAGTTCTGTCATGCGACTTCATCTCCAGGCCCGGGCCGGAGCGGCAGTACCGCTCTCACCGTCACGCCGCGCGTCGAAGTGCTGTTTTGCACCGAAACGGCGCCACCGAGATTCTGTACGCGTTCGGTCATCCCGTTGATCCCGTTTCCGCGCGCGGGGCGCGGAGATGGCAGCCCTCGTCCGTCATCCGCAACCGTCAGAACAATTTCGCCCGGCGCATGGGTCAAGACCACATCAATCGATTTCGGGCGTCCATGACGAACGGCGTTGCTCAGGCTCTCCTGTATAACGCGATAGATCACTTCTTCCTGCGCGCGATCGAGCGCTATGTCGTCCAACCCGTTTCGGAAAGACAATTGCATCGCGGGAAAGCGGGCCTGCCAGAAAGAGATCAACTCCCGGATCGCCATATCGAGACCGAAGTCCAGCACGTCGATCGGCTTCAGCTGCCGCAGAATGGCTTTCACGCGTTGTTGGATCTGACCGGCGGCCTCCCCGATCCGTCCGGCCCGTTCCTTCACCGCCGCAACATCCCGGGACGCGGCCAGTTCGGGCATGGCCACGGCATCGACATTGATCGAAAACAGCAGCGGCCCGACCTCGTCATGCAGATCGCGCGCGATTTCGGCGCGATCCTCTTCCTGTATCTCGGTCATCTGGCGCTGCAGATTCTTGTTTTCCCGCTCGTATTGCGACAGGCGAAACGCCATTTGATTGAACCCGCTGGCCAGGCGCGCGAATTCCGGCGGACCGCTTTCGTCGAGCTGCGTGCCGTAGTCGCCTTCGGCCACACGGCCGAGAGCCTGGCCGAATCCCGGAAGAAATCTCAGCGACCGGCCAACGAGCAGATACGTCAGGGCACCCACGCCAACACAAAAGACGATCAGCGCAGCCAACGCATCGCGCGTCTGTCCCCACACCTCGGCGATCTCGTTGCCGGGATCTGTCGCGAGCGCAAGCGTCCAGCCTGCGGGCTGCGGCGGACCTGCGATACGCGCCGATGCGCTAACCGGTGCAATCGAAGCCGCAAACCAGTCCGGCGCGGCTCGAGGCGGGCCTGCAAGCCGCGAACGCGCAACGACCTGGCCAGCAGGATTTCGCAACGTCACACGCAAATGGCGCACGCCATCAAAGCTGCGGACAATATTTGCCAGATCGGACGGCGTGGATTTCGGTGCGTCGGCCACGATATCCGCACCGCTTTGCAGCGCAGCCTGCATTTCGGTCTGCACGGATTGTTTGGCGCGCAACACCGCCAATCCTCCGCCCAGAAGGAGCGCCAGCAAAAAACTGATCGCGATGGAAACGGTGAGGCGAAGCTTGAGGCTCATGGGCGGAAATATCGTGGCGGGATCATCATACAGGGAAGAAAAGCGCGCGGACGGACCAGATCGGGAAAAAGTCCCATGGACGCGGCAGCAAGCGCGCGGCCACATTCGTTGCGATTCCTGCCACCGATGGCATTGAATCTGTTGCGAATTTGGCAAGTGTTGGTCTGCGGGGAAGACATGGCGCGTCACATCAAGACATCCGTCGCGGCTGCGGCCTCTCTTGTTCTGTTCAGCGCACCGGCCATCGCGGACGACAACGCCGTCGAAACCGTTGTTGTCACGGGAAGCGCCCTGCCCGGCACGAGCCTCAACGCCAACGAAATCCCGCTCAGCGTTCAGACGATCAGCGCGGACGACCTGACGCGCGGCGGTCAGGCCAGTCTGTTGCGCGCACTGGACAGTTCCGCGAACGGCATCTCGTTTTCCGATGCGCAGGACAATCCGTTTCAGCCGAATGTCTATTACCATGGCTTCCAGGCCTCGCCGCTCGCGGGCGATGCGCAAGGGCTCGCGGTCTACGTCGATGGTGTGCGCTTCAACCAGTCGTTCGGCGATGCGGTGGCGTGGGACCTGATCCCCGATGTCGCGATCAATTCCATGACGGTCGAAGGCTCGAACCCCGTGTTCGGGCTCAACGCGCTCGGCGGTTCCATCTCGGTGCAGATGAAGAACGGCTTCACCTGGGATGGTGCGCAGCTCGAAGCCTATGGCGGCATGTTCGATCGCTGGGGCGTGACGGCGCAGTACGGACGGCAGGACGGAGATTTCGCGTTCTACGTCGCCGGCAATGCGATGCACGAAACCGGCTGGCGCGATTTCTCGCCGTCGCGCCTGGGTCAGGGCTTTGCCGATCTCGGCTGGCAGCACGGACAGGCCGAACTGCATCTCGACATCATCGGCGCCGACACCAACCTTACCGGCAACGGCACGTCACCGGTCGAGCTGCTGAAGGTCGACCGCGCCGCCGTGTTCACCTGGCCTGACAATCAGGAGAACAGCTACGGCCTCGCCAATCTGCACGGATCATTTCAGGCGACGAGCGCGCTCTCGTTTCAGGGCAACGCCTATGTCGGCCACCTGCATCAGACGACGGGCAATGGCGACGCCAGCGATGCCGATCCGTGTCATCACAAGACCGAGTTGTGCCTCGACGACGGCTCCATCCTGACCGATGTGAACGGCGATCCGATCCCGAACTTTCTCGGCAAGGGCGGCGTCTACTCGCAGCTCAATCAGACGGCGACGGATTCAACGAGCTTCGGCGCCGCCGCGCAGGCAGTGCTGAAGGGCGATGTGTTCGGTGTGGACAACCAGATTCTCGCCGGCGTGACATATGACGCGGGCCGCTCGCAGTTCGCGGCGGACTCACTGCTCGGCGTGATGACGCCAGATCGCGGCTTCGGCGGCCCCGGCATCCTGATCGACATGAGCAACGGCGAAATCGCGCCGGTCCGGGTGCGCAGCGACAACGATTACGTCGGCCTCTACGCCGCCGACATGTTCAAACCGCTCGAAGGCCTGACCATCACCGTTTCGGGGCGCTACAATTACAGCAAGATCGTGCTGCGCGATCAGCTCGGCACCGCGCTCAACGGCAGCCATGAATACGGCCATCTGAATCCAGCGCTCGGGTTCACGTATGACATCGCGCCGCGCGCGACGTTCTACGCCGACTACGCCGTCGCCAACCGCGCGCCGACGCCGGCGGAATTCTCCTGCGCCGATCCGAACACACCGTGCAGCCTGACGAACTTCTTTGTCTCCGACCCGAACCTGAAACAGGTCGTCTCGCACACGGTTGAAGCGGGATTGCGCGGGCATGGCAGCGACAGCAACGGGGGCGCTTTCACCTGGCACGCAGGCATCTATCGCGCCGATGCCAACAACGACATCCTGTTCGCCGCCAGCCAGATCACCGGTCGCGCCTTCTTCGAGAACATCGGCACGACGCGCCGTCAGGGCATCGAGGTTTCCGGCGACTACAGCAATGGCCCGTGGCGCTTCTCGCTCGGCTACACCTACACCGACGCCACGTTCCGCCACGCGCTCACGCTGAATAGCGAAGACAATCCGTTCGCGGATCCCGATGGCCTGATCTTCGTCGTGCCCGGCGATCACTTGCCCGGCATCCCCGCGAACATGCTGAAGCTGAGCGCGGATTATCAGGTGACCTCGGCGTGGACGGTCTCGCTCGATGGCCGTTACGCCGACGGGCAATATCTGCGCGGCGACGAGTCCAACCTCAATCCAAAGACGCCCGCCTATTTCGTGCTGAACCTTGCCACGCGTTACGCGCTCAACGACACGATCGAGCTGTGGGGCGAGATCGACAATGTGCTCGACACAAAATACGAAACCTTCGGCGCGTTCTCGCCGACGTCAGACGTGCCGATCAGCGAAGTTCCCGGCGCCAGCAACCCGCGCAGCCTCAGCCCCGCCGCGCCCATCTCGCTCTATGCCGGCGTGCGCGTGAAGCTTTAGCCGTCCGGATAGGGCGTGCCATCCTTGTGCACGAAGCGGCCGTCGGAATTTGCGCTCTTCATGTCGATGTCGGAGCAGGTCGTCATGTCGTCGGGATGGCGCGAGCCCACTTCCAGATAGACCGCCATCGCGTCCGATCTGTTGATCAGGTGATGCCCATTGCCAGAGTTCTTCGGAAACGCCGCACAATCGCCCGCGCGCAGCACCGTCTCACCATCGTCCTCGATCAGCGTGACTTCGCCATCGAGCACATAAACGAATTCATCTTCGTGAGAATGCCAGTGCCGCTGACTCGACCAGTTGCCGGGCGGCAGGTGCATGAGGTTGACACCGAAATCCTTGAGCCCTCCGGCATTGCCAAGTCGCTGCCGGATGCGATCCATGCTGTGATCGTTGAACGGTGCGGGATATCCAGTGCCCTTGCGCTCGGGAACGGTTGAGACGTCGATCTTCGGCATGACAGCCGGCTCCCATGAAGAGAGCATGGTCGGAGCGGCGGGATTTGAACCCACGACCCCCAGTCCCCCAGACTGGTGCGCTAACCAGGCTGCGCCACGCTCCGTGCCATTGATTTCGCTGGGCTTTTGGCCGCCGGATTGGGGAATCCGGTTCGCGAAAGGTCGGGGACTATATGCGCGCGCCCTCCCCGCCGCAAACCCAATTCGGGGCATTTTTCGAAAGAAATCCGGCCTGCCGCCGGTCTAAGGTCGCAGCCGAAACGCGCACGGATTCGCCATGAAACTTGCCACCTGGAACGTGAACTCGATCAAGGCGCGGCTGGAAACCGTGATGGCGTGGTTCAAGGAAGCCGTGCCCGACGTCGCCGTTCTGCAGGAGATCAAATGCGTCGATGAAGCGTTCCCGACGGCCGCGTTCGAGGAACTCGGCTACAATTGCGCCGTACACGGACAAAAGACCTATAACGGTGTAGCTATCCTCTCGCGCCGGCCGCTGGAGGATGTGACGCCGCGCCTTCCCGGCGGCGATGGCGACGATCATGCGCGCTACATGGAAGCCGTCGTGCCGGGCGAGAAAGGCGCGGTCCGCGTCGCCTCGATCTATGCACCGAACGGCAATCCGCTCGGCACCGAGAAATTCCCCTACAAGCTCGCGTGGCTCGAACGCCTGCACGCGCGCGCGAAGGCCCTGCTTCTCGACGAAGAAGCGTTCGCGCTGATGGGCGATTACAACGTGATCCCGACACCGGACGATGTGTGGGACGCGAAGGCGTGGATGGGCGATGCGCTCTATCAGCCGGAATCGCGTGCGGCGCTGCGCAAGCTGGAGTATCTGGGCCTCACCGATGCGTTCCGTGCCTGTCATGCGGAGACCAACCGCTACACGTTCTGGGATTATCAGGCGGGTGCATGGCAGAAGGACCACGGCATCCGCATCGACCACATCATGCTGTCACCACAGGCAGCGGATCGTCTCAAAGCCTGCGGAATCGACAAGCATGTCCGCGCCTGGGAAAAGCCGTCCGATCACGTGCCGGTGTGGTGCGAACTCGCGATCTAGACCGGCACGTCCTTCACGTCGCGCTGCATGATCGCCTCGAGGCTTGTCAGGTTCATGCCGTGCTTCAGATAGTTGTACGGCGTCAGATTCACCGCCTTCACCAGCGCGCGGCGCACATTGCCGATGGCGCCAAGATCGAAGTCGATGATGTTGACGCAAGCCGTGTCCTGCTCGAACGAGCTCATCGCGTGCAGCCCCGCGCCGCAGGCCCAGCTTAAGATCAGACGATTGATGCCTTCATGGGCGACGACCAGCGCGGTGTGCCAGTCATCGGCATGCAGCAGCTTCTCGATTGCCCGCACACCGCGCGCCTGCGCTTCGGCGAAAACTTCCCCACCTTCGAGATTGGTCGCGCCTGGTTCGTGGGCGCGTTCGAAATAGGAATTCATCGTGCGGATAAGTTCCTCGCGGCTGCGCGAGGCGGAAGGCTTGCCGCCGTGGATCTCGACTAGATCGGGATCGATCTCCAGCGTTGGCGCACCGGGCACATGCGCGAGCACGGCTTCGGCCGTCTCTTTCGTGCGCGGATAGCCGGAGCACACCGCGCGGTCGAAACGCACATGCGCGAACGCCTTGCCTGCGGCATCGGCCTCGCTCTTCCCGCGCACAGTCAGCGTGACCTGATGCAGCGTTCCGCTCTCCAGAACCTGACGCGAGAGATAATCCACATGGCCGTGGCGCATCAGATAGATGCGTCGCCGGTCGGTTGTGCCGGGAAGCGCCGCCATCAGATCGCGCCGGCGGCTTCGAGCTTTGCCACTTCGTCCGCCGAGAAGCCCCAAGCTTTCAACGAGACTGAATTGTCGGCAGCGCGCGGCGGGCCTTGCACTTCCGGCACGGTGCGGCTGAAGCGCGGCGCGGGCGCGGGCTGCACCACACCGTCGATATCGAGGAACGTCTTGCGCGCGACATTGTGCGGATGCTTCGGCGCTTCGGCGATGGAAAGCACCGGGCCGTAGCAGACATCGCTGCCCGACATGATCGCGTCCCATTCGTCGCGCGTCTTGGTCCTGATCTTGGCGGCGAGTTTTTCTTTCAGCGCCGGCCACGCATTGCGGTCCATCTGCGCGGCGAAGGCCGGATCGTCGATGCCGGTCTTCTCCATCAGCTCCTTGTAGAACTGCGGCTCGATAGAGCCGATGGAGACATACTTGCCGTCCTTCGTCTCGTAAGTGTCGTAGAAATGCGCGCCGCCATCGAGCAAGTTGGAGCCGCGCTCGTCTTTCCAGATGCCCATCGCCGTCATGCCGTAGAACATGGTCATCAGTGACGCGGCACCATCCGACATGGCCGTGTCCACGACCTGCCCCTTGCCGGAACGCTGCGCTTCGATGATGCCGGCCAGCACACCCATGGCGAGATAGAGCGCGCCGCCACCGAAATCGCCGACCAGATTGAGCGGTGGAACCGGCTTCGTGCCGTTCGTGCCGATCGCGTGCAGGGCGCCGCTGATCGCGATGTAATTCATGTCGTGGCCTGCGGCCATCGCAAGTGGCCCGGTCTGGCCCCATCCTGTCATGCGGCCATAGACGAGTTTCGGATTGCGCTTCAGGCAGATGTCGGGTCCAACACCGAGACGCTCCATCACGCCGGGGCGAAAGCCTTCGATCAATGCGTCAGCCTTGTCGATCAGCTTGAGCGCGGTCTCGACGGCTTCCGGATGCTTCATGTCGAGCGCGACGGCGTTGCGGCCGCGCATATAGATTTCCATCTTCGACGGCGAACGTCCGCCCTTGCGATCGACGCGGATGACTTCCGCGCCGAGATCGGAAAGCAGCATCGCCGCGAACGGCCCGGGCCCGATGCCTGCGAACTCAACGATCCGAATTCCCTGTAACGGGCCCATCTGCCACTCCTGAATCTGATAGCGATGGGAAACGTTACCAGACGCAAGAGGGCTGGCAACGTTTACGCGCCGGAAGCGCTATTCGGCGGCGGCTTCGTCTGCCTCTTCGCCCGCTTCCAGCGCCTTGTCGATCACCTGCGCAAGGACCTCCGCCTCGCGCGCACCGGAGAGCACATACTTGTTCGCGAAGATGAACGTTGGCACGCCCGTGATGCCCATCTCGCCGGCTAGCTTGGTCTCGCGCTCGACATTGGCGAGATCGGTATCACCGGACAGAAGGTCAGCAACTTCAATGGAATCCATGCCGGCATCGGCAGCGAGGAACTCCAGCACTGCCGGATCGCCAATATCGCGGCCTTCGAGGAAATAGGCGGAGAACAAGCGCTCGACCACCGCGTCCTGGACGCCAGCCGTCGCGGCCCAGCGGATGAGGCGGTGCGAATCCAGCGTGTTCGGACGCCGCTCGATCTTCTCGAACGCGAACGAAATTCCCTCGCGCAGACCTTCGGCCTTGAGCGCATCACCCATTGCCGAGACGCGCGGGCCCTCCCCGAATTTCGCCTTCATATATTCCGCGCGATCAACGCCACCGCACGGCACATTCGGATCGAGTTGATAGGGTCGCCAGAGAACTTCGAATTCGATTTCGGGCCGCATTTCCATCGCGCGCGCAAGACGCCGCTTGCCGATGAAGCACCAGGGACAGACTGTGTCTGAGATAACGTCGATCTGCATTATAGGAACTTAACACGCCCGGAGCGCCGAGCAGCAATCTTTTGCGATGCGTCTCAGCCCTGCTCGAGCGACGATGCCTGGCTGTCATATTGGTGCGCCAGCGCTTCCAGTGCCCTGCTCGCCATATCGTCGCCGATGGACTTGGCGTGGCGCCGGCATCGTTCTGCCTGTGCGCGCAGGAAGGCCGCTGATGCAGGCTCATCAGAAACGATTTCAGGCGATCCGCTCAACTCGTACATGACGCTCATCCCACGGTTCGATAACGAACGGTGGGCGGAGTGGTTCCGGAACCTTTGTTTCCCGGCGGAAAGCCCGCTTTTGTCGTGAAGATTCGATTAAGCGGCGTCCGCCACGACCCGGTTCCGGCCGTTCCGCTTGGCGCTGTAGAGCGCCTGGTCAGCACGACGCAGGAGCTTGTCTGAGGTATCGCCTGCGCCTTCCGACGCCGCGATGCCGATGCTGATGGTGATGCTCAGCTTGCCGGGCGGGCTGCCGATATCGATCGGCGTCGTCTCGATGCTTTTGCGCAAGCGCTCGGCGACCGCATAGGCATAGGCCGCATCGGTCTCTGGCATGACGACGACGAATTCCTCGCCGCCGTAGCGGCAAGCCAGATCGATGCCGCGGACATTTGCGCCAATCCGCTTGGCGAATTCGCGCAGCACTTCGTCACCGATGTCGTGACCGTAATTGTCATTGACCGACTTGAAGTAGTCGATGTCCATGATGACGAACGCCAGAGGCTTGCCAGCCCGCGTGGCCTGGTTCATCAGATTATCGAGATGGCTCGCCATATAGCGGCGATTGTGCAGGCCGGTGAGCTGGTCGGTGATCGCCATCTCAAGGCTGAGCTGCACGTTGCGGCGCAGGCGGTCGGCGTAACGCTTCTTGCGCAACTGTGTGCGCACACGGGCAACGAGCTCATTGCGATCGACCGGACGCGTCAGATAATCGTTGACGCCCATCTCCAGCGCCTGGGTCAACTTGCGGCGATCGCCGTCGCTGACGACGACAAGAATGGGCACCTGCCGGGCTTCCGGGATGGAGCGCAGCTGTGAGCAAAGACGCAGGCCGTCGAACCCACGCATGCCCAGGCTGACCACGATCAGATCGAAGTCGCCGCCACGCACCCGCACCAGCGCTTCTTCAAATGTGTCAGCCGAGGAAATTTCATGCGCGGGCTGCAACGCGCCCGCAAACCAGGCCACGGATTCCGGGCGATCTTCGATGACAAGAATGCGGCCCGTGGGATTGGCATCCTGAAGCGAGTCCGTCGCGTCCAGCAGACCCATGTTCTGGCCCGTGTTTTCGCGCAGGCGGAGCTCGTCCGTCATCATCTTCAGGCGGACAAGGCTACGCACGCGTGCGAACAGCGCGGCATCATCGACAGGCTTGGTCAGGAAATCGTCGGCGCCGGCATCGAGACCGGCAACGCGGTCGCTTGGCTGGTCCAGCGCGGTCACCATAACCACGGGCACATGCGCGGTCCTTGGATTCGCCTTGATGCGGCGGCAAACCTCGAAACCGTCCATGCCGGGCATCATGACGTCGAGAAGAACGATGTCCGGGACCTGCTCTTCCATGCGCGCAAGGGCATCGAGCCCGTTATACGCGCTGACGACCTCGAAATACTCGGCGCTCAGCTTGGCTTCGAGGAGCTTGACGTTCGAGAGGATGTCATCAACGACCAGTACCCGCGCGGTCATGACCTACCCAAAATCTGTTGTTGCTCGTTACCCGATGAAGCGGCGGACGGTATCGAGAAAGCTGGTGACGGAGATCGGCTTGGAGATGTAGGCCTCGCACCCGCCCTGGCGGATGACTTCCTCGTCGCCTTTCATCGCGAACGCGGTGACGGCGACAACGGGGATCGACTTCAGCGAGTCGTCTTCCTTCAGCCACTTCGTGACTTCAAGACCGGACACTTCCGGCAACTGAATATCCATGAGGATCAGGTCGGGATGATGCTCGCGCGCGATGTCGAGCGCTTCCATGCCGTCCTTGGTCTGGAGGATCTGATAGCCGTGCGCATCCAGAAGATCATGAAAGAGCTTCATGTTGAGCTCGTTGTCTTCCACGATCAAAACCGTCTTGGTCTTGGCATCCATCACTTGACTCTCCAAAGCGCGCACGCGCCCAATCGCGGACTGGCCAAAAACGGCCTCTTGGCTGGCTACCGTCCAGGTGACCCAGTATTAGATGGGATGTCTTAACGCTCCCTTGACGATGCCACTTCGATGACCACCGATCAGGCCGCCACAATCGCCCTCAAAGGGTTGGCATTTCTGGTGAATTCCAGCCCCGACCTCGACCGCTTCCTCGATCTGTCCGGCGCGGACAGGGCAAGCCTGCGCGCCCAGGCGGACGAGCCGGATTTTCTGGTTTCGCTATTGGATTTTCTGCTGGCGAATGAGCAGCTTCTGGTCGACTTTTGCAGCGATTCGCAAACTGATGTGCGCGCCGTTCACATGGCCCGCCACACCTTGTCCGGCAGTTAAGAGATGCTCGTCCTCTGTTACGGCATGCCGAAATCCGGAAGCACGCTCGCCTTCGAGCTGGTAAAGGGCGTGCTGAAGCATGGCGGCTTCGAGCAGGAGAACTTCATTAATGACCAGACCGGTGACGAGAGCCTGAAGACGCCCGGCCCTGGAAAACGGAACTTCATCCGCGGCGTCGAAAAAGAAAAACTCACGGCTCTGATGACGCGAATCGGTCCGAATCGAAAAATCGCGATCAAGACCCACACCGATTTCCCCGATCCACTGTTCGGATGGTTCGAGGAGATGCAGGCCAGGGGCGAACTTCAGATCTTCGCCTCATACCGCGACCCGCGGGAAATGGTTCTCTCGCTGCGCGACGCTGCGGATCGCGCGAAGAAGCAGGGCTTCGATGCGTTCGTCGAGAATGCGGAAGGCCGGCGCGTGCTGCGCAATGTCCGCAACCGCATTCTCGAGTTCCGCAAATGGGCAAGCGTCCAGGGCGCCGTCCGGCTCGACTATGACACGGTCGGCTTTCTACCGGACGACGCGATCAATCGGATCGAGAAGGCGCTGAATGTCACCTGCGACCGGGAAGCGGCGAAGCACTATGCCTTCCACGAAGCGGCAACACAGCGCAACAAAGCCAAGCGAAGCCGCTATCGCGACGAATTGAGCCAAGAGGAAAATACGGAGATGCTGCGCCGCTACGGCGATTTCATACGCCGGGTCTGCGAGCAGGACGATCAGAGTTGGTTTGACGAATGCCGCTTTGAAATGCTGGACCACATCCACTCGGAACAAGCGTGAGCGCGGAATTCAGTCTTGGCGCGGCCTTGCCTCGGATCGCACGCGGCAAGCCGCTGGTCATTGTCGACGCCGACGAAGTGCTTCTGCAATTCGTTGCCGGTTTCGACAAGTTCCTGCGCGAACGCGGTCTGTACCTGGACCTCTCAAGCTATCGCCTGCACGGCAACGTCAAGCGGCTCGACGACAACACGCCCGTCCTCGACGTGGAGGTGACGGCGCTGCTGGAGGAATTTCGCAGTGATCTGGACTGGCTTGAGGCCGTCGAGGGCGCCCAGGCGGCGGTGACAGCGCTCAAAAATACCGCCAGCATTGCGGTCCTGACCAACGTCTCTCCGGCGCAGGCGGGACCACGCAAGCGCAACCTCATGACCCTCGGGCTGGACCTCCCGCTCATCGCTAACAGCGGCCCGAAAGGTCCCACAGTGAGCGATCTGGCGAACCGGGCAGACGCGCCGGCATTCTTCGTGGATGATATCCCACAGCAACTGGCCTCCGCGGCGGAGCACGCCCCAGGCGTCTTTCGAGTCCATTTGATAGGGGATGAACGACTGAAGCCGTTGCTCGCGCCCTCGCCACACGCGCATCATTACGCGCCGGATTGGCCGTCGGCGGTGTCGTTCATTCGTGAGCAGTTGAAGGCATGAAATGCGTTTAGGCATCGACCTCGGCGGCACCAAGACGGAGATCATCGCACTCGGCGACGACGGCCGTGAGCTTGTCCGCCGCCGCGTTCCCACGCCGAAAGAATCCTATGACGAGGTCATCCTCACCATGCGCGATCTCGTGGTCGGCGCGGAATCCGAGCTGAGCATGAGCGGCACCGTGGGGGTCGCAATTCCCGGCACGATCAGCCCGGTCACCGGATTTGTGAAGAACGCCAATGCCACGCGGCTTATCGGCCATCCGCTGGACAAGGACCTGGGCGCGGCGCTTGGACGGGACGTGCGCGTGGCGAATGACGCCAATTGTTTTGCGCTCTCCGAGGCGAGCGACGGCGCTGCGGCAGGATGTGACATCGTTTTCGGGATTATCGCAGGCACTGGCGTCGGCGGCGGTGTCTGCGTCGGCGGAAAGGCATTGACCGGCGCGCACGCGATCGCGGGCGAGTGGGGCCACAACCCCCTGCCCGGCCCAAGCATCGATGAAGTCCAGGATGCACCGCAATGTTATTGCGGGCGCAAAGGCTGCATCGAGGCGTGGTGCAGCGGCCCCGCTTTCGAAGCGCGGTTCAGGGAACGCACCGGCAAATCTCTCAAAGCCGCCGAGATCGGTGCCGCAGCTTTACGCGGCGACGCGGACGCGAAATTCGCGATGGAGCGTTTCCTCGACCGCTTCGCGCGGTCCATAGCGTCCTTGGTGAACATCCTCGACCCCGACGCCATCGTGATCGGCGGCGGGCTGTCGAACATCGATCTGCTCTACGACGAACTGCCCAAGCGGGTCGAAAGCTATGCATTCTCGCCACAGGGCCCGACCGCTATCCTGAAGAACAAGCATGGCGACTCCAGCGGTGTGCGCGGCGCGGCGTGGCTCTGGCCGGAAAAATGAGCGCGTTTTGCCGTGACTGCCTCACCGATGCCGCCGACGGCGCGACGCGGTGTGCGCAATGCCGCGGCCATCGCATCGTATCGCACGCGGAGCTGAACACGCTGACCATCGCCCATCTGGATTGCGATGCGTTCTATGCCGCAATCGAGAAGCGCGACGATCCCAGCCTCGCCGCCAAGCCGGTGATCGTGGGCGGCGGCAAGCGCGGCGTCGTCTCGACCTGCTGCTACATCGCACGCATCGACGGCGTGCGTTCCGCAATGCCGATGTTCAAAGCCCTGAAGCTCTGCCCCAAGGCCGTCGTCATCAAGCCGCGGATGGCGAAGTATGTCGAAGAAGGCCGCCGTGTGCGCGCGATGATGCGTGACCTGACGCCGATGGTGCAGCCGCTATCGCTGGACGAAGCCTATCTCGATCTCTCCGGTACCGAGCAACTCCACGGCCGCAGCGCGGCGAAGACGATGGCAGCGCTGGCGAAGCGCATCGAGGCCGAGGTCGGCATCACGGTTTCCATCGGCCTCTCCTACAACAAATTTCTGGCCAAGCTCGCCAGTGAGATCGACAAGCCGCGCGGCTTTGCCGTGATTGGAGAAGCGGAAGCGGTCTCGTTCCTGCGCGACAAGCCGGTCGGCATGATCCGCGGCGCAGGTGCAGCACTTCAGGCCAAACTCGCGAAGGACGGCATCACCCATATCGGTCAACTCCAGGACGCCGACGAACGCGACCTCGCCCGCCGCTATGGCAGCACGGGGCTGTGGCTCTATCGCGCCGCGCATGCGCAAGACTCGCGTACCGTCGATCCTTCCGGCGAGATGAAGAGCATCTCTTCCGAGACCACCTTCAACGAGAACCTCGCCGATTACGACGAGCTGGAGAAAATCCTCTGGCGGCAATGCGAGCGCGTGTCCGCGCGCGCGAAAGCGATGGACCTCGGCGGCCGCACCGTCACACTCAAGCTCCGCACCGGCGGGTTCAAGATCAAGACGCGCAGCATGTCGCTCGATGCACCGACGCAGCTCGCCGACCGCATATTCCGGGTTGCACGCGAGATGCTGAAACGCGAGATCGACGGCACCTATTACCGCCTCATCGGCGCGGGCCTGCACAACATCTGCAACGCGAGTGAATGCGACCCAGACGATCTCGTCGACAAGGGCGCAGGCAAGCGCGCCAAGGCCGAGCATGCGATGGACAAGGTCCGCGCGAAGTTCGGCGGCGAGGCGCTTGGCAAGGGGCGCGGCTTGCGCACACCGGCACGATGAGCCTTCCGGATCACATCATCGGAGAGAACAAATACGGCCGCTTCTGCGTGCCCAAATCTTCGAGCGCACGGCCCGCAGCGCGAGCCATTCTCGCCGGGCGCGTCTGGGAGCAGGGCACGATCCGTTTCGTCGCGAACAATTGCGGCAATGGGGACATCGTCCATGCCGGGACGTTCTTCGGTGACTTCCTGCCTGGCCTGTCAAAAGCCTTGCAGCCCGGCGCGCGCCTCTGGGCATTCGAGCCGTCGCGTGAAAACTTCCTGTGCGCGCAGCAAACCATCGCGCTGAACAGCCTCACCAATGTTATCTTGACCAATGCGGGTCTCGGCGCGCGGCAAGGGTCCGGGTCGTTGTGCATCTCCTTAGATGGCGAAGCGCACGGCGGAGCCAGCCGATTGGTAGAACAAGAAGCCGCCGGTGAAGCCTACGAATCCGTGCCTATCGTGGCGTTGGACGAAGTAATCCCGCATGACAGACACATCTCGGTGTTACAGCTCGACGTTGAAGAGTACGAACAGCAAGCGCTGGAGGGCGCACTTGGGCTTATGAAACGTTGCCGGCCCCTTGTTGTTCTGGAGACACTTCCCAAAAGCCCGGAATGGCACGAGCAGAACATCCTTTCGCTCGGCTACCGCGAGATCGGCGAGGTTCATCACAACCATGTTCTCGCGATGCCCGATGTCGACCGGCGAGTCGTTGAAAAACTCCACGCCATGAACGATCGCTGGACCGAACGACGCGCAAAGCGGCGCGCTGCAAAAGCAGCAGTAGACGAAGAAGACTCAGAAGACTGAGATCAACGGCCGTCGTGACTTCCGATCACGCGATAAAGATCCGGCCTGCGGTCGCGGAACAGACCCCAGGACGTGCGCGCGCGCGCGATGGCGTCGAGATCGAATGAGGCCGTGATGATGCCCTCTTCCCTGCGGCCCATTTCGGCGACCAGACCGCCGGTTTCATCGGCGATGAAGGAGGAGCCGTAGAACGTCATCTCGCTTGAACTGCCTTCGGCGCAACTCTTTTCCGTTCCGATACGGTTGGAAGCGACGAGCGGCGTCATGTTCGCGGCGGCATGGCCCTGCATCGTGCGCCGCCAGTGATCGCGGCTATCGACCGGCGGCGCCGGCGGTGGCTCTGTGCCGATGGCGGTCGGATAGAACAGAATTTCCGCACCCATCAGCGCCATCGTCCGCGCGCCTTCCGGGAACCACTGATCCCAGCAGATGCCGACACCCATCGTTCCGAACTTCGTGTTCCAGACCTTGAAGCCGGTGTCGCCGGGCGTGAAGTAATACTTCTCCTGATAGCCCGGGCCGTCGGGGATGTGCGATTTGCGATAGATGCCGAGCACACGGCCGTCCGCATCGATCATTGCCAGAGAATTGAAATGCGCGTGACCGGCCTTCTCAAAGAAGCTGACCGGCAACACGACGCCGAGTTCTTTCGCGAGATCGGACATCCCCGCGATCAATGGGTTGCCCTCCGCCGGGGCGGCGAGCTTGAAATGGTCGACCAACTGGTCCTGACAGAAATACGGCGTCTCGAACAATTCCTGGATCAGGATCGCGTTCGCACCCTTCGCCGCCGCGGCGCGCACAAGCTCCTTTGCTTTCGCGACATTCTTCGGCGCATCCCACGAACAGGCGAACTGCGAGGCTGCAAGCGTGATCTTTCTCATGCCGGTTCCTGCTGGGTGATGCAGTGGATGCCGCCGCCGCCCTCGACGATATCGAGCGCGTCGATCTGGAGAATGTCGCGATCGGGGAAACAGGTCGCGAGCAATGCGCGCGCTTTTTCGTCATTCGGATCGTCGAACGACGGCATCACAACGCCCCCGTTGGGCAGATAGAAGTTGATATAGCTCGCCTGCATCAGGCGGCCGTTCCAATCCACACGTTCCTTGCGCGGCTGCTCAATTTCGATCACGTCGATCGCATCGCCGTTCGCATCGCGCGCAGCCTTGAGGCGACGCACGACCTCTCGCGCCGGCTCGTAGTCGGGATGCGATTTGCTCGGCTGCACTCCTACCAGCACGCGTCCCGGGGCGACAAAACAGGCAATATTGTCGACATGGCCATCGGTCTCTTCGTCGGAAAATCCCTCGCCAAGCCAGATCACGCGGCGCGCACCGGCATAGAGTGCCAGGACTTCCTCGACCTCCTGCTGCGTGAGGTTCGCATTGCGATTCACATTCAGGAGCGTCTGCTCCATCGTCAGCAGCGTGCCCTGCCCGTCGCTATGGATCGCGCCACCTTCGTTGAACAGCGGGGCGTCATACACGCGCACGCCACATTCCTTGGCGATCCGTGTCGCAAGCTGCGCGTCTTCGTTATAGGGTTGATACTTGTTGCCCCAGGCATTGAACCGCCACTGGACCGCCGCGCGCGCGCCATCCCCTCCACGCAGGAATGTCGGGCCCATGTCACGCGCCCAACTGTCGTCCAGCGGCACCGCGAACGTGTCGACCTTGTTCGCGCAAGCCAGCTGAACTTCCGCCGCATCGTCGGGTCGCACGGCCATCCTCACCGGCTCGAACGTCGAGATCGCGCGCGCGACACGCGCAAACGCCTGCTTGGCGCGCAGCAAGCCTTCCGGCCCGCCCCACGCTTCGGTGCGGCAAGGCCAACACATCCAGGTGCGCACATGCTCCGACCATTCGGCTGGCCATGTGAAACCGTCGCGCACGGGGCACGGATCGTCTGCGTCAAGGCGTTCCATCATCGGGCTTTCTATAGCGTGGCGCGCGGCGGCGCGGTAGCTTCGCCTATCACGAAAGGAAGACCCATGCCCGGCAAGATTGACGCGCGTCTGCAAGAATTGAACATCACCCTGCCCGCCCCGCCCGCGCCGGTGGCGAGCTATGTGCCTTATGTCGTCACCGGGAACATGGTCTTTATCTCCGGGCAGGTCACGATGGCTGCGGATGGCCTGAAATATGTCGGCAAAGTCGGCGCCGATATCTCGCTTGAGGACGGAAAAGCCGCGGCCCGGCTGTGCGCGATCAACGTCATCGCGCAGGTGAAGGCCGCGTGCGGCGGCGATCTCGACCGCGTGACGCGGTGCGTGAAAGTTGGCGTGTTCGTGAACGCGGTGCCGGATTTCACGCAGCATCCCGAAGTCGCCAATGGCGCATCCGATCTGTTCCAGGAAGTGTTTGGCGATGCGGGCAAGCATGCACGCGCCGCGGTTGGCGCAGGTTCGCTTCCGCGTGGCGTGGCCGCCGAAGTCGAGGCGGTGTTCGAGATCGCGTGACGGGTTCGGAGTTCACCGCACGTCTGGCAGGCCGCGCGTTCGATGTCGGGCGCACGGCCTGGAACGCCTGCGCTGGGATCGAGAACCCTTTCACACGCTATGAATTCTTCGATGCCGTCGAAGGATCGGGCTCTGCCACAGCAAAGACAGGCTGGCGTCCCCTGCATCTCGTTGTCGAACGCGACGGGCGCATCGAAGGCATCCTGCCTCTCTATCTGAAGAACCACAGCCAGGGCGAATACGTCTTCGACCACGCCTGGGCCGATGCGCTGGAGCGCGCGGGTGGCGACTATTATCCGAAGCTTCAGGCGAGCGTTCCCTTCACACCTGCGACGGGACGGCGGATGCTGATCGCGCCCGGTGTCGACGACGATGCAATGCGCGCGGCGTTGCTCTCGACGGGTGCGAATGCGGTGAAGGAGCTTCACGCATCGTCGCTGCACATCACGTTCCTGACGGAGGACGAATGGCGCGCGGCGGGCGCGGCGGGATATCTGCTGCGCACCGACCAGCAATTTCATTGGGAGAATCGCGGTTACACGAGCTTCGACCAGTTTCTGGCCGAGCTGAATTCCTCCAAGCGCAAAAACCTGCGCAAGGAACGCGACGCAGTTCACGCTGAGCGTATCGAATTCGACTGGCTGACAGGCAGCGATCTGACGGAAGCTGTTTGGGACCAGTTCTTCGAGTTCTACATGGATACCGGCGGCCGCAAATGGGGCCACCCTTACCTCACGCGCGAATTCTTCAGCCGCGTCAGCGCGAGCATGGCCGACCAGATCCTGTTGGTGATGGCGAAGCGCAACAGCCACTACATCGCCGGCGCGCTCAACTTCTTCGGCGACGGCATCCTGTTCGGCCGCAACTGGGGCTGCACCGAGTTCGTTCCGTTCCTGCATTTCGAGACCTGCTACTACCAGGCCATCGATTTCGCGATCGCGCGCGGCTTGCGCAAGGTCGAAGCCGGCGCACAGGGCGAGCACAAGCTGATGCGTGGCTATATGCCTGCGACAACTTACAGCGCGCACTACATCGCGCATCCCGGCTTGCGCCGCGCGGTCGACGACTATCTCAAGCACGAACGCGAAGCCATAGCCGAACACATCGAAGAGCTTGCCGAACACGCGCCGTTCCGGAAGCTCCCCTAATCGTCATGGCCGGGCTTGACCCGGCCATCCATAGCGCAAGCGGTACTGGATGGCC